>JBCCZL010000299.1:0-11650 GCA_039187775.1 Myxococcota bacterium
CGCCCTTCGTACGCTCCGGTGAGCCGGCAGGTGACGAAACCTGCCACCGCGTCCCCATCCAGGGCCACGAGGAACGCATCCGCGCGCCCCGCGGCGCAGTTTCGAATCCAGCGACGGTGAAGCTCATCGGCTTTCGCATCGTCGCAGAACGGGTCCACGTAGAATCGGCTTCCCCGAAAGATGGTGGCAAAGCGCTCCGCCACCACTTCGGCCTGCGCCTCGTTCGCGAGCGCGACGGCAATGCCCGACGCCGCGGTCGGCCGTGCCTTGGGGTCGAGCCCTTCGGTCTTGACGTCCATCACGAAGTCGACGCCCACCTGAACCAGCGCGAACCCTGCACGAGTGAGGCCCCGGCTCACCGCGAGGTCGGCCGCATCGACCTGCGCTCGAAGATGCGCAAAGGCGGGCCGAGCGTACTCGAGGGCAGCCGCGGCCACGGCTTCGGTCGCCTCCGCGTCGCGAAACGTTCCGGTAAGGATGCCCATCGACGCGCCAAACACCCCCGAATCGAAACCGTCGAGCTTCACCACCCCGCCGAGGCCGCGGTCACGATCCAGGAACGCCAGATCGTCCGGTCCGGGAGGCGCGAGATCGGAGATGCCCGAAGCGGCGAGCTCATCGGGAGCGCAAGGGCTAAAGCTCATGGGGCTGCCCCAAGGTCTTGGACACGATGTAAAGCGGCCGGGCTTGAATCTGCGAATAGGTACGACCCACGTACTCGCCAAGAATCCCCAGCGTAATCAGCTGAACCCCTCCGAGGAACAGAAGGACCACCAGGGTCGACGTCCAGCCCTCGACGGCGGTGTCCCAGATCAGTTTTTGCACGATCCAAACGCCGGCCAGCCCGAAGCTGCACAGCGACACGATGATCCCGAGCCAGCTCGCAAGCTGAAGCGGCGCGGTCGAAAACGCGGTGATGCTGTTGAGTGCCAGCCGCACCATTCGCCAGAGCGAGTACTTGGTTTGGCCGGCAAACCGCTCCGCATGTTCGACATCGATGCTCGTTTGATCGAAGCCCACCCAGCTGACAAGGCCGACCACAAACCGATGCTGTTCGCGGCAGGCACAGACCGCATCGATCACCTCCCGACGACAGATTCGAAAGATATTGGTGCTGATCGAATGCTCGCCGCTGCTGATTCGATTCATGAGCGAAACGAACATCGTGGAGGTCGCGCGCTTGAAGAAGCCGAACTTCTTATTGACTCGATTGCCGTAGACCACGTCGTAGCCTTCTTCCAACTTCGCGTAGAGGTCGGGGATGACTTCCGGACGGTCCTGCAGGTCGGCGTCCATGAGCACCACCGTGTCGCCCTTGGCGGCGTCCATCGCCGCGGTGATCGCAATGTGGTGGCCGAAGTTTCGGGAAAAGCGAAGGGCCCGCACATGCTCGGAGTCGTCGGCATGCAGCCCGCGCAGAAGCTCCCAAGAGCGATCGCGCGAGCCATCGTCCACGAACACCAGCTCGTAGCTTATGTCCATGCCGCGGAGCACGTCGGTGAGCCGTCGGTAGAGCTCGGGAAGCGTCTCCTCTTCGTTGTACACCGGGATCGCGACAGACACGGACGGGGTCATGCCGGGGGGGTGTAGCAGACTCTCACGCGCGCCGGTATCTCCCGGCGCATCGGGTCCGCTCATGTAGCATACTCCGCCGAACGTGGACTGGGACCGCCTCAAACTGCGACTCCGCTGGCCGAGCAAGCGAACCCTCGGGTACTGCGGACTCTTCGCATTGGGGTCCCTCCCCGCGTGGGCGGCGAACTATCCTCCGCTCCAGGATCTGCCGTTTCACCTCGCCGCGATGCGCGTGCTGGCGGAGTTCAGCAATCCAGCGGCGGGACTCTCCACGGTGTTCCAGCTCAACCTGCTTCACACTCCCTACGCGGCGACCCACACCCTCGGTGCTCTTCTTTCATTCTTCCTTCCCTTCGAGTGGGTCCGCGGAATCCTCCTGTCGCTCTACCTCGGCGGCACTCCGGTGAGCCTTGCATGGCTTGCCAAGAACCTCGGCAACGACGAACGGGTCGCGCTCCTTTCGGTTCCCCTGCTCTGCAACGCGATGTTTATCTACGGGTTTCTGCCGTTTGTTCTCGGACTCCCGCTGATGTTCTGGGGACTCGCCGAGACGATCCGCTACTCGCGCTCCCCGTCCTGGCGGCGCGGCGTGTTCATCGCCGTCCTCGCGGTCACCCTCTATTACACCCACCTTCTGCCGCTCGCGATCTTTGGCCTTGGCGTCGCGTGCGTCATGAAGTGGAACCAGTCGCCGAAGAAGCTCGCCATCGCGGTCCTGCCGTTCGTGCCCGCGGTGGGGCTCATCGTGTATTGGGTGACCCAGGCGCAGTTTGGACAGGACTCGGTCGGTGCGCTTGGCAACCAGGGAGCGGCTCCGCTCAATCAGGCGATCAGTGTCTTGCCGTCGTGGTCCTTCGACGTGTTTCGTGACACCAGCGATGAGTTGGTGTTCATACTGCTCGTCGCCCTCGCGGGTGTCGCCTTCGCGCTCAGCCGTTCCGATCCGCCCCGTGCCAAGAAGCTCGCCCGGGGCTACGCGTTCCTCCCGATCATTTGCGGCGTGTTCTATTTTTCGACGGGGGAATACCTCGGGGCCACGTGGCTCTTTGCGCAGCGGTTTCCCGTTCCGGGCCTCTTTGCGATGGTGCCGCTCATCCCCGTGCCGGGTGGCGCCCGCGGTTGGCTCGTGTTCGTGCTCGCGCTGGGGCTCGCCGGCTACTCGTCCCAGAACGTCTCGGACCATTTCGAGAGCTTCGAGCAGAACGAGGTGGGCGGCATCGACGATGCGATCGCCCAGATGGAGCCCTACAAGCGCGTCGCCGGGTTGATTTACGACCGCGGTTCGATGACCGTTCATCATGCGCCGTTTCTCCACTTCGTCTCCTACTATCAGGCGAAGCACGCGGGGGTGGTTCAGTTCTCCTACGCCCACTCCACGCACTGGCCGTTCTACTATCGGGAAGGCCAGTTCCCGCCGCCCGGCGGTCCACCGATCCTTCGATGGGAGTGGATGCCCGAGCGAGTGTCGATGAGCGAACTCCACCCGTACTACGACTACGTGCTCGTTCGGGGCCGCGGGTTTCGGCCCCCGCCAAATAAGTTCGAGCTCCTCTGGGAAGACCAGCGCTGGCAGGTATATCGGCGCATCGATTCCTAGAGTGGCAATCGGGTTCGTTGCCTCGACCCCAGTTCCCATTCCGAAGATCCGCAGTGACACAGGGGGCCGCCCGGTGTGTCCCTCGCTCTGGCAATGGTGTTCCGAAAGGCCGCAAATCTCCATTGGCACGAGTGATTTTTATGGATGGCCAACTGACGTCGTGTCGTCGAGAGGGCAGCTTCGCCACCATCGGATTCGTGGATTACGCGGGCTCGACCATCACCATCGACTTTGACGGAGTTGGCGAACTAGCAGCATCCGGGTGAGGCCCCGGCGCGGAGACCGGCGCTGCGATAGTGCGCCAGGGCACGGACTCGTCGTCGGCAGTCTCCCTACCTGTCGGCAGATGTCGTGCAGAGTCTGAGGCCCTCCCCGCAACTATTTGGACGATGCCCTCATAATCCCCGGGCACTCCCCGCAATCCGTATCTGCATGGATATTCGGATTCTACGGACGGGCCCTCTCCCCATCCTCGGCGCTCTTTTTCTACTCGCCTGCGAAGGATCGGTATCGGGCGTTGGAGGGCGCGCCCCCGGAGAGGTGATCAACGATCCCCTGCCAGGCGAGGAGGAAGTGTTCTGCCAGGAAGCGCCCACTCCGCTTCGGCGCCTCAGCCATGACGAGTACGAGAACACCCTCGCGCTCTTGTATGGAGAGCGGTTGACGCTCGATGCGCTCGCGCTTCCTGCAGACCAGGTGCCCCACGAGTTCGACAACGACGCCGAGGGAATGATCGTCACCTCCACCCATGCCGAGCGCTACCTCGACCTGGCCACCGACCTCGCAGGACAGCTCCTTCAGGATTCGGACGCAATGCTCCCGTGTACGCCAGATTCCCCGGCCCAGTGGAGCGCCTGCGGCGAGGCGCTGGTTCGGCAGGAAGGGCGCCGTCTCTTTCGCCGGCCGCCGACCGACGCGGAAGTCGAGGCCTACACCCAGTTCTTTCGGACACCCGAGCCCAACGACACCTTCCAAGGCCTCGCGGAGCTCACGCTGACCCTCATGCTCTCGGCCCCCGAGTTCCTCTATCGCTTCGAGAACAGCGTCGCCGGTCTCGAGCCGGGAGAATCAGGCATTCTCGATGGCTATTCGCTCGCAAGCCGGCTCTCGTTTCTCCTTTGGGGAACCGGCCCCGACGACGCGCTCCTCGATGCGGCGGAGGCGGGGCGCCTCGATGACGACGCCGGCCTTCGCGCGGAAGCCGAGCGGCTCCTCGACGACGACCGCGCCCGCGACGCCTTCGTTCGGTTTCATGGGCAGTGGCTCGATTTCGAGCGCCTGACCGAAGTGAGCAAGCTCCCCGAGGACGGCTTCAGCGACGACGTGCGCCGAGCGATGCTCGAAGAGTCCGAGCGCTTCATCGAACACATTCTCTTCGACGGGAACGGAACCCTCACGGATCTTCTCACCTCCAACACCAGCTACGTGAACGCGGACCTTGCCGGGCTCTACGGCGTGGACGCTCCGGCGTCGGAGTGGGCGGAAGTGACCCTTCCAAACCGCTCCGGCGTGCTCACGCAGGCCACGTTTCTTGCGAGTCACGGCCACCCCGATCGACCGTCGCCGGTCCTCCGCGGCGTGTTTCTCCTCGAGCGAGTGCTCTGCGAAGACGTCGGCGCACCTCCGCCGGATGCCGAAGCGATGGGCATGGCCGCCGCCGAAGCGATCGACCCGGCCACCGCGACCAATCGCGAGTTGTACGACGCATCGACCGCCTCCCAGCCGACCTGTGCAGGATGCCACCGGATCATCAACCCGCTTGGCTTCGCCTTCGAACACTACGACACGATGGGCCGCTTTCGCATCACCGAAACCAACGGCCGAGCCATCGACGCGAGCGGGTCGAGCGAGGGCCTCGGAGAGTTTCAAAACGCGGTTGAACTCGGCGAGCTCATCGCCCGAAGCGAGTCGGCTCGGGCCTGCATGGTGCAGAAGTGGGCCCGCTACTCGTTTGCCGGGGGACCGATGGAGCGAGCCGAGTGCTTTCTCGACGACCTCGAAACCACCCTCAATGATCACAACGGGAGCATTCGCGAACTCCAGCTCGGGCTCGTGATGCACCCATCGTTCCGCCTTCTGGTGGTTCCGGAGAGCGAGTGAAAGGACCGATGATGAAGTTCCGCTCCCCACGATTCGATCGGCGCACCTTCCTCCAAGCGGCGGGGCTCGGGGCCGGCGCCAGCGCCCTCACGCTGCCGTCGGGCCTGGGTTTTGCTGACAGCGACGGAACCTGCCCCAAGCGGCTTGTCCTCTTTGTCACCGAGCTCGGCTGGAACACGATCGATGTGCGGATGGCGCCGGAGGGCGCGCCCGCGGAAGTGCTCGACCGCAGCAACTTTCACCCGACCTATTCCCAGCAGCCCGACGACCGAACCTGGGAACTCGACCTCACCACGATGCCGGCGGACCGGTGGAGTTCGGTCCTCGCGCCGCTCGCCCCGCTCGCCCATAAAGCCACAGTGCTCGACGGTCTAGGCATGCTGAGCATCGCGGCAGATCCGCTCGCCGACGGGCACGGAAAGGCCATCAATCACGCCCTGAGCGGCCATCCGGCATCCCGAGCCATCGATGCCGCGCGGGCGATCGGAGGAGCGCCGTCGATCGATCAGCGGATCGCGCGCTTTCTCCGCGAGCAGAACCCGGGCCTGACCGATCTGACGGCAATGACCTACGCGATTCGCGCGGACTGGCGTGAAGGCGGGGTCCGCGGCTACCACTGGTGGTGGCACGATCAGGACGAAACCGGTGAGTACGTCCGAATCCCCAATATCACCAGTCCGCAGGTGGTGTTCGATCGCATGTTCAGCGGCGGGGGGCCAGAGACCGAAGACGACGGCTCGCTCGCCCGCCGTCGACGGGTGCTGAATTCACTCACCGAGCGGTATGGCGCCACGTTCCCGAACCTCGGGCGCCGCGACCGGGATCGGCTCGACCAGCACCGGCAGCGCCTCTCGGATATCGATCAGCGGCTCGCGCGCCTCGAGATGCTGAGTTGCGATGCGCCGACCCTCCCCGGCGAGCCTCTCGGCAACGATCCGGACACGTGGTTATCGAACCTGGATCTGTTCTTCGAGCTCACGACGATCGCATTCACCTGCGGCCTGTCCCGGATCGCGTCGTTTCAGACGGTCAATCAAGACATCGTCAATCAGCGGTTCTTCGGTGCCTCAACGCGCGACTTTCACGAGGCGTATTCGCACGGTGCCGACCCGACGCGCCACTGGTACGGCCAAGACAACGGCCGAACCTCCCAGGCCGACCATGAGCGATGGCTCGAAGCGGCGCCGGTGATCTCGAACAAGAACCGGTTCCACCTCCAGCAGGTCGTTCGCTTTGCCGAGACGCTGGACCAAATCCCCGAGGGAGACGGGACGGTCCTCGATAACACCCTGATCGTGATGGTGGACGAGCTCGCCGCCGGCTCCCACATTCACGACCAGTGGCCGGTAGTCATGCTTGGCAACCTCGATGGCGCGTTCCGAACGGGCCGCTACATTCGACTTCCGCGCACGAACCCCCGCCCGGACGGGATCAACGCGATGGGCCCGTGGGTGGGCCAGCCGCACAACCCGCTCCTGATTTCGATCTGTCAGGCGATGGGCATGGACTCGCTCGAGAGCCTCGGCATCGACCACATCGACGCGGGGGGCCAGCGGATCTCGCTCACTGGACGTCTTCCAGAGCTGTATTAGCGAGGACCGCACAAACATGAACGCCGCCGACCTCCTGAAACGGAGACGGCCGTCGCTGGCGCAGTCCGCCGCTCAGGCACTCGAGCGTGACGCGGTTCTGGCCACGGGCCCTGCCCGTTCGCGGTACCCACGATCACGAGGTAGTTACCCTCCTCGGGCACCTCGGATTCTTCGATCCGCGCGTGGTCGCCCCAGCCGGAGTTATCGTCACTGGCAAGCCGGATCGCGTCGGCATAGCCGCCCGCATTGCCCGGTCCACAAATCGGCCGCGGCCAGCCCCACGCATCCCTCATGCCGCCTCAAGAAGCCAACTTCCTCCGCAAAACCACACGAACTGGCCAGCCGCAGCGCCGCTCGCCTGGCCAGCGAAAACGCCGCTCGACCCTCGACTCGTCGCTACTCGTTGTCTTCGGTGGTGCGGGCTTGCTCCGCGGCCTCGGCGGCCTCGGCGGCCTCGGCGGCCTGGTTGATGCGGTCTGCTGCCTCAAGCATGTCTTCGCCTTCTTCGACCGTGCCACGGCTGAACACAAACTCGACCCGCCGATTGGCCGCCCGGTGCTCTCGCGAGTCGTTCGGATGAATCGGTCGGGTGTCCGCGTAGCCGACCACCATAAGCGTGTCGCCGATGTCGCCCATCCGCTGGAGCTCACGAAGGGTCGCGGTCGCCCGCGCGGTCGAGAGCTCCCAGTTGCTCGGAAACCGGGGAGTGTGAATCGGGCGATTGTCGGTGTGGCCCTCGATGCTCAGCCCCTCCGGGAACGACTTCGCCAGCTGATGAATCCGCTCCAGGATCGGCGTCGCCTGCTCCTTGGGCCGAGCGGAGCCCGGGTCGAAGAGAACCTGGTCGTTGAGCCGGATCACCACGCCTCGTTCGTCGACGAACGCCGACATTTCGTCTTCCATGTCCTGGCTCTGAATCCAGCGCCGAATCGCTCGAAGCAGCGTCGACTCTTGGTCGTTCAGCGGCTGGGCCATCGACGAGGCCCGATCCATGAACTCGATCGGTTGAGTGGACGCCGCATGATGCACGCCGGGCGCAATCGTCTCGACGCCGAACGCTTCCTTAATGGACCCGAGCATCGTCTTGAACTCGGTGATGTCCATTTCGGCAAAGGACAAAAGGAGCACGAAGAAGGTGAGGAGAAGAGTCGCTAGGTCGGAGAAGGTCGCCATCCACGCGGGCGCGCCTTCATCGCATTCGCACTCGTCGTCGTCCATGAGTTAGGCCGCTTCCTTGTCTTCGGCCTTGCGCTGCTTCGGCGCGAGGCGCGCTTCCAGCTTGTCCTTGATAACCATCGCGTTGTGACCTTTCACGATCGAATCGATGCCCTCGATCACCACCGTCATGTTGGCGCTCTCGTCTTTGGTGTACTTCTCGAGCTTCTCGGCGATCGGATTGCAGATCACGAACGCCACGATCGCGCCATACATGGTCGTGAGAAGCGCGACCGCCATCGCGGGACCGATCGCGGCGGGATCGTCGAGGGTCTGAAGCATCTGCACGAGACCGATCAGAGTCCCGATCATGCCCATCGACGGCGCGGTCGCTCCCATGAATCGAAAAAGCTTGTGACCGCGCGAGTGCCGGAGCTTCATCGCCACCATCTCTGCGTTAAGCGTCTCGCGGATCTCTTCCTGGGGCACCCCATCGACCGCCATGCGAATGCCCTTCGCAAGAAATCCGTCGTCGACCTTTTCGTTCTCGAGCGCCAGCACTCCCTCGCGTCGCGCGATGTTCGAGAGCTTCACGATGGCCTGAATGCTCGCGCCCGCGTCGCCCGCCGGATACTTGAAGGCTTTACCGGCGACCTTGATGGCTCCGATGACGTGGGGAAGTTTGTCCGAGATCAGGGTGCAAGCGATCGTGCCGCCGATCACGATCAGAATACTCGGGACATCGATGTAGGCGCCGAGCGAGCCTCCGAGGAGGATCGAGCCGATGATCAGACCGAAGCCGAGAACGATTCCAATTGGGGTTGCGATGTCCATCTAGATTCCTTGCAGGTCGGCCCGTTGACGGCGGTGCCGACGCGTTGACGGTAGGGAGCGCGGTTTTTCCATGTCTTTCGTGGTTCCTTCACCCAGCTCGGGCGCTTGGCCATCGATTGAGCAGCATCCATGCCAGCGCTCCACATCACCGGCCCGCTGTTAGCCAGATCACGGCGTCAAAAAAGTTCGATTTTGTGCTCAAGTTTTTGACACCCGCGACCGTTACCTCTCCCTCGCAGGAGAGCGAGCCTCATGACCGACCGTATTCTCATTATCGAAGACGAAGATTCCCTCCGCCGAGCCATCAGTCGCTATCTGAAGCGCTCGGGAGCCGAAGTCGCCGAAGCGGCCACCTGCGCCGAGGCCTTCGAATACCTCGACAACCATGAAGTCGACATCGTCCTGTGCGACATCATCCTGCCCGACGGCCAGGGTTTCGAAGTCGCCGATCGCGCCGCTCATCAAAAGCCGATGCCCAGTGTCATCGTGATGACGGGCGACGACCGCATCGACAACGCGATCAGCGCCCTGCAGTACCGAGCGTCGGACTTTCTTCTCAAACCCTTCAGCTTCGACGCCCTTGACGAGGCGATCGAGCGAAGCCGCACTATGCGGCAGCCGGAGGCAAGCGCCCGTCGGGAGACCGCGATGCCCGCGAACAAGTGGCGGGCCCAGTACGCGCCCGGAATCCTCGGCTCGCATCCCTCCTTGCTCCGAGTGTTTGGCATCATCGAGCGGGTGGCGGACACCGACTGCTCAACGCTCGTCACCGGCGATAGCGGCACGGGCAAGGAACTCGTCGCTCGAGCCATTCACGCCGCGGGCTCCCGAAGAAAGAAGCCATTCATTACGGTCAACTGCGCCGCGATCCCCGAGAATCTTTTGGAGAGCGAACTCTTCGGTCACGCCAAGGGAGCGTTTACCGGCGCCACCCAAAGTCGGGTCGGCCGGTTCACCGCGGCGGACGGCGGCACGCTGTTCCTGGATGAGATCGGTGAGCTGCCGCTGTCCCTTCAGGCCAAGCTCCTTCGAGTGCTCCAAGAGAAAGAAGTGTCTCCGGTGGGCGAAGCCAAGACCCACACCGTCGATGTTCATGTGGTGGCGGCGACGAATCGCGACATCGAAGAGATGGTCGAGTCAGGCAAGTTCCGAGAAGACCTTCTGTATCGGCTCAATGTGATTCCAATCGAGCTTCCCGCGCTCCGAGAGCGGCGGAGCGACATTCCCGAACTCGTGCATCACTTCATCGAAAAGGCGAGCAAGCGGCGCGACCGAAGGATCACCGGCATCTCCGAGACGGTGCTCCACCATCTCACCGCCTACGATTGGCCCGGCAACGTTCGTCAGCTCGAAAACACCATCGAGCGCATGGTGGTGCTCAAGAGTGAGGGCACGCTCGAACTCGAGGACCTACCCGCGAAGATTCGCAACGCCACGAGCAGCGCATCGATGGACCGAAGCCAGCCGGTCCTCCCAGAAGACGGCATTGACCTTCGAGACGCCGTCGAGCAATACGAAAACGCGCTCATCCTCCAGGCCCTCGAGCGCACCGGCTGGAACAAGAACAAAGCGGCGAACATCCTCCGGATGAATCGGACGACGCTCGTGGAGAAGATCAAAAAGAAGCGCATCGAGCAGAGCGCCGCTTAGCCCCTCCGCAGTCTCGGGCGGCTTTCAAGAAGGGCCGCATTGCGTCAATCTGCGCCTGCCCATGCCGTCTCAATCCGCTGGGAGACAAAAACGCCTCCGTTTTTAGGGTGGCACGTGAATGGTATCGGCACGAAGGGTGCCAGAAATCCCTTCGTCCGAGTCCGAGGTTTCTCCGCAACGATGGTCGCTCGTGATCGGGGGCACCACCGCCGCACTCGTGGTGGTGCCGATCCTCATCGATCTCGCGATGACGACGCCCGGCGGAGGGTTCGCGTACGTCGCCGCGGATGCGTTCTATTACCTGACTGTCGCTCAGAACTTCGCCACCGATGCGTCGATCAGCTTCGACCAAAGCCACCCCACCAACGGCTTTCACCCGCTCTGGCAAGCGATCCTATCTCAAGCGGCGCTAGTCCTCCTTCGCTTCGACGGGGGTCAGGAGATGCTGATCGACACCAGTGTGGTCCTCGGCGCGGGGCTGATCGGGGCCGGCATCCTGTTTCTTGCGCAAGCGATCGCGCATCGATCGAAACGGATCTCGGCACTCTTTGTCCTCGTTCCCTTCGGCATTTACGCAGCCGTTCTGACGCCGCTCTGGCTCGAAGAAGATCTGGAAGCCGCCAACTCCATGGTGGGCGGCTCCATGCCCCTTTACGGAACGCTATGGAGCTACGCCAACGGGATGGAGTCCGGCGCGGTGCTCTTGTTCTTCGGCTTGTCCGCGCTCGTGTGTTGCAAAGGTGTTCATCTTCGGAGCCTGCGGGGCGGAGCCATCGTCGGTTTGATCCTGGCACTTCTTGCCCTGAGCCGACTCGATCACATCTTCATTTCTCTGTTCGTCATCGGCATGTGTGCGGTGGAGGGACTGCGACGAAAACAATGGAAAGGGGTGGTCGTGCTCAGCCTCACCTTTGGCGCGGTCATCGGTGGATACCTGCTGCTCAACGAGCTGCTAGTCGGGTCCGCCCTACCCACGAGTGGAGCCGTCAAGAGCAAGTTCCCCGACGGTACCGACAACAATCTCGAGCATCTCCAGCGTTCGAGAACGTCGACTCTCTGCGTCGACACATCGCTTTGCTGCGGTCGCGGCCTGCGGTCGGTGCGCCGGGTGTCGATCGTCACCCAGGCACGCCGTGCATGATCGACC
>JBCCZL010000300.1:0-11636 GCA_039187775.1 Myxococcota bacterium
CGAAGAGGCTGCGGTCGAAGAGGCTGCGGTCGAAGAACTGCTCCTTGACGAGGCGTCGGAAGAAGGAAACAACGAACCGGAAACCGAGGAAGCGTCGGGAGACCTCGACGGCGAGCCGGAAGTCGAGACCCCGGCGCGGGGAGAGCGCTCTACGGCGGAGACCGACTCGCGTCTCCGCGAACGGTCCACCCGTCATACGCCTTCACTTCCCCCACCCGGACCGTCGGACGACACGGAAGTCGGGGGCGTCGAGCCACTCTATCGCGCGGCTCACGAGGCCCATTTCCGCGGCGACGATCCCGCACGGGCGCTCGCCGCCTGGGATGCCTACCTCGCCGGTCATCCGGAAGGCCGGCTTGCCACCGAGGCCCGCTACAACCGCGCGCTCACCCTGATTCGCCTGGGTAGGCATCGCTCCGCCCTGGCCGCGCTCGAGCCATTTCGTCGCCCGGAGAGTGGCTACCGCCGCGAAGAGGCCGAGCAGTTGGGTCAAGCCCTCGAAGCGCGTCTCGAGGGAGCCCTCGAGTAACCTTCGCGTAGTCGCTGCGGCGCCGACGGGTCAGTCTCGGCGCCTTACGAGCGGCATCGGTGCATCGGTCGCGGACGCGGTCGCGGCGACCATCGGGCCCCGTTCCGAAAGAAACACGACAAACTCAGCCCCGCCGAGATCCGACGTCGCGACCTCGATGCTGCCATCGTGATCGGTCACGATGCGGTGCACGATCGAGAGTCCTAATCCAGTGCCTTCGCTCTTCGTAGTGAAGTAAGGCTCGAACACGCGAAGCCGCTGGTCCGCGGGAATCCCGGGGCCGTTGTCGCCGATGCGAACCTCCACGCCCCCTCGCACCGCGCGCGCTTCGATGCGCACCTTGGCGCCATCGGCGCCGGCGGAGGCCTTCGCCGCTTCGATCGCATTCTTCGTCAGGTTGGTAAAGACCTCGGACAGCTGATCTCGATCGCCGCGAATGATCGGAAGCTCGCCATCGATCTGTACTTCCAGAGCGGTGCTGTCGCTTCGATAAAGGCTCGCAATGTGTTGGACAAGGTCGGTCGGATCGATCGCCTTGGACTTTGGTGAGGGCATCCGGGCGAAGCTCGAGAACTCGGTCACGAGTCTGGTGAGCTTTCGGACCTCTTCGAGGATCATCGTGGTCGATTCTTCGAAGATTTCCTCGAAGTCGGGATGTCGCTTTCGGTAGGTCTTCTGCATCGTCTCGATCGCCACCTGGATCGGGGACAGCGGGTTCTTGACTTCGTGCGCAATCCGCCGGGCGATGTCGCGCCAGGCCGCGATACGCTCCGCCCGAAGGAGTTTTTCCTGGGTGGCCCGAAGATCGTGCGTCATCCGGTTGAAGGCGCGAAGGGCGCGGCCGATTTCGTTGTTGGCGCCCTCGCCGACGGTGCTCTGAAGATCCCCGGAGCCGACGCGCTCTGCCGCTTCCTCCAAGTCGGCGAGCGGGCGATTGAGTCCCCACGCCAGAAGGAGACCGAAGCAAAGCGCAAGGGCGATCGCCGCCCCGGCGCCGATCAAAAAGCCCTGGTCGAGGGTTCGGAGCTGCGCTCGAAACTCGGTGTCGTCCACCAGCACAGCGAGTCGCGCCTGAGGTTCGCCGTCGGCGTTCTTGAAGGTGTGAAACTCTCGGCGAAGCGGTTTGTCGGTTTGATCTTCGGCCCGTTCCAAGACCACAGTGATCGCGTCGACATCGCTTGCAAGATCGCTGACCGCGTGACTGAGGAATCGGCCGCCGACGACCAGGACCTTGGCGGATCCCCGTTCGGCCAGGCACGCGGTCAACAGGACCTCTTCGGTCACGCTTTGGCCCCCCCGCCGAACCCGAAGCTCACGGAGAAAGGGTTTGGCGCCGGCCCGCTCTGCCGCGCGCAGCAGCGGACGATCGGACGCTCCGGCCCGACCGGGATAGTGCCCCGCGGCCAGGATTTCGCCGGCGGCACTGGGGCTCGCGTGAATGAGCGAAAGCGTATCGAGCCCGAGGGACCGCATCATCGGCGGCAGGAGCTGAACCAGGTCGTCGCGCCGCGGCGTGTCGAATCGGTCTGCCGAGAGATCGAGGAGCAACCGATCCACCACGAAGTCCCGCTCGCAGAGGCGGTCGATGATGCGGCGGTCGGTGGCCGCACGTTCATCGACGCGGGCCTTGGCGGCGCGCACCGTGCGTTCGAGTCGTCGCTCGTCCTGCGCGCGCGCCTCGTCGACGAGGGTTTGGCGCGCCCACAGGCTCACCGCGGCGACCGGCACGAGGGCCGCGAGCGTGACCACGATCAGAATGCGTATTCGAAGGCTTCGCAAGGGCGTCGCTAGGGGCGTCGAAGGAACAAGTCGTCGAGGAGAATACGCCCGAAGGCATCAAATGCGAGGGGCCCGAGGTCGGCGCGATGCGACAGGGCGGGCCGACGTCGACCGAGGACCACCGCGTCGAGCTCCTCGGCATACGACCCCACCCGATCGGAGCGAAGAAGCCCCTCCCGAACGAGGGCTTCCGCCCGATCCGGCTGACCTGCGGCGACCAGCGCCGCGCCCACTACCGCCCCCGGTGATGATGCGGGGACGACCAGCTGGACGAGACGAAGGTCGTGTTCCCCTCGGTCGATGGCCCGGCGATAGCGATCCGGCGGGAGTTCGACCACCGTGAGCGCAATGCCCGCTTCGTCGAGCAGTCCGGCAAGCGCCTCGGCCACCCGGGCTTCGAAGGCGTCGCCGGTACATACGAGCATCCGGAGCGGACGCGGGGCGCCCGCCGGTGAAGAGTCTCGCGGCGGAGGGAGGCCCGGTCGAAGGGTATCGCTGCCTTCGACTCCCGTACGGCGAAGCCGACGCCGGTCGATGGCCTGCGCCACACGACCAAAGGTCCCGTCGGAGACTCGTCGCGACCGAAGGAGCAGCACCGGCGCGCGGGCGGGAAGGAGGGTGGTCGTTGAAGGTCGGACGGGCTGGCCGCCGTAGAGGCTCTCTCCGAACCAGGAGCCATCGATATTGCCGAGCTCGTAGTCTTGAAGCGCGGTTCGCCGCGGCGCCGGTGGGGAGATCCGGATCCGACGTAGGTACGGCGCCCCCCGGGGAGCCGCGGTGAACGCGCGCAGATCGACTTCGCCGCTGGCGGAGAGGCGCGCCTGAAAGGGGCCGGTTCCGATCGGGGCGCGACGCCGGTCGCCTCCCCCCTGAATCGCCGCGGGGAGTGTCGCGAGGACGAAGCGCAGCTCGGCGGGGCGGCTGCTCTCGATGGTGATGATCCGGTCTTCTGGGTTATCGATGAGCGGTTCGCCGTCCTGGCGCCGGACATTGGCGAAGAGCCAGCTCGTCCGGGGGTGCAGCGCCGCGCGTCGAAGCGAGGCGACCACCGATCGGGGCGCGAGGCGGGCGCCGCGGTGACGACCCGTCTCCATGAGCTCGAAGCGCGCTACCAACCCCTCCCGTTCAGGACGCCCTATGGCGAGAAGCGGTCGGGGCCGACCGCGGTCATCGAAACGATAGAGTCCGTCGGTGGTGGCCGCGGCGAGGCTCGCCTCGAAAGGGTGATCCGCCTCGAGCACGCTAAGAGAAGACACGGGAGCGGGGCTCGGCAAATGGAGCTCTCCCGCATGGCGAGGGGGGAGGGCGCCGGTGAGAAGAAGCGCCCCGACCGCCGCCATCGGGAGCAGCCGATTCGACAAGCGTTCCCGCATCACGGGCCTTCCCCGTCGACGATCCAGAGGGTGGCCCGCTGGTTGGTCTCTCGTGGCTCTTCGATGGCGAGGAGTTCTTCAACGCCGTCTCCATCGACGTCGCCGGCCCCGGCGACAAGAATCGAGCCCCCGACTTCGTCGGACCGCCAGAGCGAGTAGAGACGGCCGTCCGCGCGGAGCCGAAGCACGATCAGCTCGTCGCCGCTGCCCACCGGACGGCTGCTCGACGCGAGGACCTCCCCACTGCCGTCTTGGTCGATATCCGCGAGGGCGGCGGCCGCGCCGTAGCCCACGTCGCCGCTTCGCTGTTCGCCCACGCGGGCTCCGAGTCGACCCCGCGGCGTCACTAGCACTTCCATCGTCAGTTCGCTCCCGTCCGGCTGCACGATTTGTCGCTCGCTCCGCGCGTAGAATCCAGCGCTCGTTTCCCGAAGCTCGCCCGCGAGGTCGGTGAGCTCCGCGTGGAAATAGTCGCGACCTTGCACCTGCCGAGCGCAAAGGTCGCCCATCGGATAGGCACCAGGGCAACGGGTGCTCGGCTGCACATCGAGGGTGGTTCCGGGTCCGGGACGAACAATAAACGACCCCGCGTAGAAGCTGCTTCGTCCAACGATCGCGTCTCCGACCGTCGTCAGGAAACCGATCGTGCGCCGCGATGGAACAGGGTTTCGATCAAGCCGGAGCTCGGCGCGGGCAAGCTCCTCGGCGCGCAGGCCTCGCCCGTTCGCTCGCGGACGGAGGCGAATCGCAAGCACCTCTCGTTCTCGAAGGAGAACGATCTCCGATCCATCTTGCCCGTCGAGGTCCGCGCAGGCGATGCCGAGAAAGCTTCGACCGGGGAGAGCGAGTCGTCGCCCCCGGATCGACTCTTCGGTGGCCACTGGAAGCGCGTCGACAAAGCGCCGGCTGTAGGCATCGAGGGGAACCCGCAGCGTTGCCGTGCGCTCCGAGAAGGAGGAGCTCGGAACGAAGAGTCGCCGAAACCCCGCCGGGCTCTCGGCCACCCGCACGATCACTCGAAGGAATCCGCCCTCGAGGTGCAGCTCTAGAGCCACCGAAAGCTCGTGCGCGGGCATCGGATAGGCATCGGTCCAGGCGTAGCTGCGAACCCGGGACGCGAGCTTTGCGCGTGCCACGCTCCGAAGTTTCTCTTCGAGGAGACCATCGGAATCACGAAGCGGTGCGTGCACTCGGACGAAGATCCCCGCCGTCCCGGCGCGAGTCCCCGCGAGGAGCTGGTCCAGTCGCTGGGCGAGGGTGTCTTCGAGTTGTTCGATGGAGGCCGGCTGGGCTTCGGCGTTAGCGGACCCAGCGAGCACTACGAAGAACGCAACCAATCGGAGCAGGGTTCATCCCCCGTTCTCGTCCGACGGGTCGTCGGGCTCATTCGCAGCACTCTCGTTGCTCGCACTGCCGCCGGCTTCGGTTGCTCCGGTCCCCCCCAGCTGATCGATAAGAAACGATGAGCTGTCGTCGATGTTCGGATCGCGGGCGACTTCGGTGGGCACGGTCCCGTCGAGGAAAACCTCTTCCATGGCGTTTTCCATTCCCTCATAGGCGAGAAGACCACTTTCGGGGTCGATTTCCGCGGTCACGACCCCCGAAGGCACGGGAAAGTCGACCCGCGGCTGGTCGCCAACCGCCGCCTGCATGACGTCGATCCACACCGGGAGGGCGGCGCGTGACCCACTCTCCCGGCGCCCGAGGGGGCGCGAATCGTCAAAGCCAACCCATACGCCGGCGACAAGGTCCGGCGTGAAGCCTACGAACCATGCGTCGACCGCGTCGTCGGTGGTGCCGGTCTTGCCAGCGGCCGGTCGACGAAGACGTCGGGCGGCGCGGGCAGTGCCTTCCTGCACGACACTCGTGAACACACTGGTGACGACATACGCCTCCGCCGGCGTGAGCACGTCGCGGGGGGCGGGGCCTTCGGGAAGGCGAACGTCGCCGTCGGGCCCTTCAATGCGGGTAATGAGCGTCGACGGTTCCCAACGGCCGCCCGCCGGGAACGTGGCGATTGCGTTGACGAGCTCGATCGGTCGAACCACGCTCGTCCCGTGAGCGAGGCTCATGTTCGGTTCGAGCGCGGTGGTAACGCCGAGGTCTCGAGCGAAAGAGATCGTGCGCTCGATGGTCATCCGCTCGAGGACGACGTGGGCCGGCGCGTTGAGTGAGCGCGCTACCGCGTGCCGGAGCCGAACCGGTCCTTCGTACTGGTGCGTCGCGAAGTCGCTCGGACGCCAATCACCGTAGACCGCCGGGGCATCGAGGAGAATCGACGCCGGCGTGAGCTCCCGAGACTGGATTCCGAGCGCGTAGACGATGGGCTTAAACGAGCTTCCGGGCTGGCGTTCCGCCTGGGTCGCGCGATTGAACCCGGGTATCGCATCGTAGCCGCCGACGAGGGCGACCACTTCGCGGGTCCGCGGTTCGATCACCACCACCGCGCCCTGGGGTCCAAGTTCGAGCTGTGCATCGGCGCGCGCGCCCTCTTCGTTTTCGTCGGCGAGCCGAGCGATGCTCACGCGCACCCGAGCGCCTTCTTCCGCGAATTCGTCCGCGCCTAACTCTTCCGGGTTGTAGCGCTCCGGGATCTCGGCGACCGCCGGACTTCCTCCGACGTCCAGAAGGAGCATTCCGTCTTCGGCGCCTTCGACGATCGCATCGTAGGTGCCCCCGACCCGAAGGCGCGGCGCCCCGGTGGTCGGACGCCGCCGTCGAGCGCGGAGCGGCCCCCGGTAGCCATGGCGCTCGTCGAGGGACCGGAGGTTTTCTTGAAGCGCCTCCCGAGCCGCGAGCTGAAGCTCGCTGTCGATGCTGGTGTGAATCGTGTAGCCGCCGCGCGCGAACTCTTCGTCGCTCACGAGCTCCCGCAGGACCTTCCGGGCGTGAACGATCAGCTCCGGCGCGACCGCGCTGCTGGTCGGTCGGGGGGCAAGGGCCATCGGTGCAGCGCGGGCCGCGTCGATCTCTTCCTCGGTGAGGTCGGGCCACCGTTCGCGTTTTCGGAGGAGCTGGTCCAGCACATAGCGTTGTCGTCGCTGGGCTGCCTCGGGATGGCTTCGCGGCGAGAGCCGCGCGGGGGCCTGGGGCACGCCGGCGATCAGGCTTGCTTCCGCCAGCGTGAGATCTTCGACGTTCTTGTCGAAATAGAACTGCGCGGCTTCCTGAACACCGTAGCGGCCGTGACCAAAGTTGATGTGGTTGAGGTACAGGTGAAGGATCTCTTCCTTGTCGAGCTCCTGCTCAAGGCGCCGTGCGAGGATGAGCTCGCGGATCTTTCGGGAGATCGTTCGCTCGGGGCTGAGCAGCATGAGCTTCACCACCTGCTGGGTGATCGTGCTCGCGCCCTGGGCCGGCCGGCCGGCGATGAGATCGCGGCCAAGGGCTCGGCCAATCCCCGGATAGTCGAGACCCTTGTGCTGAAAGAAGTCGGCGTCTTCGGCAGCGAGGACCGAAAGGACGAGCACGCGAGGCACGCTGTCCATCGGCACCACCGTGCGTCGCTCGGTAAAGATCTCGCCGAGTACTTCGCCATCCCGATCCAGGACCCGAGTGGTCTGGGGCGGCTGGTAATCCCGAAGCGAATCGACGGTCGGCAGATCACGTCCGTAGTACCAGAGCACGCCCGCCGCGCTCAGAAAGCCAAGGGTGATGAGCCCGAGGAGCGCGATGGAGATCCGTTTGAGCCACTTCTTCAGGCGGCCCTTCGGTTTCCGCTTCCGCTGGGAGCGGACCGTCCCCACGGGCTTTTTCGGGGAGAGGGTCTTTCGGTTGCTCATGACGCTCCGACCTTGGCGAAAGTACCCATCCCCCTGGGGCCACGCAAATCGCGGGCATTGGTCGGCCAATCCACCAAGAGGAAAACACGTGGGCGTGCTCGGCTAATCCCGTGGGGCTGATTTCGTCGATATCTGTGGGTCCCTATACTGCGCCCCGTGAAACGGACAGATCCGGAAGTCTTCCGCGTCGGAGGCACCGAGCCGCTGCCCGCCGATCCCGAAACGGTGATTCGGGCGCTCCGTCCCGTTGCGACGGAGGCTCGCATCCGACGGATGGAAGAGGTGATCACTCGGCGGACCACCGACGTGGTCCCGATCTGTGAAGGCTTCTACGATCCGCACAACGCATCGGCGGTGCTTCGTTCGGCCGACGCGTTCGGTCTTCAGCAAGTGCACGTTATCGAAGAGGACGTTTCCTTTGCCGCAAGCCACAATGTGACCAAGGGCACCGAGCGGTGGCTCGATGTCATCCGCCATCGGGACGCGGAGGCGTGCGCGGACGCGATCCACGATCGGGGCTACCGGCTGCTTGCGGCTTCGATGGAGGGCACGGTGAAGCCGGAGGATCTCCGGGCGATGCCGAAGGTCGCGGTGATCTTTGGCAACGAACACCGCGGGGTGAGCGAAGCCCTCCGTCGGCGGGCCGACGACACGTTCGCCATTCCGATGGTGGGGTTCGTCGAGAGCCTCAATGTGTCCGCGGCTGCGGCGATCACCCTCTACACCGCCCGGGGCGATCGACCGGGAAATCTCGACGCTCCGACCAAACGTGAACTGCTGGCCCATTTTCTGGTTCGCGGAGTGAAAGACAGTCTCCGCATCATCGAGGAATACCAGCGGCGAGGGTAAGCCGGGGGCGCTATAGTCGGCGCCCTCGATTGGAGTGCGATGCCGTCGGAACCCAACCTGCGCGAACAGATCTGTCGCTACGGACGAATTCTCTACGAGCGTGGTCACAACGCCCCCGGCGACGGCAACCTGAGCGCACGAATTTCGGAGCGCTACCTCCTTTGCACGCCGACCGGCGTTCACAAAGGCGAGATCAAGCCACGGGACGTGGTGAAGGTTCGAATTCGCGATGGGCACGCGGTGGATCCCGCGCAGCACGCCTCGGCCGAAGTGCGGATGCATCTTGCGCTCTACCGGCATCGGCCCGAACTCGGAGCGATCGTTCACGCCCATAGTCCGTATACCGTCGCGCTCTCGGTGGCGGGAATTGACCTCACCCAGCCGGTCGTCCCCGAAGCGATCCTCGCCCTCGGGTCGGTGCCGACGGTTCCCTACGCGAGCCCCACCACCGAAGATGTGCCCGAAGCGGTGATCCGGCATGTCGGGAAGAGCCAGGCATTCGTCCTCGAGCGACACGGGCCGGTGGCGCTGGGCGCGACTCTCGCAGAGGCGTTTTCGCGCATTGAGGTGATCGAGCACACCGCCCGAATCACCGCGGTGGCGATGTCGGTCGGTTCGGTCACTCCGATCGACGACGCGGAAGCCGAGCGGCTCCGCCGGATGGCTGGCCTGGGATAGATCCATTCGCAGACTGCCCACCGGCCGTGGGCCTGTTGACGAGGCACGGAAACCGAGGCCATCTTGTTTTTGTTGGCGGGCCGCCGGTCTCGGCGGAGCGCGGGGGGTCGAGTCGCGCGATGCGGAAGCTGGTCGTCGAACACCGCGCAACGCATCCACGAATGAGGTGCCGCGGCGGAGCCGACGCGCTTCGGGTGCGGTCGTCGCAGAAATCCGAGAGCAGGTCGCGGTCTTTTTGCAAATACCCGGAATCACGCCGTTCACAGACTCGAGATGCCGAGTGGTAGGCCCGGCGACCGGCGCACAAGATCAAGGGGTCCGGTCGACGCGGAAGTGCCCAGCCTGACGCAATCTCGGGCCTCCCGCCGCGGAGGACCAGCGATGCCCCGGGTTGCCGCCGGTGCTCGGCGTATGCGTACCCCCTGTCATCAAGCTCCCTCCGGAGGTCACCGTGAAGCTCGTCTCCTTTGTCTTTCTTCTCTCCCTTGCTTGCCTACTCATCGCTGGCTGCACCGATAGACGCAGCGGTGCGGGCCGAACGGAGGACGGATGTTCGCTGGCGGGGGACAACCGCCCCGGCACGGTCGACTGCGGCGACCCAAGCTGCAGCGGCGCACCCGCGTGCCGGGACGCAGAACCCTCGCCGCCATCCGCCGAGGGGGGCTCACCCTCCGACGATGCCGCCGTGCCGCCGAGCGCCGGGACGTGCTGTGTCAACGGTCAGGGCTACCGATGCCCGACAATGTCAGCTATGGACCGATGCGCCGGTCCGGACCCCGGCGAGTGCTTCGACCGATGCGGGTTTGGCGACATCAGTTGCCTCGAGGGCTGCGAACAGATGCTGAGCAGCTTTAGGCCCGACCCCTCCGGCTGCACCGCTGATGCGACCGTGGCCTGCACTGCCTGCCGTGGGACGGGTAGCTGTATCAATGATGCCGACTGCATCTCGGGCGACCACTGCATGGACGATGGGCTCTGCTATTCGGGCTTCGCCGGCTGTCCCTGCTATCCCTCGGTGGATGGCCAGTGTCACAACGGCTGCAGCCTTCAGGGTGAGTGTCAGTAGCCCGCCGAAGCAGTTTCTCCAACCCCACGTCCAGCCGTCGTTGTCCTGTTCTCGGACGCCGATGGTTGCGGTGTGGACGAGCCGAAGAGATACTGAGGAGGTGGGGAGCGACGACGATCCGAGGCCATCCACTAAGCGTTTCTTGCGCAAGGAGCCCCGCCAATCACGTTCCCGCGCACTGGTAAACGCGATCGTCGAAGCAGCCGACCAGGTGATGCAACGGAGCGATGAGGAAGAAAATGAGCTCACGGTGAGGGCGATCGCCGAGCGAGCGGGGGTCGGAATCGGATCCGTTTACGACTACTTCAAGGACAAGGATGCATTGCTGGGGCTCGTGTTGGCACACGTTACTCGCCAAAACTACGAGTCGCTCGAGGCCAAGATCGACCAACCCTTGAAGGGCTCGTTCGACGAGCGGCTCCGCGAGCTGTCGCGGGCTGCGACGGAGATGTACCTGGGGTCGCC
Source organism: Myxococcota bacterium (assembly GCA_039187775.1). Lineage (GTDB taxonomy): Bacteria > Myxococcota_A > Polyangia > Polyangiales > JBCCZL01 > JBCCZL01. The sequence goes on from JBCCZL010000300.1 coordinate 10,522, forward strand.
GACGAAGACGCGTACGCTGGTGCGAGTCGCGGTGCGGTTCCGTCTCGAGAGCACCGTGATCCGAGTGCGTGATCGGTTCGCCGAGATGCTCGCCGACCGACTCCTCGCCGAGGAGCCTCATCTCGACCGGGAAGAGATTGTACGGGTCGCCATTCTTCTGTGCGACGCGGCGATGGGTGTCGCCCTCGCCGAGGCGTGGCGGGAGCCTGACGCCGTGCGACGCGAAGAGATTGCGAATGACCTTGCCGAGCTCGCCCTGAGCGCCCTCGCGCCGCTTCGCGCTCGTCATCGCACGGGCGAGGGGTGACTGGATACCGAGCTGGGCTACCCGGCCTTAGCGCTTGTGCTCGGGACTGTGGAAGTCGGTCTTACAACCGGCATCCCATACTTCGGGCTGGTTGCCGTGTGCGGGAATGCCGCCCGCATCCTTGAGCATTCGGGCGAGGTGCAAGCAGTTCCACACCAAGAACGTGGTGTTGCGGTTGGTGAAGTCGTTCTCGGGGCCGCCGGACCCTTCGTCTCGGTAGGAGGGCCCGGGCCCTGCTTCTCCCATCCACCCGGCATCGGCCTGCGGAGGCACCGTGTAGCCGATGTGCGATAAGGAAAAGAGAATGCTCATCGCGCAGTGCTTTACCCCGTCTTCGTTGCCGGTGATGAGGGTTGCCCCGACCTTCCCGTAATCTCGATACTGTCCCTTCGCATTGAAGTCGTGGGTGTAGCCGTACATGCGCTCGAGCACGCGGTTGCACACCGAGCTCTTTTCGCCAAGCCACACGGATGTGCCGATGATCAAGATATCGCATGCATCCACTTTGGCCTGAATCTGAGGCCAGTCATCGCGATCCCACTCCTCGGTCTTGGACATGTCCTTCCCGAGTCCCGCGGCGAGCTCGTAGTCCACCGGCCGAATGATCTCGGTCGCCACGCCGTTTTCCTGAAAGATCCCTTCCGCAACCTTGATGAGGCCTTCGGTGTGGGAAAGCTGAGGCGAACGGGTCAATGTGCAGTTCAGGAAGAGAACGGACAGGTCGTCGTATTTCGCCGGGGCACTTTCGCATTGGTTTTTGGTCACGCGATGAAGTTGTTCGGTCACTCAGCCTCCTTGCCCGCGGACG
>JBCCZL010000301.1:0-11628 GCA_039187775.1 Myxococcota bacterium
CAGAGGTGATGGATCGCGTTCGAGAGTGCTGGATTCCCGCGGACCTCGGACTGAAAGACGCCGCAGCTTTACTCGACGTACCGCGAGGACGGATCGAGGCAGAAGGCCGTGGGAATGCGGTGCTTTCGGGCGCGATCCATCACCTCTGGTGACCGACGCGGGCTAGCCTTCGCTTTGAATCGAGCCGGTGTCGGAGACTGCGCGGCGAACGATGCCGAGGAGGCGCTCCTTTGCGATTGGCTTTTCGAGGACCATCGCGCTCGTTTCGGTGAGGAACCGGTTGGCCCGTTCGGTGAACACCCCGCCACTCATAAACACGATCCGCTGGGCCAACGCGGCGTCGTGCTCGAGCAGTCGCTGATAGAGTTCGACTCCGTCGACCCCCGGCATCATCAGGTCGCAGAGGATGAGATCGAAGGGGGTCTCGTCCCCCAACAGAAGGGCGAGAGCTTCTTCCCCGTTGGCGGCGTCGACCACGGTGTGCTCTCGGCCGATGATTCGCGTGAACGCGCGCCGGATACTCGCCTCGTCGTCGACGAGGAGCACCCTTGCCTTCCGATCCGATGGTTGCTGGGTCGGGGAACGAGGGACCAAGCTCGGCCGAAGACCGGTGTCGACCGGGATTCGCACTACGAAGCTCGTGCCCTCGCCGAGCGCACTGGTGAACGTGATCTGGCCGTGGTGCTTGCGCACGGTCTCTGCGCAAAGGGCGAGTCCAAGGCCGCTCCCGTCGTCCCGCGCCTTTGTCGTGAAGAACGGTTGAAAGAGCCGGTCCTGGTTTTCCGGAGCGACTCCGGAACCGCTATCCGCGACTTCCACGCTGATGTAATCGCCGTCGCTCCGCGTTGCGACGCGGACATAGTTTTGCTCCGTCGTTCCCTTGGTGATGGCCTGGGCCGCGTTGACCAGCAGATTGATCAACACCTGACAGAGCCGCGCGTGGTCGCCGGCGACGAGTGGCACCGGCTTGGCGTCGATGATGAGTTCGGCTCGGTGACGGACTTCGTTGCGCGTGATGGTGCACGCCGCGTCAACCACATCGTTCATGTCGACCCAACGAATCGACGCCTCGTCGATTCGAGAGAACGCCTTGAGGTCGGCCACGATCGAACGAATGCGCTCGATCCCTTCCGCGTTCTCGAGTCCGATGGTGGTTGCTTCGCGGAGTGCGCCGAGAACGTTGCCCTGCGCAAAAATCGCGTCGACGCGTTCCCGGACCGCCGGCCCGAACTCCGCGCCCAGCGTGACCCGAAGCCGACTCAGCACCCCTTCCAGATCCTCGAGGAGCTCGCGTTCTGCGCTCAGGTTTGCGGTAATGAAGGCGGCAGGGTTGTTTACCTCATGGGCGACTCCGGCGGCCAGTTGGCCGATGCTTGCGAGCCGATTGGCGTGGTAGAGCCGACGCTGAAGGGCGTCGGTTTGCTTTCGCTGGACCGCGAATCCCACCGCCCGCCAGAGCGATCGGCCATTCAGATCGCTCTTTGTCAGGAAGTCCTGAGCCCCTTGGTGAAGCGCGGCAATTCCCATGTCGTCGTCGTCGAGACCAGTGAGGACCACGATGGGTAGATCCGGGTAGGCGGTGGCGATCGAGGTCAACCCGTCGAGGCCGTCAGTGTCGGGAAGGCCAAGGTCCAGAAGAACCGCCATCGGTGAGTTGGCCTCGATGTGATCGACGGCTTCTTCGAGAGAGCTCACTCGCACCACCTTACGGTGATCACCGTGAACCGGAGCACGTTTGAGATAACGCGTGATCAGCGCTGCGTCGGCGTCGTCGTCTTCGACGAGCAGCACCGTCTCCGAAGGTTGCAAAGGTTTTCCGCGAACGGAACGACGGTCGACGGGAATGATCCCAGAGGTAGGTTCCGCCCCGTTGTCGTTTCGATCACTTCCTGGCGAGGCGACCGCGGGGGTTGGCTCCAATCCACCGACGGCGTGCGCAGGGAGTGGAGGATGTTGCGATTCAGGGCTGCTGTTCAACGTCAACCGAAAGTCCGACTTCTCCCCAAACAACCCGCGAGCTACACAGGCCAACCGCCTGGTTATCGTATCAGCGCGGTCACCATGGATGCAAAGCACAGTGGAGCAGAATCGCGAAGTTCCGATGGCGGATACCGCCGGTGAAATCCGCCACCGGCGGGTGGTCGATGGAGATCTACGCGAGTAGCCCCGGAAGCGGTCCCGGAGTGTAGTCCTCGCCGCCAAACTGATTGTCCTCGATGCCTGCCGCGTGCATCAGCGAAACCATCAACTGGTTATGGGGAACGCTGTTGTAGTTGAGGAAACGATTTGTCTGAAGGGCACCGCACCCTCCGCCGGCAAGGACCAGCGGCATGTTCTCGTTGCGGTGGTAGTTCGACTGGGCGAGCTCGGATGCCCACAGCACGATCGTGTGGTCGAGGAGGGTGCCATCCCCCTCGGGCACCGCGTCGAGGCTCGTGACGAGATTCGCGAACTGTTCCGCCTGCCAGCGGGCGATCGCAGTGAGCTGATCGTGCACCGCATTGTTCGTATTCGGCGCATGGGAGAGTTCATGCACCGACTCTTCACCCACGCCGGGGACCCAGGCGCCGTAGCGGGTCGGGCCGGGTCCGCGGCCCCACATGATCGTGAAGACTCGAGTCAGGTCACAGCTCAATGCGCGGACCGCCATGTCCATAAAGAGCTCCCCGATCTCGGGGAAGTTGTTGTTGGCCAAATGATTGAGCGCCGTGGGGGCGGCGGGAGCCTCGCACGCAACCATGGAGCCACCGTCCATCGGATAGAGCCGCTGCTCCGCATCCCGAAGCGCGGTGAGGTGGGCCTGCACCTTTTCTCGGTCCACGCCGGTGAGGCGTTGTTCGAGCCGGACAAGCTGCTGACTCACCGGGTCGAGCACGCTCCGCCGCTGTCGATAGAGCTGCTCCAGGTTATCCTGGTTGGCATTGCCGAAGAGCCGGTCGAAGAGGGTTGCTGGATTGAGTTCGAGGTCAAGGGGCTGATCGGCCCCGCGATAGCACGGCCGATTCTGCAGATTGGCGCCACCGGTCGACTGGTTCCCCACCTCGATCGAGCGGTAGGGCGTGGTCATCCCGATCTCTCGCGCGATCCGCTGGTCGATCGACTCGTTTCGTGGCCAGCCGGCACGGTCAGGCCCACCTCCTTTGAATAACGTGCCCTCTTGAAGCGTGTTGGCGGTGAGCGCGGTGCCAATGCCTCGCGGATGGCCGCCCGGGTTGAGGGAGTCGTTCGCCGCAGCGTTGTCGATGCCCTGGAGAAGCACGCAGCGGTCCTTGACCGAATTGAGCGGCTCGAGGATCGAGCCGGGCTTCAGGGTGAAGTTGTTTTCGTTCCCCTCCGGTCCCCACATGCCGTTCGAGTAGTCGCGGCCCGGCATGCCGGTGGTGGTGAAGAAGATCACCAGGCGGAGGGGAAAGCCGTCGGCCGCGCGGCCTTCGAGCATCGGAACGAGCGGACTCATCAGGCCGGCCGCGCCGAGGGCTCCGGCGCCGCGAAGGAAGCTTCGTCGTGTATATCGGTTCTTCATGGCGGTCCTGTCTATTCGGTGCGGGGTGCGCGGAGGCGGAAGGCGTCGGAGCGGGCGATCGACAGAATCAGTTCTCTGAGGTCGAGGCCGCTGGCCTGGAAGTGTTGGAAGCTTGCGGCACGAGAGCAGGTGTCTCCCTCCGCGTCGCCTCGGCCGAGGGCGAAGCGGTAGTACTGGTCCACCATGCAGGACTGGACCTGCTCGCTGTCGGCGAGACGCTCGGCGAGTTCGAGCGCGCCGTCAAAGGGACCGTCCGCATCGCTCGTGGACAGCAGCTCCCCGGTCGCGTCGATGGGGCTCGTGCCCTCGAAGTCTCGGTATTGGCCGCTCGCGTCGTAGTGCTCGAAGGCAAAGCCGATCGGGTCCATGAGCTGGTGGCAGGATGCGCGGGATGCGATCTCGCGATGGGCGGAGAGCCGCTCGCGTTGCGTTGCCCCCTCCGATACCTCGGGGACGACGATGTCCACGTCATTCGGGGGTTCGGGCATGCTCGTGCAGAGGATCCGCTCGCGGATGAACTTGCCGCGGAGCACCGGCGCGGTCTGGTCGGCGTGGGCGAACATCGCCATGAGGCCCGCCTGCGTGAGGATGCCTCGTCGCTTCGTCGGATCGAGCTCCACCCGCCGATACCCGTAGTGGCCGGGAGCCCCCGAGCCGGGATCGGCGACGCCATAGTGATCGAACGCCGGGCCGTCGAGGAACGTGAATGCGCCGGTCAGCAGGGTCCGAAAGTTTCCGTCGCCGGCGCGAACGACATAGTCGGCGAAACGCTCCGTCTCACCGCGGAGCGACGCGCGGAGGGCGGGGGTGAAGTGCGGGTATTGGGTTTGGTCCTTTTCGAGGTTTTCGATTCCGTCGAGATCGAGCCACTGGGTGTGAAAGCTCGTCACCGTTTCGTAGGCGCGAGGGTCGAAGACCATTCGAACCACCTGCGCGGTGATTTGCTCGTCGTGGTTCAGCTCTCCGGCCGCGGCGGCATCGAGGAGCTCCTCGTCGGGAATCGACGACCAGAGGAAAAACGAAAGCCTCGAGGCGAGCTCGTAGTCCGATACCTGCGACACGCTGGTTTCGTCCGTCCCGAACTCGACGTGGTAGAGGAAGTGTGGCGACTGAAGCATCGAAGCGAGCGCCATGCGAAAGCCGGTGGCTTCGCCTTCGTCGAGCTCGCCTGCGCGATACACTTCGAGAAGCTCGATGACCTCTTGCTCGGTTAGGGGACGGCGAAATGCGCGCCGACCGAAAGAACGAATAAACGCTTCTGCGCAGGGCGCTCCGCTCCGCGGGTCGCAGGAAACGAGCTCCGGAAGTCTCGCCGTCGCCCGAAGCGCGACGCCCTCGGCGGCCAGCAGATACTGCTCGAACTGAAGGTCGGTCACGGAGGTCAGATTGTTGTAGAACCCACCGACATCTTCGTCGGCGGGGAACTGCTCGGCGGGTCGCGAACCATCCCCGAGAAGATCGCGAATCGCGTTGTTGTACTGGTGTCGCGTGAGCCGCCGGAGCGGCGCCTCCCCCACCGGGAGCTGGTCCTGACAGACATCGATCTCCGGGCCGGGACCGGGGCTCGGCGCGATCTCTTCGGCGGTGGATGACGTGCCCGTACAGGCCGGAACAAGGCCGAGGACGAGGAACGCGCGGAGGAGCTTCCATGGACGCATGAGCCACGAACCTCGCAACCATCGTGCCCGCCCCTCCGGGCCCTCGGCCCAGCGAAAGCGAGCGGTATGGCGCGGGGCTGCGACAGAGCCGTCGCACCCGATCGGAAGACCCTACGTGTAGGCTTGGGACAGGAACGCCGCGGTTTGGCAGCTCCTCCGGTCCATGGAACGAAACCTCCGACTCTACCCGTACTACCAGGCCGCTCGGAGTCTGTTCTTTTGGATTCCGGTGTTCTTTCTCTATCTCACTTCGAAGCTCAATGTGGCCGACGCGCTTCGCGTCGAGGCGGTCTACTACGCCGCGGTGGTGGCCCTGGAGGTTCCCTCGGGAATGTTCTCGGATCGGGTCGGCCGGAAGGTGACCCTTCTGATTTCGGCCGCGGCGGGCATCGCCGGTTATGCGCTCTTCGCGGTGGCGGGCTCCTTTGAGCTGTTCGCGCTCGCGCAGGTGCTGGTGGCGGTGAACATGAGCTTCAACTCGGGGACCGACACGTCGCTCCTCTACGACTCACTTCGCGCGTCCGGCGATACCCGCGCGCTGGTGCACGAGGAGTCGCGCGCGTTGGCGTTTGGCTTTTTCGCCTATGCGGTCGCGGCGCTGGTGGGTGGGGCGGTCGCCGGAGTGGACCTCCGACTTGCCTACGTGTTGTCCGCCCTGGGTGCGGCGGTTGCATTCGGCATCGTGCTCTTCTTTCGTGAACCTCCGCGCGTCCCACAACCGGCCGCCGACGACAACGGCGAAGGCGCTGCCTCCTCCAAGGAGCCCTCAGCCGAAGGCGCCGACCTCAAAGAGGAGCCCTCCGCCGTCGGAGCCGAAGGCGCCGACCCCAAAGAGGAGCCCTCAGCCGTCGGAGCCGAAGGCGCCGACCCAAAAGAGCAGCCCTCCGCCGTAAAGGACGAGCCCGTCAAGCCATCGTCGTCGATCCTCCGCCTCCTCCGGTCCCCGACCCTTCGGTGGACCTTCGCCCTGTCGGTCGCGCTCACCGTGATCAGCCACGTCCCCTATATGTTCTTTCAGCCCTACGTGGACCTGCTCTTTGGCGGTGCAAGTTCGGGGTATCAGCAAACCCCGCTTGTCGCGGGAGGCCTCGTCGCGCTGATGATGTTCCTTTCAACGGGGGCGAGTCGTGCCGCCCCCCGGCTTCGGGAACGCCTGGGTGCGGGCTCGTCCATGATGCTCGTGCTCCTGGCCTACGTGGTCATCGTAGGAGTCATGGGGGCGGTGCTTCATCCCATGGTCCTGTTGGTTATCGCGCTTCGCGGTGTGCCGCTGGCTCTTGCGACTCCGGTGATCAACTCAGTGGTGCACCCTCGGGTTCCGTCGGAGCGCCGCGCAACGTACTTCTCTGTGCAGAGCCTGGCCGGTCGTGGTGCCTTTTCCGCGGCGCTGGCGCTCACCGCGTGTCTCGTCGGCCCAATCGACAGCCTCTCATACCCGCAGATGCGGGCGGTGCTCTTGGGCTTTGCGGTGGTCGCAGTGCCGGTGTGGCTCGCGCTCTTCCTGTTCCGGAGCCGAGTCTCCGAAGAGTTGTAGGCGCCTCCTCGCGGCTGTCGGCTATTCGCGGCTGTCGGCGTGTTCCTGTCGAAGGCGTTCGATCAGCGGGTCGCACTCTGGTTTCCCACTGCCCCGGGCGCGGACCTCCACAAAGAGCTCTCCCACCCCGAGCTCTCCCCATCGACCGGTTTGCCGAATCACGCGCTCGCCGCCCCGCTCGACGGCCAGGCTGGCGGTGGCCTGGAGGACTTCGCCGAGGTCGCCCGCATCGTCGCGGCTCGCGATTTCCACGTAGGCTTCACAGACGAGCTTCATCACGTCGACCTCGGGGCCGCCGGCAGGCGCCGCCGCGACCGGGCCCGGCATCTGCGGTCGCTCGACCTCCGGGATATCGACGGTTTCCTCGGCGCCGCATGCGGAGAATCCGAAGGCTAGAACGAGTGCGACATACCGAGGCATCGAACAGTTTGTAGCACCGCCCTTCAAGAGATGCCGGCGACAACAAAACCTGCGAGCATCTGCCTATGCCTTCCTTTCTGGACGCCCCCATCCGCTCCGCCTATCGGGCCGCCCACCTCGGGCTCCGGAGCTACTGGTTCATTCGCCGCCCCCTGACCCGGGGGGTGCTCATCGCGCTCTGGCACGAGGGCAAGGTGCTTCTGGTCAAAAACTCCTACCGTCGCGAGCACACCTTTCCCGGAGGCTACATCAAGAAGCATGAGGCGCCGATCGAGGCGGCGGCGCGAGAGCTTCGGGAGGAAGTGGGGATCGATATCTCTCCCGAGCGGCTCCAGTACGCATATCACGGCGTGCATCAATACGAGTTTCGGGACGACACGCTGGACATCTATGAGCTCGAAGTGGACGCGCGGCCACGCTTTGCTGTCGACCGCCGAGAAGTCGTGTGGGCGGACTTCTGCGATCCGGCGGATCTCGGTCGACGGAGGGTCGTGCCCCACGTCGAGGAGTACCTTAGAGCTCATCTCAGGTCGCCCCAGAGCCGATCGGTGGAAGGGAGCGGGTGAAATCGCCCAAGGGGATGGCTAGTCGGCGGACGTAATTCGGTCGCGAAGCAGCTCGAGCCGTCGGCGAACGTAGGCGCGGGGCGTATTGTCGAGGGCAGCTTCGACGTTCGGAAGCATCTCCTCGCCGTAGATCCGCACGATCGCCTGGGACGCGAGGAGCCCTGATTCCTCGCCGCCAACGAGGAGCAAAAGGTCGGCTTGCATTTGTTCGTGATGGCGAGCTTCCGGGTCGGTTTCGTAGGCCTGGATGTAGCGCTCGATGCCGTTGGTGTTCCAGCCGCGACGAACGAATGCGGCGGCGAGGAGAAGGTGGGGCCGCGGATCGTCGCGATGGTCTCGCGCGTATTCCGCGATGGGCATGAGGGTCGCCCGGTCCAGGCTCTCTTCGTTCCGAATTCGGCGCCCGAGGTCGTGCAGCTCTTCGGGGAGCTCGACCAGAAGGTCGGTTCCTTCGCTGTCCTCGGGGTTGGGTGCCTCGGAGGCGGTTTCTTCTGGAGAGTCGGTTTCTTCTGGAGAGGTGGTTCCTTCCGAAGGGGGAGTTGCCTCGGCGACGGGATTGGCGGTTTCCGACGACTCCACGGTTTCGGAGGTTGATGGGGGAGGTTGGTCCGGACGGGACGGATCTCCGCCCGAAGCCTCGCTCGGCGCCGCCGTGTTGTCGGGGGAGACTTCGTTGCTCGCTTCGACGGGCTCGTCGGCCAGGAAGAGGGCGATCGCTGCGGCGACTCCGCCCACCACGATCAATCCGATCACCGCTAGTCCGACGCCCTTCCGACGCGAGGGACGGTTCGCTTGGGAAATCTCAGGGGACTTGTCCTCAGGCCACGGCGTCTGCGATGGCCGACGCTTCGTTTCGTCTGTGTGGGAGGCTGCAGTCCCGGGGGAGGCTGTCTTTTGGGAGGCTGCAGTTCCGGGGGGGGCTGTCTTTTGGGAGGCTGCAGTTCCGGGGGAGGCTGTCTTTTGGGAGGCTGTCTTTTGGGAGGCTGTCTTCTGGGAGGCTGCGGGCTTCTGGGAGGCGGCAGCTTTCTGCGAGGCCGCCTCCGGTGGGCGCGATTTCGCCGGCGGGGGTACGGACACCCGTCGCGTGTCGTCCTCCTCGCCGACGGCGCCTTCTGGCTCGTAGAGCGGAACGTGGCGGGCGGAGGCGCTCGATCGATGGGCCGTCTTGGCTTTGGGCGGAGCCGGGCTGCGAAGAACCGACGGAGGGTCGACTTGGGGTCGGGGAACCGCCGAGATTCGCGGGCGACTGGTCGGGCGCGCGGGAATGCTGCTGAGCGGTGCGTCGGGAAGCGCCTCGCGAAGCTCGGCCACCGTTCGATAGCGCTTTCGAGGATCGATCTGAAGCGCCCGCCTCACCAGCGGATAGTAGGCACCGAGAACCGGCTCGGCCTCGGTGACCGAGCCGCCCTTCGGGGGAGGCCGGTCGGTGAGCATATGAAAGAGGATGGCCGCGGCCGAGTACACATCCGCAGCGACGCCGAGCGGGCCTCCCGCGAGGAGCTCGGGTGCAAGATAGCGACTGGCATGATCGCCGGAACCCTTTCCCGTGGGTCCCGTCTTGTCGGTGTCGCGGGCGCTTCGAAGGAGCTCCGCGATGCCCACTCCGACGAGCCGCACCTGCTCCTTGGAAGGGCTGCCGTTCAGGAGGACATTGGCCGGCGTGAGGTCCCAATGGCAGCGTTGATCCTGGTGGAGCGCGTCGAGGGCGTCCAAGATCCCAAGGAAGATCGCGTGGCTCCGACGCTTACCGATCGGGTCCCGCTGAAGCTCTTCGGCAAGGGGTCGGCCCGGCTCGATCCCTAGCTCGAGATAGGGGACGCCATGCTGGATGCCGAAGCCGGTGGTGGGGACCCAGCTGGGAGCGCGAAGGGTGACCAGCTTCGAGGCGTTGGACCGAAAGGCCGCCGCTCGCTCCTCGGGCCCTTCGCAGTCGAGGGGAAGGACCGCGACCGCGACATCCTTGCCCTTGGCTCGGGCTTTGTAGACCAGCGCCAGGCCATTCCAGGGCATCCGCCCAAGGATCTCGTACCGGCCGGCAAAGAGCTCCGCCACAGTGTTCAAGTCGGGCTCGTTCATAGACCCAGCTTCCGAGGGCGACGATCGTACTCCTCCCGACGGGAGATGTCGCCGCCCGAACGCCTGCCCAAGGATTTTGTGCTGCAAGCTGCTGTCTGGAGACGACAGTTTGTAGTTCGACGCCGATAGCTCGGGAAACGACGGCGTACGAATTCCGCTGTGAACGGGGCGGCATGGGGGTTGCCGAGGACTCGGTCATGTCTCGGATCCTCATCCTCACCGTGTTCACCGTTTCTCTCTTGATGTGCGCTCTTCCCCGAGAGAGCCAGGCCCAAAGCGCGACCCTCGATGGCGGTCGCGATCTCGATCTCCGTCTTTTCCGCCCGGCGGTAGACTCGAAAGGGCTCTTCACCGTCAACGGCACCGATATCCTCGGGGCCAACGACTTCAGCTTCGGGCTCATCCTCGACGGGGGCTTCGGTCTCCTCTCCTACGAGGGGTTCGACAATGATCCCACCGTGGACGCGGTCGATGCCGAGCGGCGAGGAGCCCTCGTGGATCAGCTGTTTACGGGAACCCTCCACTTCAACTACGGGCTCGCCAACTTGCTTGTCCTCGGGGTGCAGGTGCCGGTGCAGATTGCGAGCGGGCCCAACGTGACCGTCCCCGGGACCTACAACCAGGACGGTCGAAGCGGCCTGAACTATCAGGGGATCGGAGACATCACGGTTCACGGAAAGCTCCGGCTGAGCCGTGTGGAGCGGGATCCGGTGGGTGTCGCGGCGATCCTCCATGTCGAGCTTCCCACTGGCGATCCCAGTTCGTTTGCCGGCGATGGGTTGGCCCTCTGGCCGGTGCTCGCGTTCGAGCTTCGCCCGCTTCGAGCGATCCGGCTCGCCCTGAATCTCGGCTACCGCCTGAACTTCGGTGACGGAGCGACCGTGCCGGTCGGCGGACGAAGCGATCCGGCGAGCATGAATGCCCAGAACCCGACCGCTCCGGTGGGCGGCACCGACGTGGAGTATGGTCATCTGATCACCGCGGGGTTCGGAGCGAGCTTTCGGGTTGCCGAGCCCCTGGACTTGGTGCTCGAGACTTACGCCACCCAGGCGGTCAATGCGATCGGCGATCCAGAAGGGCTCAGCGCCGAGGCGATCGGCGGCCTCAAAGTCTTCGTGGAACGGAACAGCTACCTCTTCCTCGGCGGCGGGGTGGCGATTCCCACCGATGGGTTTCAGGCGGCCGACTTTCGCGCGACCTTGGGCTTTATCTTCGAGCCCTCGATCGGTGATCGGGATGGAGACGGGTACAAGGACGACGACGATCAGTGCCCCGACGAACCCGAAGACTTCGACAATTTTGCCGACGACGACGGCTGCCCGGACCCCGACAATGACCGGGACGGCATTCTGGATGTCGATGACGAGTGCCCGCTGGTTCCTGAAGACCGGGATGGCGACCGCGACGACGACGGATGTCCAGAAGGAAACGAAGGCGACCGCGATGGCGACGGGATCCTGGATGAGGTCGACGAGTGTCCGGACGATCCGGAGGACCGAGACGGTTTCCAGGATGAAGACGGCTGTCCCGATCCCGACAACGACCAAGATCAGATCCTCGATGTCGACGACCTCTGTCCCGACGATCCGGAAGATCAGGACGGCTTCGAGGATGTCGAGGGCTGTCCCGACCCCGACAACGACCAGGATCGCATTTTGGACGTCGACGATGCCTGTCCGAACGATCCGGAGACCTACAACAGCTTCGAGGATGACGACGGTTGCCCCGACACCTACATCATCCAGGAGACGATCGGAGGCTTTGTGCTCCTCGAGAAGATCAACTTCGACACGGACAGCGCCGAAGTGCTCCCGAGCAGCTACCACATCCTCGACGCGATCGCGGCGACCG
>JBCCZL010000302.1:0-11580 GCA_039187775.1 Myxococcota bacterium
CACCTCCCACCAGACGCGGCTGCAGGCCCCCGCCACCTTCCGCCACCCGCCGAGGTCGGCGAGTGGGTCGGAGCGATCGCCTCGCCACGGGGGCGATCGCCTCGCCACGGAGCGATCGCCTCGCCACGAGCGGAGCGATCGCCTCGCCACCCACCTCCCACCAGACGCGGCTGCAGGCCCCCGCCACCTTCCGCCACCCGCCGAGGTCGGCGAGTGGGTCGGAGCGATCGCCTCGCCACCTTCGAGACGGTGATGGAGCCGTCCAGTACCTATGGAGATGCGCTCCGCGGGGCGTTGCAGAGGAAAGGGATTCCGGTATTCCGTGTGAATCCAAAGCGCTCGCATGACGCTTCGGAGGTGTACGACGGGGTGCCGAGCATGCACGACGCTTCGATCGTGGCTGCCGGCGAGGCAGCTGGACATTGGAGCCTGCGGGGAGGCAGCTGGGAGCCTGCCGGGAGGCAGCTGCCCGAGACGCTATGCACAGATCGAAAAGTGCTCTAGACCTGACGCATCGGCAAAACGCAAACGTCCACACCAGGAGTCGTCCGGCTCTTTGCCTACTCTCGCAGTATCCCAACGTACATCCTCGCTAACGTTGTGATTGCCGCTGTAGCGGCACTTGGGGCGTGGGCGACGGGCGCGCTGGGCGCACCCCTCGCTTTGCGTGTCTGCGCGGCGCTCGTTTGTGGAGTTGTGATGACCGTTGTCGCCGTCAAAGCGCTTGGCCGCCCTATGGTCCTACTCACGATCGAACGAAGCGGGAAGAACCTGGTCGTCGAGTCTCGATGGGGCCAAAACCGGCAATACCCAGTCGCAGATGTCTCAACGCGCCGGCTCGCGCATCAATTGCCTGAGACCTTCATCGACCCACCGGTGCTCGAGCTCAAGCTTTCGTCGCGTCGTACCCTGTTGATTGCTGGAGATGGCGTGAAACCTTGGCCGGAGCCGGACGGCGACCTCGTCTGGCGAGAGCCGCGCTACCGAACAACCAGCCAGGACTTGGACCAGCTGATGGAGCTACTGACCTGAGAAGTGGCCCTCAACGAAGGTCAACGCGGACGAACGTGGCGCGCCGCACGTGCCGCGCAGGCGGATCAAAACGCAGCTCGGAGAGCCCCTCGGCTTCCTCGGCGGGTAGCCAATAGAGCAAGAAGTCGATCGTTGGAGGTCCGATCAATCCGCCTCCGCCGCGCCCTGCGCCGCTGACTTCCCCGCCGGTCGTGTCTGTAGGCGGCACACCAAAGAGAGCTTCCATCATGCACGCTTGAACGCGTCCACCTCCGCCGAGGTCAACTCATGGGCCGCTAGATCGGGTGACGTTGACGTTTTCGATCGGGTTGGTGGTGGTTCGCTCGAGCATCGGACCGAGCCTCAGATCATTGAGGGTGCCAGAAACGGCACTCGTTATCGCCGGGTGAAAGCTCGGCAGTACTCGACAAGTGAGACGTCTCGACAAGAGTCTCTTTTGGAAAGGGCCGGGTCTTTATCCGCCCAGAGAGGTTCACAGTTGCGCTCGCGATTTTGTCGCTTTGGCGCATTGAAAGTTGACGAGGCATGAGACAGCCGACCCCGTGTACACCGGTGAAGGAAGAGTCACTGCGATGTCGATGGCCCCTTCGGCATGCGAAGTCCTGAGGCGAGCATAGCGTGCGCTCCAACCTGTCGGTTTAGGGTTATGTACGGCCGGGCGCCGCTAGGGCCGTTCGCAGCTCTGAAACGGGGGAATGCCCGGCACCGGGATGTTGAGCTCTCGCGAGGAGTAGCGGGGCTCCCCGATGGGAGACTCGTCGGAGAAGCCCTCGAGCTCCCAGCGACTCATTAGGCCGCCATCGGAGTTAAAGAAAGGCACGACGCCGACCGCCCAGCGCCGCCCCTCTCGTTCGATCACGTCTCGGCTGATGGTTGCCTGGGGTATGCGCGCCCCGTCGACCTCGACGCGAACGCTCACGAAACGGACTTCGGGGTCGAGGATCTCTACGCAGTGGGAGACGTTTGCGACATATGCGCAGTCTGGAAACTCGTAGTAGTGGACCGGTCCCGATGGCGCGAAGGCGGCGGCGGGATGGCGAGACTCCTGGGGCATCAGGAAGCGAAGGCCCGGCTCGGCAGCAGCAGAATCCCCTCGAAACGCCGCGGAGCCGCAGAGCCGCTCGAGCCGATCCTCCACCGGTGGGGGCTCCTCGGGCAACACGGTGTACGTGCAGGAGCCGTCATCGTTGGGCACCGCCTCGACCCGTCGGGCGATCGCCCCGACGCCCTCAGCCGGCAGGACGCTGCTGTTGTCTGCTCCACCGAGGAACGCCGCCTCCACGGTAAAAACCTCGCGTGAATCCACCTGCCGAACCAGCGGAAGGCTCCCGACTGCCACCCGCCCCTGGGCGACCTCGACGAAGGGCACCGAAACGGCCCGGCCTCGGGACGGGTCAGCCAGCTTCCCGATCACCTGCACGTATTCACGATCCAAACCGGTCGGCACCTCCTCCGAGGGTGCCGCGTAGCCAACGCACACGGGGATACCGGGATCGGTGCAGGAGGCAGTGAAAGACGAGCCCGGCGCGAGGGACCGCCAGGACACGTCGCGATCGGTTTGGGTCGCCGGCCCGCAGAGCTCCGCCGCAATCTCTCCGTAGCGGAACTCGCCCCAGGGGTCCGCGCTTTCGCCGCAGGCGGCCACCAGGACCAGCGCGCTGATCCACTGAGCGCCCGCGCGACGCTTCGCTGGAGCTCTCTGTGCCAGGGGCCTCCCACTCGTGGTTGAGCGCCGAGGACTGGTCTCGCCTCTGAGCATTCCGTGATGCCTAGGGAGAGGGAGTTCCCCGGTCCATGGTCAATTCCAGGAACCAGTGACGGATCGGAACGTGCGGCAGGACGCGCTCGGTGAGATGAATCGAGATATCGTTCATCCGCCGACCGAGACACGATGGGCAGAACCTCCGCTTCTTGCAGCTGAACGGCACAAAGGTGCTTGAGCTCGCAGACGCATCGGGCAAAGCCGTGCTGCAGGTGTCCGCACTTGAGGAACGCCTCGAGCTCACGCTCCACGAACGTCGGAAGGCTTCCCATGGCCGCCGCGAGCGCCTTGAGCGACTCGAGGTGCTCCGAGACGACCTCGTAGAGGACGGTGTCCTCGGGTTGCTTGGGCCGATGGCCGGCGAATGGGGCGCCTCGCCGCATGGCGCGCTCCCCCTGTCGCCTCTTATCGGGCGCTCAGGTCCTCAGGGCTCGAGAGGTCGTTTTGTGACCTCAAGGGATGAGGACACCGCCCCGCCGGTTGAAACGTGGCGTTGTGGTCGCCGACGTTCGGGTTTTTCGAAGACGACTTCGCGCTTATAGTGGCTAATGACGGTGCTTCTGAGGCGTTGGCGGCGACTGGAAGGTGCGCAAGGGCCTTACTCTTCTTCGCGGATCATCTCCAATAGCGTGTTGTGTTGGCGGCGCAGGTAGTCACCAAACGTCTGGAACGTCTCTTCCTTTTCCATCGAATCGTATAGCTCGAATACGGGTTCGCCGTCGGCGTTTGTGATGGATGGTACCAACACCAGGAAATTCTCGACGTCCTCGCCGAGCATGATCGGGACTCCGCCCTTCTCGAAGGGCTTCGGATCGTCGCTTTCCCAGATGTCCGACCATTCGGCCGCGGTCTTCGAAACCCACTCGGCTCCAAAGTCTGCCGTCGAGAGGAGCTTGCCGTCACCATCGAACTCCGTCCATCCGTTGTGGTTCAGGAGAAACTCCCTCAGGTCCTTTGGCATAGCGATACCGAGCTTGGCTTCAGCTGCCGCAACAGCATCCTCTGTTGCGGGCTCACCCAGTTTGCCGGAGTACGTTTCGTCGAACATGAGGCGATGGTATTTTTGGTGCGCGCTGTAGTGGCTCTGGACCAGTTCTTTCATGGCCATCGGTTCTTTTCCTGTGGTTGACGCAAAGGTGTGTCGCAGGCAGTTCCCGACACCTCCAAGAACCAACCTCAACCGGGAGAGCGTTGAACGTACCATACACACGTCTTCAAACCATCCACCCAGGAAGGGGTCTCCACGCGCGCACTACGCGAAGAAGTGGAACATCGACATCATCGCGGTGTGCGTGATGAACAACCATTTCCACCCCGTCATCCGCGATAAGGACGGCAACCGCCCGGAGTTCTTGGCGGACCTTAACCGGCTGAGCGACGGCATCCGGAGCGCTACCCGTACGGTGCAAGTTCAAGAAGGACAGCGCCTCGAGTAGCGGGTTGCTCAGCCGTCGGCGCATCCGTCGGGAGTCACCGGCATGCACTCGCCAAGGCAGCACATCTGCCGAGGGCCGCACGCGGGCCCTGGGCCACAGGCGCACTGCTGATTGGTGCAGCGGTCGGCCCGCTCGAAGCCCAAGGCCCGCAGTCGATTGCACACGGTGAGCACATCGGCGCGGCAGATCAGCGCGACGAAGGCATCCTGGCAGGCGAAGTTCGAGCACACCTGTCCTTCGCAGCGAATGCCGCACCCTCCGCAGTTGTTTTCGTCGGTGCGCGCATTGACGCAGCGGCCGTCACAGCACACCTGAGGAAAGGCGCATTCGCGCCCTTCGCCGCAAAGGCAGTTGCCGCCCGCGCAGGCCGTGGCCGCCGGGGCGTCGGGCGTTCGGTAGCCGGTGCACTCCGCGAACCCGGTCTCATCGACCTGGCCATCGCAGTTATCGTCCTGGCCATTGCAGCGTTCCACCACACCAGGGCGGGGAGTGAACATGCAGCGTTGGAACACGCCGTTCATACACTGGCGCGTCCCGCGACATTCGCCGCTACTGCAGTCCGCGGTCTCGCCGTCGCGGCAGTTCCCGCACACGTCGAGGGGCCCGTCGCAGCGAGTGTCCGGAGGGAGCGGAGTGTCGGCATCGCACACGGTCTCTTCGCTCGCGGCGGGGCACACCGCAGGAAAGAACCCGTTTTCCGTCGTGCAATCGAACGCCTCGGGCCGACAGGTTGCGCCCGCGGGATAGCTTCCACTGGTCGGCGGGCAGGTCACACCGGCCTCGCCGTCCGGGCCGAGGGATTGGGCCCAGCGCGTGCGGGCTTGGGCGCAGCGTGGCGGGTCCGCCGGGGAGCGTCTTGCGTTTACGATCGTCGCAGCGCAGTCGACTTCGCAGAAGCTGGTGAAGAACGGGCACGTTCGGTCTTCGCACCAGGTGTGTTCAAGCTCGACCCGTGCGGTGTCGTCCGGGATCAGGTTCGCCGCGCCGAAGACGACCACGCCGCCGTTCGGATCGTTGGTGCTTCGCGCGACAACCACGGCGCCCCACGGCGCGTCAGCGTCGAGCTCCACCTCGGGAATGGAGAAGTTTCCATTCGCATCGGGGAGAAACGGACCGAGGACCTGAGGAGCGGCTTCGAGAGTGATCGCTCCGTTGTCGCAGGCCTCTTCGCAGCTTTGGCGAAGCGCGTCTTGGAAGATCGGCTCGGCGATTCGACCTGGATAGATGTGAATCTCGAGCCGAACGGTTGCCTGTCGGGCGCCCGGGGGAAACACGATGTCGAGAGTCGCCGCGTTGGTTCGCCCGCACGCGCTGAGCATCGCGAGGCCGACGGCAACAAGGCACGAGGCCCGCAAGTCAGTCTCCATCCGAGACTTGAACCCGCAGGACATTTCGTTCCGGCAGCGCAAAGTAGATCGCGACGCCCGCCGCCGCCGCGACCACGGCAACGATCGCGGTCCAGCCCCACCAAGGGAGCCCGCCGCCGCTCGATTCCTCGACCGATACCTCGAGCGGCTGGCCAGGCGGGGGAGCTCGGATAAGTAGCCGGCCTCGGGCGTCCTCCGCGCGCACTGCGCACTCGACGGAACCTTCGTGGGGGGGCGCGTCGACCACGAGCTGGATCTGGGGTGACTCATCGCTCCCGAAGGCGCGCTCGGCGCGGGCGTCGCCGCAGCGCGCCAGCAGGCGGCGAACCTGCGCATCCGGATCTTGCAGACTGAGCCGAAGGTGGATGCCGTCGCCGGGGGCAACGCGCTCTGGGGCGGTGATCGAGAGGCTCACACTCGCCGAGTCGGGAACCACCAGCTCGCCCGCCATGGTCGCGGGGTCGCGGCCCGAGCTGCTTGCGAGAAGATCGCCCTCCGGCAGTTCCCGGAGCTCGGCGCGGAGGGCTCCGTTCACGTCCGACACTTCGAGGAGGCGGGCGTAACCGAGGCCGGCGGCGACCGAGTCGGCGACATGCCCACGAAGCGAAGCTGCGGATAGTGCACTTGACGCTTCCCGCCAAGCCCGAAGCCCTCGGCCGGCGAGCGTGGTATCGCTCGCTTCCTGAAGCACGATCGCGACCCGGGTGTTGGCATCGTCGGTTTCGACCAGGTCGGCGTGGACCGAATAACCTGGCGCGGTCGCGGTCACGAGGTGAGGGCCCGAGCCGGTCACTTCGACCCGCCGCTGATCCGGCGAGACGACGACTCCGTTCACGAGCACCACCGCGTCCGCAGGCGCTCGGTCAATGGTGAGCCGACGGGTGGGAGCGCGTCGGATCCGTCGGCGGGCGTCTTCGAGCGCCCGCATCATCGGCGGCGTCATCGCGTCGGAGAGCGGGCGATACTCGGGATAGATCGAAAAGGCGATCCGAAGCTGGGTGACGGCGTCGCGCGGGTTGCCGTCGGCGATCGCGCACTGGCTGAGGCCAAAGTAGATCGGAGCCAGCTGCCTCCGCTCCACGATGCCGAGGCTTGACTGGAGAATGAGATCGCGCGCCCGCCGATACTGGGCCCTCGCTTCCTGGGTGTCGTACTGCACGTAGGCCCGTTCCGCGGCCTCGAGGGTGGATTGGATCGCTGCCTCGTGGGCATCCATTTCGCTCCCTGCCGCGTCCTGAAGTCGGCTTCGGGCCTGTTCGGCGGTGAACCACTGCACGGTGTCGGAGAGCTCGGCTTCTAGGCGGTCGGCGAGTGCTTCGTCGGCGCCGGGAACGACGAAGCCCCCAGTGGACGGCTGCGCCACGGCGCTTGTCGTCGCAGAAAGAAAGGATGCGGCCGGACCGAGACAGAGGACGGCCGCGACAAACACCCTTTCCGCAGTCAGCACCAAGATAGAGCGTATCAGATCGGCTCGACGCCCGCGGCGCTGGGCGAGAGGCGTTCCACCATCGCGTCGAGCTCGCCAGCGTGGTTCGGTCCGTAGAGAATGGCGAGATACAAAAGCCACGCGATCGGGAGGACGGCCAAGACCGCGACCACGCGCCAGAGCACCCGCCAACGTCGTCGGCGCTGAGGGCGGTGGGCGAGACGCCGACCGAGGACGAGAAGAACCGCGAGAAGCACTCCCCCGGCGCCGAGGAGTCTTGTGCGAAGTCGGGTGCGGCTTGCCGCCTTTTGGAGGGTCGCCGGGATCGAGCTGAGGATGCGGGCCGGGGGCGGGTGGTTGCCGGAGCCGCGGGTCAGGGTGAGAGTCGTGAGCACTCCTCGGTGATCCGAAAGGCGTGCCTCGATGCCGTCTCCTAACGGAACCGGCAGTTCGAGGACGATCTCCGCGGATCGTACGTCGATCGCAAGTGATCCCCCGTCTTTGACATACACCGTATCCACGCCGAACTCCGGCGCCGCATCGACGAAGCCATTGGCGCCAAGCACCTCCCGCGGGAAGTCGCCCGGCGGTGAGTTGAAGTCTCCGGCAAACACGATCGGCGAGCGAGCTCCCGCGAGGTCGGCGGTAATTTCGGCAGCCTGCGCGGCCCGCACGTCGGCGTAATCGTCGGTCCGATAGCGGGCCTGAAAGTGGGTGTTGAGAAAGCGAAGCGGACCGAGCGGGGTATCGATCTCCACATCCATCACTCCCTTGGCCGCCATCCAATCGACATGCCACGGCGTGTGGGCCTGTCGGCCGAGCGAGAAGGGAACGAAGCGCTCACCGCGAATCGGATAGACCGAAGCAATGAGGAGTCCCGGCTTGCCCGCGGCGGCGCGGAAGAGATGGATCGCGTACGGGAATCCAAGCGCGGCGAGATCGTCGACGATCTGTCGGCCATGGTGAGGTTCCCACACCTCCTGGAGCGCCACGAGCTGCGGTTGGACTTCGGCGATCGCCGCGCCCATCCGCGCCACGCGCGCCTCGAGGTTGGTGGAGATGGTCGGAAGCGCCCACACATTCCAGGTGAGGACCCGAAGCTCGAGCGATTCATCGCTCTGGGCGGACGCGGAGGAAGGGAGGGAGCTGAAACAAAAACCGACGAGACCAAGTACGACAACGCTAGGCACGCGCAAAAGGCGCATACCTCAGTCTACGCCGGGACGTCACCCGCGCAACGAACGGTTGCGTGCACTCAGGCGCGCTCGTGTCGCCCTTGTTGTCTTCGGAGCGGTGTGGCCTTGGAGACGAGGGTTGCGCCTACAAGGGCGAGGGCGAAGCGTTCACGCACACACGGAGATTGCCGTGGATGATCTAGGCAATGCGCTTGCGGTGTGGCAACAAGGCACCGACATCGAACCCGGAATCTGGTCCGCCCGTTTTACCCCGGTGGGAGGTTGGGAGAGCGCGGTCAGGCTCGGGAATGCGTGTTTCGAGTGCTTTCCCGTGGTGGCCTTTGACGAGATGGGTCGAGCGATGGCGGTTTGGTCGCAGCCAAACGCCGGGGGACAGGTGGAAGACGTCGCCGCGGCTCGCTTCGAGTGAGCTGATGATCGGGCCCCTCTGAGGGCAGTCCGTCTCGACAGGGCGGCACGCTGGCTGCTCCGAGGGTGGCCATCCGCTGTTCTCTTGTCGCGTTTATCCGGGGATCTGGACTGGCACGAGATGTGTTGCCCTTACGACCCATGCGGTGTGTGCTTGTGCTGGTCGTACTTCAGGCCCTGCTGCTTGGAGGCTGCGAGGGAACCGCGTCTGGCGTCGGAACCGCCGATGAGGATTCCTCGCCGATGCGGATGTGGCCTGACGCCAACCGGCCCGACGCGGCGCTGTCCGCTGACGCCACGGTCGATGGGGCCGTCGATGCCATGCCTCCCCCCGATGCGGAGCCGCCAAGTCCTGACGGCGTTCCGATGTTCGTCGCGAGTGGGTTCGGGGGCCGGACGGTCATGTCCTGCGATGACGGGCGGACCTTTCACGATCGCCGACTGAGCGACGATAACGGCGACCACTCAGCGTTTACCGACAAGGGCCTCGCCTACGGAAACGGCGTGTTCGTGCAGCTGATGGGGTGGGGCGCTTCGGCGAGCTTTCAGGCCAGTCGAAACGGTGTCGACTGGACGACCATTGAGCTGGACGTTCGATTCGGTTCGGTGTCCTTTGCCAATGGTGCGTTCGTCGCGGCGGGCCAGCGGGAAGCCTTTAGCTCCTCGGACGGCTTTACGTGGACGGAGGTGGGGCGTACCAGCGCGCCGGACCATGTTCGCGAAGGTGGGGGCGGAGGATCGCTCGCCGTGCTTGCCAATACCGACGGCCCAGTCTTCTCTCAGGACCGCGGCGTCACCTGGCGCCAAGAATCCACGTGTGCAGGGGTCTCGAGCTTTGGCGGCGTGGGCCAACAGGGCGGCGTGGCCTACGGGCTCGGTCGCCTCGTGATGTTCGACTCCGATGGGCGATGGTGCACCACTACCGACGGCACCGATTGGCGCACCGGCGTTTCCGACGCCGAGCGCAATCGAGGCGGGGGAAAGATGATGTTCGCCGGAGGGGCGTTTCGCTTTATGAACGGCGCCTCGGCGCTCACGAGCACCGATGGCGAGAACTGGACTCGAGTGGACTTCGAGCCCGCCGGCGTGGAGCTCCACGCGGTGGCGGCGAGCGATGGCGGGACGTTTGTGGCCTTCAACCGCGGCTCGAACGAGTTTTACCGCAGCACCGACGGGGTTCGTTGGGAGTCGATGGGGGTCCACGACGCCCCGACACGCCTCACCCGGCTGGTGTTTGGTTACGGAGAGGCATCCGAGACCTGCCCCGGCCGCTGATCCGGGAAAGCTCAAGGCGGGCGACGGGGCGACCCGCTTGCGTGGATTGCTCTGTGGATGTCAGCAAAGATCCGGAGGCCCCAAAACAGGGGCGAACCGATAGCGAGCCTCACTTTCGCTTCATCGCGAGGAACTCCGTTTCGCTGACGATCTGGAGCGGAGCCCCTTGTGCGACGAGCTTCTCCGCGGCGACGAGCTTCGAGCCCTTCTTGCCCTGGCCGTACAGCGGCGAGCCGTCGTCGCCCACCACCAGGTAGTCGAGATTCTTTGAAACCGAGCCGGCCATGCTCCCGCCGAGCTCCGCGACGTGGCGTTTTCCGTCCGCGCGTTTCATCGCGGCGAGCTTGCCGGTGAAGAGAAAGGTCTTGCCCACGGTGCGCTTGAGCTTCCCAGAGGCTCGTTTCTTGGATTCCTTCTTGGATGGCTCAGCGAGCGGGACCAGGGAGTCGAGGAACGCAAGGTCACTCTCGGGACGGAGCCACTCGAGCGCCTTGAACACATCGAGAAGTGCGCGCTTCTCGTCGGTAAAGAACGGCAACATCTCGATGAGCGAAGATGCGTCCTCATACTCGATCCCCTCCTCTTCAACATACTCCTCGAGCATCTCGAGCCCGAACAGGCCTTCCTCGTGGTCATTCCAGAAGACCTTGCCCTGGTGCGGGCCCGGCTCTCCGACGTAGACGAGCTCGTTGCCGCCGTAGTCGTTGAGGATTGTCCAGAGATCGACGACGTCGCGGTAGCGAACCACCGCCTCACCGTCGATGAAGAACGGGTCGTCTTGCATCCGCACGCCTTGCGCCAGGAACGGGGCGTAGACGACCTTGAAGTGCTTCTTGAACTCCTTGGGAGTCTTGATCCCCTTCGGGGTCTTGATCTGCTCCTTCCCTTGGCTCGTCGCGACCTCGACGACCGGACCACCTCGAGTTCGCCTGAGCGTATAGGTTCGCTTCCCCTTGGTGAACCGGACCGAGCCGTCCTTCTCGTGCCACTCATACGAGCCCTTCTTCGAGTAGATGGTGACGGCGACCCGGTTTCCGCGGTCGTAGTGCTCTTCGTGCGTTTTGTCGCCGTTCAAGTCGTAGATCGTGCGCTTGCCGCCCGCTTCATCGTCTCTCCAAAGTTTGGATCGTCCATCTCCTGTGACAAGGATCGCCGTCGCCGTCGGCGCATCCTTATGGCCGCCCTGGGCGGACAGTTTGTTGCCTTGAGCGTCGTAGTAGACGGGATTCGCAATCTCGAACGAATACGTCTTGCGATCGAACGACGCGACGGCGAACTCGATCCGCTGTACTTCCTCCGATGGACTCTTCACTCCGGCGATCCCCTGCGCTACCGCCAGGGCCGAGTCGTGGAACTGGATTTTGCCGGTGTTTGGCCGCCCTTCCTGCACGCTTTTCTTCAGGTAGAGCGTGGCTTCGCCTACGTCGTTTTCGATGCTCAGTGCGGCGAGCTTGTTCTTTTCGTAGAAGAGCGATCGGATTTCGTTGCCCTTCTTGTCGTAGTGCATGACCCATCCCTGGTCCTTCTTGAAATGCGCGGTACCCATCTCATTGAAGACCCAGATGCCGTCTTCGAAGGTCGGATCGCGGTAGTCGTAGCTCTTCTTGACCTTGCGGATCGCGGCGGGAACTTTGGGGGCTTTGGCCATGTTCGTCCCTATCTTGAGCTGTCCTCGGAC
>JBCCZL010000303.1:0-11535 GCA_039187775.1 Myxococcota bacterium
CGCGATGGATGTGGGCGGACCCGCGTCCGGGAGGTTGAGATGCGTGGATCCTGCTTACTTGTTCTCGTTTTGTGTGCGTACGGCTGCGGTGATGACGACCCCGTCGGCGCGGCCGATGCTGGTCCAGACGGTCAGCCCGACGCGACTCCGTTCGATTCCTCGTTTCCGGATGTGTCGGTCGATGCCCCGGTAACGGACGGTTCTCCACCCGACGCCACGGTGGATGCCGACGCAATGGTTCCCGTCGAGCAATCCCGGCTTCACGCGTTCTTTCCCACTGGGATTCTCACCTTCACCGTGGAAGACGACATCGGCGAGCCGCTGGCCGTCGACCAGATGTTCGCGTGGAACCACGACGGAGCCGGAGGCGACGACCTTTGGGGCATGCGAGGGGACACGCTCTACCGATTCGTGGGGCTGAATGGCACCGTCCTGACGTTTGGCGAGGCGATTCCCCTGGTGGACGACGTCGGAAACTCGGCCGCTCCCGACATTATGTTTACCGGCGCTTTCGCTCCGGGAATGGACACCGCGATCGGGATCTTCGGAAGCCAGATCCGACTTCTCGATTTCGGAACGGCCGCATTTAGCCCGGCCGCTGCCGTCACCGATCCCAGCAGCATGCCGTTTGTCGCCATGAGCGCCGACACCGCCAATCTCGGGACCGGCCCATTGGTCGTGGCTCTCACCACTGGCGATCCGCGCCCCTTCGTTGCGAACGGCTTCATGTTCTCGCCGGGCCCGGCGCCGGTGACGTGCAACGGAGCCGCTGCGATCACCCCCAATCTCATCGCTGGGGCGGCCATTCCGAACCTCGGAGTCACCGGAAGCCCCGACGACGTGTTTCTTGTCGAAGGCACCAACCTCTACTACCTCGCCGACCCGCCAACGCCAGGGCAGATCTGTTTCAGCGATCCGTTCCCCACCGTGGACCAAGCGGGTGCGGCGGTGACGCCGGAGATCATCGGCGGCTTCGACATCATGGGCACCGGCGGCAACGACCTTCTCTACTGGGTTGACCGCATCATGCTTCCTTAACGGGTCAGGCCCTCTTGGCCTGACGGCTGAGGGCTCTGCGCCTCTCTCGTGGAACCAACCGTGATGAGAAACGTCGATCGCTCGAAGTCCAGTCCCTCGCCCGACTCACTGGTCGGAAGGAACGTATGAATCTCCGCCTGGTAGTCGCTGAGACGCAGGTAGTCGAGGTACACGTCGGACGGCGCAGCCTCGAGGGATGGGAGAGACGCCAGGTCCGGAGGAAGCGAACCGTGGTCGGTCGCGTGGGCACGGAGCGCGGCTTCGACATCCTGGAGCAAGCCGAGGGTCTTCTCTCGCTGATAGCCGGCGATCACCGAAAGGGCTGCAGTGGATAGCGCCAGTGCATGATCGCGATAAAGCCCCTCGAGGCCCCGAGGGGCCGGCCCCGTCGGCCCAGTATCCACTCCCGAAGCCGCCACCACCCGGTCGAGCTCGCTCATGAGGCGCTCCAGCCGAAGTTCGAAAATCGCCGCACGGCGCCAGCCATGAACCTCCGATACGGCTGCGACGAGCTCGGTACGACCGTCCTCCGAGTGGTAGCGAGCAGACTCGAGCCCCTTCCAGTGCTCGAACCAGCCAAGGAGCGTCGGGTAATTCTCCGCCAGATCGAGTGCCCGAAGCGCATGAACCGCCGCCTCGACCTCCTCCGGGGATGCATGGCCGTAGCGGAGGCAACGCACGGGGGCGGCACTTTCGTAACCGTCCCTACGTTGGTGACGATGGAGGAGCGCCGTCTGGACCTCTGGGTCGGCGCGAAGTGCC
Organism: Myxococcota bacterium; assembly: GCA_039187775.1. Taxonomy (GTDB): domain Bacteria; phylum Myxococcota_A; class Polyangia; order Polyangiales; family JBCCZL01; genus JBCCZL01. Next base: position 1,801 of record JBCCZL010000303.1, read on the forward strand.
TCGAGATCCGCGACGGCGGAATCCAGGTCGCCCCCCGCCGGCCGCCGAACGCCAAGGTACCACCCGAGGTACAAAAGAACGCCCGCGGAAATGAGTACCAACCCTAGGATGATGATCCGGCGTGCTCGAATCCTCGGTCGGCCGTGGTCCCCCTTTGCCGGCGGAGGCGAGCACGATACGGTATTTGCCATGAGGATCTTGGGGATCATATGCCTTATTGCGAGCTGGGGGGCGCCGATCGGGGTGGCGTTGGGCCAGGCCGAGTCCGCACTCTCGGAAACCGACGCGCAGGCCCGCGCTCATTTTGTACAGGGACGAGCGCACTTCGACGACGGGCTCTTTAGCGAGGCGGCGGTGGAGTTTCGGCGAGCCTACGATCTGTCCGGGCGCATCGATCTGTTGATGAACACCGCGCTCGCCCACGAGCGGGCACTCGAATACGACCAGGCCCGCGCCACACTGCAAGAGTTCATTCGGGAGACGCCCGAGGGATTCGATGGGCGGCAGGAAGCGATCGATCGCGAGGCGCGGATCGCCGGGCTTCAGCGCGAAGCGGAAGCACGAGTCCGCGCTCAGCTCGAAGCGGAACAGGAAACGACAACCGAGCCCGAAACCGAGCCCGAAACGGAGACCGAGCCGGTGACCCGCGAGGGCGGTGGGCTCTCGACACTGCAGCTCGCCGGCATCATCACCGGGGGCGCAGGGCTCGCGATCGGCGTGGCCTCGCTGATCACCGGCCTCGTGGCGGCAGGCATCGAAAGCGATCTCGAAGACCAGTGCGACAGCAACGGCCGATGCCCCGCCGACCTCCAGAGCGACATCGACAACGGGTCGACGCTCGCGGGAGTCTCGACCGCACTGATGTTCGTGAGCATCGCTGCGGTGGCCGGCGGAGTGACCTTGTTTCTGATCGGAACCGGGGGCGATGAAACCCCAGTCGCCGTTCGCGTCGGACCGGCGAGCGCCTCGATTCAAGGAGCGTTCTGATGCGTTTTCCTTCGCCTGCACTCCATCTTCCGGTTGGCTTCTTGCGAGCGTGCCTTCTCGCGGGTTCTCTGTTGGCGCCCGCGGTTCTGGGAGGCTCGGTTCTCGGCGGCTGCAGCTTTATCAGCGACTTCGATCGCTTCACGACCGATCAGGCCGACGGCGGCATCGATGCCGCCGGAGATCGCAACGTTGATGCGCCGGTCGACACCGGACAGGATGTCGCGCCCGACGCTCCGATGGACGCACCTGTCGACGGCGACGGGGGCCAGCCGCTCAACGAAGACGACTTCAAAACGCGCTTCGCCGACATCTTCTGCGGCAAGACCGTGTCCTGCGAGAGCAAGCTCGGAATCGGCGCGCTGCTCCAGATCTTGTGCCATCCGGTCGGCATCGACTTCTTTGCCAATGACTTTCTCGGCGGAGGAAGCGACTGGGTATTCAACGAGGCGGCGGCGCGGACCTGCCTCGAGGAGCTCGACATTCCCGGTTGCCGTCTCGAGGACCTGCCGAGCTCGTGCCGCATGGTGTACAACGGGCAGCTCGGACCGGGCGACACGTGCGATGCCAACACCGAGTGTCGAAACGGGTTCTGCAATCGCCCGGAGCTCGCGTGCGGCGGCCAGTGCATGCCGCTTCTCGACGAAGGACAGGCTTGCGACGACGAGTACGAATGCCGGAGCGGGTTTCTGTGCACCGGGGATGTCTGCCGCCGGCCGATCGCGCAGAACGCGGCGTGTGCCGGTGGAGGCTGCGACTCGTTCCTCTACTGCAACGAAACCAGCAATCGATGTGTCCCGTTCGAAAGTCGCGGCACGAGCTGCGAGCGCTCCCTCGGGATCGACCCCTGCGAAGGGAGTCTCGTCTGCTTCGGGGCGACCGGCTCCTCCACCTGCGAGGACGGTCGGGAAGACGGCGAGGCCTGTGCTTCGAGCCGACCCTGCGCCCCTGGGTTTCGCTGTCTCGACAGCGGGGTCTGTCGCCCGATCCGCCGGGCCGGTGAAACCTGCGACGCGTCGGACGAGTGCGTGGCCCTCCACACCTGTGTGGACACCCGCTGTGTTCCGCAGCCCGATGTGGGAGGAACCTGCAACCCGCAGAGCCCGTGCATTCGAGGCAACTGCCAGAACGGAACGTGCACCCTGCTCGGGCCGGGCAACTCGTGCAGCGACGATCTCGAGTGCGCGAGCACATCCTGCGAAGCCAATCGGTGCCGGTCCCGGCTCGCTCAAGGCAACGACTGTTCGGCCGGAGTGTGTCAGCTCAATCTCTTCTGCGACGACGGGCGAACCGGCTCGGGGAACTGCGAGCCGTGCCCTCGTTGATGAACCTCCGTCGCCCAGGAACGCACTCGTCGGCGCTGGTCTTTTGTTCAAAGGAGACCTAAACCTCGAGTAGACCGATGGCTACGGCCGCTTCATTCCTTTCCTCCCCGGCTTCGTGGAGGCGTTCCCCTCGGCTGCTTCAAACGGGTCGTCTCGGCGAACTACGCTACCGCGCGACTCACGCGGCGATCGGCCTCTGCTTTGGCCTTGGCGGTCGGGTTTGGACGGGGGCCCTCATGCGAGAGCACCCGAGGCTCCCGGTCGAGGTCATTCACCACACCCGACGGAGGCTTCGCGCCACCCTGGAACGCGACCTCGAGAATGCACGCGCCGGTCGGTACCCGGCGGCGCTGCTTCACAGCTTTCCATTTCGTCGCTTCGCCCGGCAGATGCCGGGGGGCATCCTCGAGATGCGGCGCGTCTTGATGCGGGCTCGAAACGGCGCGTACAACGACCTTCCCACCAACGTCGATATCGAACGGTACCCGGCCTACTACCGCCGTACATTTCACTGGCAGACCGACGGTTGGCTCAGCGACCGGTCGGCTGAGATCTACGATTTTGGCGTCGAGTTCCTATTTGCTGGTACGGCGAACATTATGCGGCGGATGGCGATCCCACCGCTGACCGAGCACCTCGCAGGGACGGCCCGCCCACGCGTGCTCGATGTGGGCACGGGAACCGGGGCATTCCTCGAACAGCTTTGCGTCGCGCTCCCGAACGCGGAACTGACCGGGGTCGATCTTAGTCCGTTCTATGTTCGTCACGCCCGAACCGTGGTCCCAGCGGCGCGCTTCGAGGTGTCGAACGGAGAACGCCTTCCATACGAAAGCGGAGCGTTCGACGCGGTCTCCAGTGTGTTTCTGTTTCACGAGCTTCCGAAGGACGCGCGCAGGCGGGTGGTCCGGGAGATGATCCGGGTGCTTCGTCCTGGCGGCCGCGTGGTGATTTGCGATTCGGCGCAAGTGAGTGACGCCGCGGATATCCTTCCCGCCCTCGAGAACTTTCCCCGTGGCTACCACGAGCCTTACTACAAGAGCTACATCCGCGACGATCTCGCGGACATCCTCTCAGACGCAGGTCTCCTAGTTCGCTGCTCCGAGCCGCACCTGGTCTCCAAGGTTGTCGTCGCCGACAAGGTGTAATCCGACGACGAGACGAGAGCCGACGGATAAGCCGGCAAGCAAAGGGCGCAAGCAAAGGGCCCGCAACGAAGAGCCAGCAACGAAGGGCCAGCAATACGGCAGAAATCGAGCGCGCTTGATCTGCTACCCTCCCGCTCGTGCGGTGGCGGCTCGGCGTTGGGCTCATCCTCCTTGGCTGCGGGGCCGGCGAAGCTCCAGTGGAGCGCGCTCGCGCGGTCGAAGACGTTCCTCCCGAAACACTCCTGCTCCAGTTTGGCGCCAACCATACGTCCACGCTTCGGGAACCCGAACGGAGCCTGGAAGAGCTCGAAGACTCGCGGGAGACCGCCGCGGGCGTCGAGCGACGGCAGATCCTTCGCGACCTCGCCCTCGCTCACCTCTTTGAGGCGGAGTACCTCGATGAGGAAGAGGACGAGCGGAGCCTCCGCCGGCACCGAAGGAAGGCCACCCAGTTTGCCGAAGCCGCCGGCGGCCGCGGAGCCGACGCGTACCTCGCCGCGGAAATGGACTTCGTGCGCCTTTGGTGCACCTGGCGAGGCGGCCGAGGTCCGGTGGACACCCGTGCGGAACGGTTCATCGATCGGTATCCGAACTCCGGCGACCTCCTCCTCCTTGCGTGGATGATTCGCGGCGAGGTCGCCTTCGAGGAGGAGAACTTCGAAGGCGCGGCCAACCACTTCCGCTTCGCCCTCGGTCAGCTCGGGCACCCGCTCTACGCCTACGCTCTCTACCGAACCGCCCAATCGTGGGAGGCATTGGGCCGAGGCGACGACGCCCGCGAGGCCCTCGAGGAAGTCCTGCCGCTCGCGTGTCCAGAGGACGCCACCGAGGAAACGGTGACGGTCGCATCCATGGCTGCAGGAGCCCTCGATGCACCGCTCGTTCGCTACGAGGGACGCACGGTTCCCGAGGAGTGCGTCCCTGCGACCGAGCCCTAGAGGCGGTAGGGGAAGGTGACCTCGAACTCGCTTCGGGCGAACGGTGGAAAGCTCGCGTCCCGTACGACTCGGGCGACGCACGCGCCGAGGGCCGAGCCGGCGTAGTTCCCGGTGACAAAGACCCGTTTGACGCTCCCGGTCCGACCATCGATCGAAACCCAGGTGTTGACGATCCCGTCCTCCCCGTCCGCACACGCGGCGACCTCCGACGACTTCGCCCGAAGGGAACGGAGCACGGCGTCGCGGCTCGGCAGCTCCGGCAGCGCCGCGGTCTCTTCGGGAGCCTGTGCAGAACCCGCACCCGATCCGGGACCGGAACCTAGCGCTCGCTCGAGGAGCGCATCAAGACTCGAGTCTGTGTTCTCTCCGGACGAAGCGACCGGCGTCGGGGCGCGCTCGCGGTCCGCGGGAGAGCTCGTGGCGGGTCGAAGGGTGGGCCGCGCTCGCCGGGTCGGATTCGTCGCCCGCGAACTCGCCGCAACCGGAGGGCTTGGCTCGACGACCTCCGTCGGTTCGACCTCGCGTGGGTGCTCGGCGATGGCCGACCCTGGAGACGCCGGTGTGGGCTCGACGGCCACGAGGTGCTTCGGCCCGGACGAGAGGGTGACGCTCGGGGCGGTCACCAACGCGGATGACCAGTGCATCGCACCAACCGTCGCCGCCGCGGCCAGCAGTGCTGCCGTCAGCGCGGTGAGCCCGAGTTCGACGAAGCGGCGGTCCTGGGCCGGCGGCGCGAGGGTGGGCGGCGCGAGCGGAGACCACTCGACGCCGTAGCTTCGAATGCCATGAGGCTTCTCGGCGGGAACGGACTCCATCATCGCTACAAGGTCGATGAGTCCAGAGCTCTCGGGGTCCGGAACCGGCCGCGGGCGGGCAGACTTCAAGACATCAGGGTGGGAAGGACGAGAAGGATGACGGCTCATGCTTGATTGGACGGAATGCGGCCCAAAGAGTTCGGAAAATACGAAGGCCAAATCTGCGTCTAAGCCCAGAACTCCTTGCGAAAGTCTGAAGTGGCCGACCTCCGGGTTCCGCAAACCCGAGCGGCGTAGGGAGCAACCACCGTGTATTCTCGGACCCATGCGGGTTTTGGGGTGTGTGATGTTGTTCTGGGTGGGGGCTTGCTCGCCGGAGGCAGCCGGCTCCGGGGGCAACGGCTCGAGCTGCGTCAGTCGAAGCGATTGCGAGGCAGGCCTCCAATGCATCGACAATCGGTGCGTGGAAGTGGACGCCGGTTCGGAGGGCGGAACGATGTGTCCGGCCTCCCGGATGTGCGAGGACACGTGCTGCGAGAACGGTGAGACCTGCGGTGGGGGACGCTGCTGCCCGATCGGAGACCTCTGCGGGGGCGTGTGCTGCAGCGACGACCAAACCTGCGAAGTCGATCGCTGCGTGCTCCGCTGCGAACCCCAAGAGACGCCCTGCGGAAGCGGGACCGATGTCACTTGCTGCGCGAGCAGCGACCTCTGTTACCTCGGTGCATGCGTGACCCCCGGACCGGCGTGCACCCGGACCGACGAGTGTGCGCCAACCGAGTACTGCGAGCCTACGGCGATGCGCTGCCTCCCGCGGGCGATGGGTGAAGAATGCGAATATCGCCCACCGGTGGGTCCGCTCGAACTTCAGTCCGAGTGGTCGTGGAACGGCTCCACCGTTCTCCCGCAGCACAACCAGGTGATGATGGCCCCGATGGTCGCCAACCTCACCGACGACAACGGCGATGGCCGCATCAACGAGCTCGACATTCCCGACGTGGTCTTCAGCACGTTCCGAGGAAACCAGTACTGGGGCGACGGCGTCCTGCGGGTGGTGTCGGGCGCCGACGGGAGCCCGATCTGGCCCACCGCCGACCCGGGATTTCGGACGACGCCGGGCGCAGAAGTCGCGATCGCAGAACTCGACGCCTCGTCTCCGGGCCCGGAGATCGTTGCCTGCTCCGCATCGACCCGCCCCAGTACCGCCGGTCACCTAATGCTGGTGTCCGCGGCCGGCACAGTGCTGCGACGCTTCGACACCGCGCCCAATGACGTGCCGTGCGGCTTCGACGCGCCGGCGATCGGCGACATGAACGGCGACGGAACACCCGAGATCGTCATCCGTTTCGTGATTGCCCACGCCGACGGCACGGTGGTTCAGCGGATTCGCGACCTTCGCTCGGCGAGCTCTCGCTACAACACCCTGGCGGACGTCGACATGGATATGGATCTCGAGCTCGTGTCGTCCAACGGGGTCTATGAATACGACGGCACCCCACTCTGGGAGCGGACGACCGCCGGCGCGCTCCCCGCGATCCCCAACGGACACACCGCGATCGCCGACCTGGATCTGGACGGCACGCCAGAGCTCATTGTTGTCACCTCGTCCGACCATTCGGTGCGTGCGCTCAACCCTGCCACTGGCGCCGACGTATGGGGACCGATCGACATCAACCCTCCGGAGCTCGCCGCCCAGGTCGCGGCGAACGGAAACCCGGGCGGCGGGGGTCCGCCCACGATCGCGAACTTCGATGACGACCCGAATCCAGAGATCGCCTTCGCGGGAGGCTACGCCTACGTGATTTTCGAGCACGACGGCAGCCGAAAATGGTTTCTCGAAACGGTGGACCGATCTTCCCGATCGACCGGTTCGAGCATCTTCGATTTCGAGGGCGATGGCGTGGCCGAAGTGCTCTACAACGACGAGCGGACGTTCCGAGTGTTCCGCGGGCCCGACGGCACGGTGCTCCACGACCAGTGCAACACGAGCGGCACGCTTCGCGAGTATCCGATCGTGGTCGACGTCGATAACGACAACCAAGCCGAGATCATCGTGATGGAAAACAACTACGCGTGGGGCTGTCTCGACGGCAACACGAGCGGCACGGGAATTCATATCCTCGGTCATCCGCGAAACGAATGGGTACGCACCCGGCGAATCTGGAACCAGCACACGTATCACGTCACAAATGTGGAAGAGGACGGGACCGTGCCGACGCGGGAAACGCCCAACTGGACGGTTCCGAGCCTCAACAACTTTCGACAGAATGTGCAGCCCGAAGGCCTGTTTAATGCGCCGGATTTGGTGCCGGAAGATCTCACCGCCCTCACGCGAAGCTGTCCCGTCGCGTTCGAGCTCAGCGTGCGGGTCGTCAATCGCGGAACCGGGGGTGCACAGGCGGGCGTTCCGGTCACCTTCTACGACGTGACGGATGGAGGCCGCACCGTGATCGGGCGTGCCGCGACCTCGCGGCCCCTTCTTCCGGGGGAGAGCGAGCTCGTGCTCATGCCGATGGCCTTTCCGATCCCCATCGGGCGAGCGGCGGAGACCTTCCGCTTCGAGGCGGTGATCAACGATCCGATGGATATGCCCGATCCCGGGTTGAACGAATGTCGAGAAGGCAACAACGCCTCCGGTCCGGTCGACGCGACGTGCCCTCTGCTTAACTAGTCGAGCCCCAACCCCAGCGACGATCGCCCTCAAACGACATTCGCCACGCTTTTCACGCGGGAACGATATCCTCGACGCGGTCCAGGAACCCGGACGGTCGACGCCGACCCCCGGATTGTGGCATCTTCGAACTGGGAGGTGCCATGACTCGATGGGCGTGTGTTGCGCTTTGGGTGTTGCTTGCAGGGGGCTGCGGAGACGACGGAGACCCGCCGGGAGAGACCGATGGGTCGATGGACTCCACCCTCGATGATGTGGCGGTGCCCGACGGTCAGGCGGATGGCGACGTCGATGACGCCACCGCGGACGCCGGCGACGCCGACGCGATGGCGTTCTGTGGCGGGCCCGGAGACCCCTGCTGCCCCGGTGATGTGTGCAATGCAGGGACCTGCCTCGGCGGCGTCTGCAACGATTGTGGCGACCTCGGCACCGCTTGCTGTCCAGGTCGGCTCTGCGCCGCGGGCGCGGTCTGCCAAGGCGGGATGGGCGGCGTCTGCGCCGCCTGCGGAGGCGCGGGCCAGCCGTGCTGCGCCAACACTGACTGCGGGACCGGCTGCTGCGTGAACGACCTCTGCACCGGAGAGGGCTCGACCTGCCCCGGCGTGGGCGCCGCTTGCATGGCGGGGAGCTGCGGCGGATGCGGCGCCGCAGGCCAGGCTTGCTGCCCCGGCGACAACTGCACGGCCGCGTCTACGATCTGTGCGGGCGGAAACTGCGCAACCTGCGGTGGAGCAGGACAACCCTGCTGCCCCGGCGACAGCTGTGGCGCTGGCTTTGCGTGTCAGGGAGATCTCTGCACAAGCTGCGGCGGCCCCGGTGAGCCTTGCTGTCCCGGCAACAGCTGTACCGCTGGATGCTGCGACCCAGGCCTCGATCGGTGCATCGCCGAGGGCACGATGTGCGATAGCGGCCTTGCCACGTGCACCGGTGGTGCCTGTACGGTATGCGGCGTACCGGAAGGGCCTTGCTGCCCGGGCAATGTGTGCGAAGGCGGTGGCTGCTGCACCGGCGGCAACTGCGCGCCCTCCGGCTTCGGCGGCGACGCGGCGAATCTCTGTGTCGATGGAACGCTTACCCCGTGCGGAGGCGACGGCCAGCCCTGCTGCGCGGGCGGCGCCTGCGGCGCCGGCGGATGCTGCGTTCAAAACGAGTGCGTGGCCAACGGCATGGCCTGCAACAGTGGAGGGACTCCCCGAAGCTGCGACATGGGAAGCTGCGTCACCAACGGCGGCAACCGCTGCGGGAGCGACGGCGAGAGCTGCTGCCCCGGCCGGGTCTGCACGGCCGCTAACCTCGCCTGCGCCGGTGGGTTCGGAGGCGACTGCGAGCCGTGCGGAGGCGCGGGCCAGCCGTGCTGTCCCGGCCAGGCGTGCAGCGCCGGAGGCTGCTGCGTGAACAACATGTGCGTGGAAGACGGCGGAACCTGCCCCGGAGGAAGCATGTGCAGTGCGGGCTCCTGCGCCGGCGGCGCATGTGGCGCGATCGGCCAGCCCTGCTGCGGAGGCCTCGGCTGCAGCGCTTCCTATGCGGTGTGCAACGGCGCCGATGTGTGCGTGCCGTGCGGAGGCGAAATGCAGTTCTGTTGCGGAAGCGAGTGCGGCGCGCCCTTCGAATGCGACGCCCGCCTCGGTCCCGACGTGTGCGAGGCGCCTTAGACGAACTCCGATGAGCTCGAGTTCAGGAGGGCGAACTCCGAGGCCAGCCTTGACATAAAAAAAGAGAGCCCGGGTAGAACCGCTCGGGCTCTTCGGCGCCTGCCCTCGCCGGCGCGCCCCAACCGATGAAGGGGAGCGTCGGCGAGGGCATGCGCGCCGAAGAGCCCGAGCGGTTCTACTCGGGCTCCCTTTTTTTGTGTCGAGGCCGGCCTCGGAGTCTGACTGTGGGAGCTCTTCGGAGTTCGTCTAAGGCGCCTCGCAC
>JBCCZL010000304.1:0-11450 GCA_039187775.1 Myxococcota bacterium
CGCATGGTCCCGCTCCGCCAGGTGTTCGACAAGCTGGCCCGCGTGGTGCGCCAGGTTGCCCGCGAGCACGAAAAAGAGATTCGACTCGTCGTCACCGGCGCCGATACGGAAGTCGACAAGCTGATCGTCGAAGAGCTTTCGGATCCTCTGATGCACATCATTCGAAACGCGATCGACCACGGGATCGAGCGTCCAAAGATTCGAGAACTTGCGGGAAAGCCCACCGTGGGAACCCTCGCCCTGAACGCCTACCAGAAGGGCAATCACGTGGTCATCGAGATCGAAGACGACGGTGCGGGAATGAACCCCGACAAGCTCTTTGAGGCCGCGCTTCGCCGGGGGATCATCACCGAAGAGGCGCGGAACGATCTGTCCGACGAGGAGATCCTCAGCGTGATCTTCATTCCGGGCTTCACCACCCGCTCGGCGATCACCGATCTCTCCGGCCGGGGGGTCGGCATGGACGTGGTGAAAACCAACATCTCGCGCCTCGGCGGGGTGGTGGACGTGCAGAGCGAAACCGGAGTGGGCACGAGCTTTACGATCACCCTTCCGATCACCCTGGCGATCATTAGCGCGCTCGTGGTTCGCGTCGCGGAGCGGATCTTCGCGGTGCCCCTGACGTCGGTGCAGGAGGCGCTCATGCTCGACCGAACCGCGCTCCGGACCGTGGAAAGCCGAGAGGTGATCACGCTCCGGGGCTCGACGCTCCCGCTCTGCCGGCTCGATCAGTTCTTCTCGCTCAGTCCGCGGTCGGCGCCCGAGGAGAAGAAGTTTGTGGTGGTCACTTCGCTCGGCAATCGGCGCCTTGGGTTCGTGGTGGACGAACTCTTTGGCCAGCAGGACATCGTGATCAAAGCGTTGGGGAAGAGCCTGCAAAAAGTCCGCGGCTTTGCTGGAGCTACCGACATGGGAGATCAGCAGGTCGCGCTGGTGCTCGATGCCCCCTCGCTCCTAGAGGAGGTTCTCGCCACCGGGGAGCACGGATTGACTGCCGGGGTCCATCCGTGAGCGACGCACCGGTCGTTCCTGACTCCTCCGAAGTGCTCGCTCTCGACGGAGATGCGCTCACCGCCACCCACGAATTTCTGGGCTTTGTCATCGCTGGCGAGAACTATGGCCTTCCGCTCCGAACGGTGCGGGAGATCCTAAAGGTCCCCCCGGTCACCGAGGTGCCCCGGGCCGCCCACGACATTCTAGGGATCATCTCCGTCCGCGGTCGCGTGACGACGGTGATCGATCTCCGACGCCGGCTCCACGTCGATGAGCGCCCGGCCACGAAGCAGAGTCGGATTCTCCTCGTGGATGAGGGCGAGGAGGTGCTCGGACTGCTCGTCGACGAGGTGCTTCAAGTGTTTCGCCTTCGGGAAGATGAGCTCGAACTCGCCGCTGCGGTGGGGGGCGACACCGCCGAATATGTCCTCGGTATCGGTCGGCCGGGAAGCTCGAAGGTCGGCCCGCGGTCTGGGCGCGGCGGAGACCAGAATCTTCAGCACGCGCACGACATTTTGATTCTTCTCGAACCCCAAACCCTTCTTCGCTCTTGATCTGCTTCGACCCACACCTCGATTCGCCTCACAGGGCCCACCCATCGTGGTAGCCGAGATCCAAAGGCGCCGCGGCGACCGAAGCAAGAACCTTGTCGGCTTTGTGGTCGGCGCGGTCTCCTATGCCGTCGACATTCAGCGGGTGAAGGAGATCATCAACCCGACTCCGGTGGTGATCCTCCCGCACGCGCCCAAGGCGGTGGTGGGAGTCGTCGATCATCGAGGCGAGGTCGTGCCCATCGTTGATCTGCGCATGCGCTTCGGCCTTGACGCGATCACGGAGACCCGTCGAACGAAGTGGATCGTCGTCACCGTCGAGGATCGGGCGGTCGGGCTGGTGGTCGATGCGGTGACCGAGGTGTTTGGAACGACCGAGCCGGATCAGCGATCCGTTCCCTCGCTTGGCATGGGGGATGCGGCCCGCGGCATCGCCGCGGTGTACAAATATTCAGATTCGCTGGTCTTTGTGTTGGATATCGACCGGGTGGCGGCCCCCGCTCAGGCCCTGGACCTCGACGCCGTACGTCACCTGGTGGGAGAGAATGAATGAGCGACGCGGACCCATCGGGTGCCGAAGAGCGGCGCCAAAAAGTGATCACGCTTGAACAGGCGCCGGAGGATGACGCTCGTTCGGCGATCATGGAGGCCCTTGGCGACGAGGACTGGCGGGTGCGAAAAGAAGCGGTCCGGGTGGCCACCGTGCTTTCCCGTCGAGTGCCGCTCGCGCCCGAGCTCCTGAGTGCGATCGTACAAGGTGAAAACGTCGGCCTTCGCAACGCGGCCCTCGAGGTGTGGGGGCTCCTCGGTGCGCGCGCGACGGGAGCCCTCCTCGATGTGCTTCCGACGGTCATTCCGCAGGCCCGCAAGTTCGTCGTCGAGGCCCTCGGCTACGCGGGCGGTGCGGGCGCGGTTGAAGCGCTAGGACAAGAGGTCAAAAGCCTGGATCCAAATGTGTCTGCGGCCGCCATCGATGCGCTCTCGCGGATCGGCGGTGAAGCCGCCTCGGCGACGCTCCGGGAGCGCCTAAAGTCGCCCGACGCGTATCATCGGCTGGCCGCGCTCGACGCGCTCGATCGACTGCGCGCCCCGATCCCCTGGGACGCACTTCAGCCTCTCCTCGTCGATCCGATGGTTCGACGGGTGGCGATCCGCGCCCTCGGCCGGTCCGGCGAATCTGCGGCGGTAGAACCTCTCTTCGAGGCGCTGGCGGATCCCTCGGCCCACGCGGTCGCCGAGGCCGCGGTGGCGGTGGCCGGGCTTTCGGCGTCGTCGGAGGTCGCGTTTGATCTTGCGCTCAGCCGGGCCCCCGCCCTCGGCACGGCCACCCGGCAGACGCTGCGCGAGCTCTCCGACGGGCCGCCCGAGGAACGGCGCGCGGTGGTGCTGCTCCTCATCATGGCGCGAGATCCCGGGGCGGTGGCGGCGGTCACCGACCTTGCCGCCAATGACATCCTCACGCCCGAGATCGCCGAAGCGCTCTCGCGGTGGGGGCTTCCCGCGGTGGAGCCGATGATCGCCCGCTTTCGAGAGGCGGTGGGCAAGAGTCAGGGCATCGCGCTCGAGCTTGCGGCCGATCTCTTGGCCAATGTGTCTTCGCCACCCGACGGGATCGCGGCGGCGCTTCGCCGCGCGCTTCGGGAAGGACTCGAAAGCCGCGACGCCGCGGTGGCGGGTGGAGCGGCGCGAGGCATGCTGTTTTGGGCGGAGGCGGGAGATGCCTACGCCCTGGTGCGGCTCGCGGTTCGGGCGGACGAGGAAGTCGCGCTGACCTGCGGCGAGGTCCTCACTCGGCTGGCGGCGGACCATAGCGAAGCCGTTCAGCGCGCGCTCGACGGAGTAATGCTCGACGGCCCCGGGGGGGCAGTGCTCACGAGAGTGCTCGGCGATCTTCCTGGCCGTGACACGTTGGAGCGAATTCAGACCGCGCTCTCCGCAGACGATCCGGGAACTCGTCGCTCGGCGATCGAAGCGCTGGCGAGCGTGAACGCCCCGTCAGCTACCGAGTACATCGCGCTCGCCCTTGCCGATGAGGACATCGATGTGCAGGTCGCTGCCGCCCGCGCGCTCGGCACCCTGAGCGATCTCGAAGCCAACCCCGCGGCGATCGATCAGCTGCTTCAGGTGCTTCAGGCGGAAGAGCCTACCGTCCAGGCCGCGGCGGCGCGTGCCCTCGGACGGATCGGTGATCCGCGCGCGATCCACGCGCTCCGGGAGCTTCTTCGGAATGGCTCGTCGGGCGTGGCGGTGGAGGCTCTTCGAGCGCTGCGCGCGCTCAGCGACCCCCGGCTTGACGAGCTTCTGATCGAGAGCCTCGGCCATGAAGATCCGGAGGTCGTCAAACAAGGCCTCTCCGCGATCGGCGACTCCCCCAAGGAACGAAAGGTGGAACGGCTCGAGATCGGTCTTTCCCACGCTGCGTGGGACGTTCGGCGGCTTTCGGCGGAGCTTCTCGGAGAAGCGGGGGACCCGTCGGCTCGCGGACCGTTGACCGCGGCCTTAGCCGAAGAGCAGGACGACCTTGTTGTTGCGGCGATCGAAGGGGCCCTCCGCAAGCTCGGCGGGCGGAGCAACGAGGGCTAGTGCCGCTTCTTCGGGACCACGGACCGCGGATATCCCTCGAGGAGTTCCGCCTTCTTCGCGACATGATCCGCAAGTTCTGCGGGATCTCCTTTGCGGATGATGCACGGCTCGTGATCGGACGTCGCCTTCGGGATCGACTGAAGGCCCACGGTCACGAGTCGTTCAGCGAGTACTATCACTACCTTCGCTATCATCCGAACGCCCTCAGCGAGATGGAACGCGCAGTCGAACTGCTCACGACCAACGAAACCTACTTCTTCCGCGAGGACTATCAGCTTCGCGCGTTTCGTCAGGAGCTCCTCCCCAAACTGAAGGAGCAGGCGGTCGCTCGCGGCGACAAGCGAATCACGATATGGTCCGCCGGCTGCTCGAGCGGCGAGGAGCCATACACGCTGGCGATCCTGGTGGCCCACAGCCGGCTCTTCGAAGGCTGGGACGTGCGCATTTTTGGCAATGACATTTCACGGCGAGTGCTTCAGACCGCGCGCCGTGCGGTGTATGGGCCCTCGAGCTTCCGGGCGATGCCGCCCGAGTATCTTCGCTATTTTGACGAGACCTCCGAGGGCCGTCAGGTCAAAAGCAAGATCCGCGCGATGTGTCACTTTGGCCACCTGAACCTTCTCGATCGAGGTCGTTCCGCGATCGTGGGCCGGGTCGACGCGGTGTTTTGCCGGAACGTCCTCATCTACTTCGGGACGGAGGCCCGGCAGCGGGTCATCGAAGCCTTCTACGAGCGACTTCATCCGGGGGGGTATCTTCTGCTCGGCCACAGCGAGTCGCTCTTGAATCTCAGTACCGCCTTCGAACTCGTCCATGTCACCGGCGACCTTGTGTATCGCAAGCCCGAGCTTCGGAGAACTCGGTGAGGGAGCTTCGTGTCCTCGTGGTCGACGATTCGGCCTACAACCGACGAACGTTGGGAACGATGCTCGAATCGTTGGACCAGGTGACGGTGGTGGGCAAGGCCGGGGACGGCGACGAAGCGCTGCGTCTCTTGACCGAGCTCGAACCGGATCTCGTCACGCTCGACCTCGAGATGCCGCGTATGGACGGCTTTACGTTCCTCCGTTTTCTGATGGCGCGGCGACCCACTCCGGTCATCGTGGTTTCCGGGTATTCGCAGAAGGACAATGTCTTTCGGGCGCTTGAGCTCGGCGCGATCGATTTCGTGGCCAAGCCTTCCCGAACCGTGACCAGCGACCTTCACGAGATTCATGCCGAGCTCGCCGAAAAGGTGCGGTTGGTGCGGCAGCTGTCCCCCGCGAGCATCACTCCCCGGCGGGCCCCGCGAGGAGCGCCGACCGCGCGTTTCTTTACCGCGAAAGCGGCGCCGGTCTCCCCTCGCCGGCCGAAACACCTGGTGCTCATCGGGGCGTCGACGGGCGGACCAACCGCACTTCTCGAGCTCTTCGCCGACCTTCCGCAAGACTCGAATGCGAGCATCGTGGTCGCCCAGCACATGCCGGAGCGATTCACGAAGACCTTTGCCGAGCGGCTCAATCGCCTCGGGACGTTCCGAGTGAAGGAAGCCTCGGCCGAGCATTCGCTTCGCGCCGGCGAAGCGTGGATTTGTCCTGGGGGCCGGTGCCTCGAAGTGATCGGCTCGTCGGTGGAGTGGGGCATCCGTGTGGCGAGCCCAAGTCCCGAGGATCGGTACGTGCCCTCGGTGGATCGTTTGTTCAGCACCGCGGCTCGCGTTGCCGGGGCCTCAACCCTCGGCGTCATCCTCACGGGGATGGGCGACGATGGTTCGCAGGGGGTCAAAGATCTCAAAGCTTCCGGCGCCAAGATCCTCGCGGAGGCGGCGGAGAGCGCGGTGATCTACGGGATGCCCGCAGCGGCGGTGCGCACCGGGGCGGTGGACCAGAGTCTTCCGCTTCGCGAGCTTGCGGGCGTGGTGGCGACCAAACTCCGCGGTTAGAGCTCATCTCAAAAACCCGAAGTCGATCGGTCAAAGACCAGAAGAGATTAGAGCGTCCCGAGAGGCGAGGAAATGCCGCGTATTTCTGAGTCCCCGCGGATAGCCACCCGATGGCGTGCGGGGATTTTTGACGTGCGCGGCCGAGTTTGAACGAAGGCACAAGCTTTGTGATTTTTCGCTGCGGTTTCTGGTACTTTGGCCGGACCTATGGGGAGCGACGAAAACGACAAGGAGCAAGCCAGCGATCTCCCTGTCGACCTCGTCAAGGAACGAGAGACCTTTGTTCGATCGTTTCTTCGCAAGGGCGTGGAGCTGACCGAGCAGCTCCTTAAGGAGAACGTCACCCTACGCGAGGAGCTCGCCGAGGTTCGGGAAAACAACGCGCGGCTACGCTCCCAGATCAAGAGCGACGACGCGATTCGTGAGCTCATCGAGAAGATCGAGGCACTGGAGAACGAGAAGAACGACCTTCTCGCCCGCTCCTCCCAGCTCGAAGCGCGACAGAGCGACGGCGAGTCGCGCTACAGCGAGATCGAGAGCGAGCTCAACGACCTCGCCAACCTCTACATCGCAAGTTTCCAACTCCATGCAAGTCTTTCGCCTCGCCGAGTGGTTCGACATCTCATGGATATGGCGGGTCAGTTGGTCGGAGCTTCTCGCTTCGCGATCTACATCGTAGCCCCGGGCGCCTCGGAGGCGGTGCCGGTGGCATCCGAGGGCATCGACGCAGGGGACCTGTTCCCGGTGCCGCTTGGCAGTGGCCCCGTCGGAGAAGCGTGCCTCACGGGCATCGAGAGCATTCCCGACAGCTTCGAGGAAGGGACGGTGGACGCCCCGATGGTGCTGTTGCCGCTCATGGTGGAGGGACGCCCGGTAGGAGTCCTCTCGGTGGTGTCGATGTTGGAGCAAAAATCCGCCTGGGCATCGGTGGATCGCGAGCTCTTTAAGCTGATCGGAGCCCACGCTGGGCATGCACTCGCGGCCGCGAATCTCTACGCGTCGCTGGAGAGCCCGTTTGTGGCGCTCGAAGGATTGCCCGCGCTCCTCAAAAAGCGCGGATCAACGCTCTTTCCTCCCGAGGATAACGAGTAATGGCCGATTTTACCTGTTTGGTCGTTGAAGACTCTCCAATGATGCGGCAGCTCTTGGTGTTTGCGCTGGCCCGGATCAAGAAGCTGACCGTGGTGGAAGCAGAGGATGGCGTCGACGGTCTCCGCAAGCTGGCGCAGAACCAGTTCGATCTCGTCATCACCGATATCAATATGCCGATCATGGACGGCCTGAAGCTCGTGAAGCGCATCCGCACCGATGAAGTGCATAAGGAGGTGCCGATCATCATCATCACCACCGAAGGTTCGTCGGAAGATCGGCAGCGGGCGATGGCCCTCGGCGCGAACGCCTACATCACGAAGCCGATCCAAGCGCCCCAGGTCATCGCTCAGGTGAAGGGGCTTCTCAGCATCGAATGACCTCGTCCACGTCGGGGACGCGGATCAAAGTGTGTGGCATCACCCGGGTCGAGGATGCGGCCGTGTGCGTGGATGTTGGGGTCGATGCGATCGGACTCAACTTCTGGTCCCGCTCGAAGCGCCGTTGTCCGGGGGACGTCGCGAAGGAAGTGGTGAGGCGGTTCGGAGACTCGGTTCGCATCGTCGCGGTGCTGGTGAACGCCACGGCGGAAGAACAGAAAGAACTTCGGAGCGACCTTGGGATCGACTGGCTTCAGCTCCATGGAGACGAGCCCCCAGAGGCGGTCCGGGCGGCGCTCCCCCAGGCCTACAAGGCGGTGTCATTGGCTTCGAATGCCCCTAAGGTAGACGTGATGGAGTTTCCCGGAGACGAAATCCTGGTCGATTCTGCCGACCCTTCGCTTCGCGGCGGGACCGGTGCGGTGGCCGACTGGAGTCGCGCAAAAAAATTCGCCGAAACCCGCCCCACCTGGTTGGCCGGAGGTATCCGTCCGGAAAATGTCCGGGCCGCGATCGAGGCGGTGGAGCCCTACGGCGTGGATACGGCAAGCGGCGTGGAGCTTCGTCCCGGCATCAAGTCGGGGGCACTCATCCGGGCGCTCGTGGAAGAAGTGAGGGGCGGCCGATGACCATTCAGACCCCGGTCCAGCCCGCCGAGGAGGCGAGCACGGGTCGCTACGGCCGCTTCGGTGGCCAGTATGTTGCCGAGACACTGATGCCGGCCCTCGGCGAACTCGAAGAAGCGTTTTCTGCGGCGTGCGCAGACCCTTCGTTCGTCGATGAGTGGAAAGGACTGCTCAAGAGTTACGTGGGCCGGCCGACCGCGATGTACCACGCGAAGCGTCTTTCCGAAGCGGTGGGGGCCGAAGTGTGGCTGAAGCGGGAAGACCTCTGCCACACCGGCGCCCACAAGGTGAACAACACCGTCGGTCAGGTGCTCCTTGCGAAGCGAATGGGCAAGCGCCGGGTGACCGCCGAAACCGGTGCTGGTCAGCACGGCGTGGCGACGGCGACCGCCTGTGCGCTCCTCGGTCTCGACTGCGAAGTGTTCATGGGCGCCGAAGACGTTCGACGGCAAGCGCCGAACGTGCAGCGCATGGAGCTTCTGGGAGCGCAGGTGCGAAGCGTGACTTCGGGGTCGTGCACCCTCAAAGACGCCATGAACGAGGCCCTTCGGGACTGGGTCGGCACGGTCGAGAACACCTACTACTGCGTGGGATCGGCGGCCGGACCTCACCCGTATCCCACCATGGTCCGGTGGTTTCAGTCGGTGATCGGGACCGAGGCGCGGGCCCAGCTCCTTCCCGCGGGGGGACTGCCGGACGCGGTGGTGGCCTGCGTGGGTGGCGGCTCGAACGCGATCGGTATCTACTCTGCGTTTCTCGAGGACGAAGGCGTCGCGCTCTATGGCGCAGAGGCCGCGGGCGAAGGAGTGGAAAGCGGCCGTCACGCGGCGACGTTGTCGGCGGGCAGCGAAGGAGTGCTTCACGGATCACGGAGCTACGTGCTCCAAACCGGCGACGGACAGATCACCGAGGCGCACTCGGTAAGCGCGGGGCTCGACTATCCCGGGGTCGGCCCGGAGCACGCTCACCTCCACGAGGCGGGGCGCGTCCGCTATCTTCCGGTCACCGACGATGAGGCGCTCCGCGCATTTGAGCTCGTGGCGCGCACCGAAGGGATCCTGGTGGCGCTCGAGACGGCCCACGCGTTTGCTCTCTTGCCGCGGATCGTCGACTCGGGGGCGAAGCGTATCCTGGTGAACCTCTCGGGCCGGGGCGATAAGGACCTGCTGACGGTGCAGCGCGTCCTCGGCAAGAAGTGATGGGTCGGCTCGGCCAAACCCTGACCGACTGCCGAGCTGCGGGTCGGGCGGCACTCGTGCCGTATCTGTGCTGTGGCGATCCGTCCCCGGAACGTACCGTCGAACTCGTTCTTGCGGCGGCCGATGCGGGTGCCGACATCGTGGAGCTCGGGATGCCGTTTAGTGATCCGACCGCGGACGGGCCGGTGATTCAACGGGCGAGCGCCCGTGCGCTCAAGGCAGGGATGACCCTCTCTCGCCTGTTCGAGGTGGTGCGCGAGGTTCGGAGAAGCTCGTCGGTCCCGCTCCTCTTGTTTGGTTACTACAACCCGTTGCTCCGCTTTGGCGAAGCGGCGGCGGTTCACGAAGCGAAGGCCGCGGGCATCGATGGTTTTCTCGTGGTCGATCTTCCGCCGGAGGAGGCGAACGATCTCGCGGCGGCCTGTGCCGCGGCCGAGCTCGACTTCGTTCCGCTCCTTGCGCCGACGAGCACCGCGCGACGTGAACAGAAGGTCCGCGAGATCGCCCGAGGGTTTGTCTACTACGTGTCGATGACGGGGATCACCGGTGGAAAGGTGGCAGACCTCCGCGGGGCCGCTGAGCGGGCGAACGCGCTCTCCGAGCGGATCGGTCTTCCGGTGGCCCTGGGGTTCGGCATCAAGACACCCGAGGATGCGGCGGTCGTCGCCCCGCACGTGCACGGGGTGGTGGTCGGGAGTGCCCTCACAACGGTCGTGGAACAGCATGCCGCCGATCCGGTGCCTCCGTTTCGGGCCGCGATCGAAGATCTTCGGCGCGCACTGGCTTGATCCTTGGCTCGGATGGAGCGTCGGGGATCGACGTCCCTCGGTTGATCGTCGTAGTTCCGCGGGGTTGCGGCTTTCCGGCGAGGTTGACTTTCCTGGCCAAACCTGTGCTAATTCAGGACAAGAATGTCCACACAAGAGGTAATTGCGGCCAACCTTCGCATCCTTCGCGACCTCCGAGGGATGAGCCAGCTCGACCTCGCGGAGCGAGTCGGAGTATCTCGACGCACCGTGGCGCGCCTCGAAGCGGGCGACATTGCGGACCCTGGGGTGCAGCAGATTCAAAATCTCGCGGAGGCGCTCGGGGTCACCGTCGCGCTGCTCATCGAGCAGAAGCTGAGCACCGTGCGGGTACCGATTCCCGAGGCGCTGGTCGATCGGATCGACGCTGCCCGGCTCGAAGGCATGATTCGATCCCTCAAGGGCTGAACCCGGTCACTGACGGTAAGGCCCGCTTCACGACACGCGAAGGCGTCGCCGCTTGGGGCCCCACGTCCCCGGCGACGCGTCGAAGCAACCGGGAATCGGCACCGCGCAGTTTGCGCAGCGGCCATCGTTGAGCCGGAATGTTCCGAGCTCATACCAGTCCCGCGCGATCACTGTCTCACCACACTCCGGGCAATAGGTCGACTGACCGGCCTCGTCGTGCACATTCCCCGTGTAGACGAACTGGAGGCCCGCGGCTCGGGCGACGCGTCGAGCTCGCTGCAGGGTTTCCGGCGGAGTGCGGGGCCGATCGGTGAGCTTGAAGTCCGGGTGAAAGGCGCTGAAGTGAAGCGGAACGGATGGGCCGAGATGCTCGAGGATCCACTCGGAGAGGCGGCCGACCTCCCGCGCCGAGTCATTGGCGTCCGGGATCAGCAGCGTGGTCACTTCGAGCCACACATCGGTCTCCTCGTGGATCCAGCGAAGCGTATCGAGGACCGGGGCGAGCTCGGCGAAGCAGAGCTTTCGATAGAAGTCTTCGGTGAACGCTTTGAGGTCGATGTTCGCCGCATCGATGTTCGAAAAGAACGGCGCCCGGGCCCGTTCCGTGATGTAGCCCGCGGACACCACCACATTCTTTACGCCGCGGGCGTGACACGCGGCAGCGGTGTCCATCGCGTACTCGGCAAAGATCACGGGGTCGTTGTAGGTGTAGGCGACGCTTCGGCAGCCCGCGTCGGCCGCGGCCTTGGCGATCGCGTCCGGAGCCGCCGCGTCGCTCAGCCGGTCGACGGTGCGCGCCTTGCTGATGTCCCAGTTCTGGCAGAACCGGCACCCGAGATTGCAGCCCGCGGTGCCGAAGGAAAGAACACTCGACCCCGGATAGAAGTGATGGAG
>JBCCZL010000305.1:0-11447 GCA_039187775.1 Myxococcota bacterium
CTTCTCCCCGGCCTTCTCGCTCCAGCCGTCCTCGCGGTACGTCGAGTACCGCTGCGGCGTCTTCCCGTCCGAGGTCCGCAGGAATCCAGCACTTTCGAACGCGATCCATCACCTCTGGTGACCGATGCGGGCTAGAAGTTGAAGAACTGAAAGCTGTCGTTTGGCGACGGACCGGGCTCCCGGACTCCGCTCACCAGAAGTTCATGCTGGACTCCGGTGCTTCCGTAAGTGCCGACATACACCCGGTAGCTCCCCGGTTGAAAGACTCGGCTCACCTGCGGGTCGAGTCCGACGGCATCGTCGACGCAGGTCCATCCATTGGGTCCCTCGATGGCCATCAGCAGATCTTCGGTTCCACTCGCGCGCACCCAGAGCTGAAGCGGTGCTTCCACACGAAAGGTGTGATTTGGCGTTTCGGGGAACGAACCGAAGCAGCTCGCATCGAAGTCGCTCCCGTCCTTGGGACCGCCCGCCCAGCCATTGGTGCGAAACGGGTCCGGCTGGAACCCGGCGCGGAACACGTACTCTCCGGCGATCATCGGGAGCCCGCTCGAAGAGGCGGAGGATTCGGTGTAGACGTAGGCCATGCCACCGCCGCTCAGACAGCAGAACCCGAGAAAGAAGAGCAGACCAAAGATCAGGGCGATCTTGCTTTCGCGATGAAGACTCATGGTTCGAAGCGGCTCAAGGTCCGAGAGGGATCGTCGGGACGGGGCGCCGAGCGCGATCGCAGCCCGGCTCCTCATGCGCACAGCGTAGCCGGAGAGCCGACTGCTGATCAGGCTTTCGATGCGCGATGAACGCTTGATGGGCATCTTCGGCCTCGGGCCGGCCAAGCTGGCGAAGGGCGAGGGCTTGGCTGCGGAGCAGTCCTTCGTTCCGGGGCGCGAGGGCAAGCCCGCGAGAGGCCGCCCGAAGTGCGTCTTCGTCTCGACCAGCGCTGCCGAGGGCGCGAGCTAGGTCCATCCATGCCACCGTGTCCGTCGGCGCGGCCTCCACCACCGCGCGGTAGGCCTCGGCGGCTTCCTCCCATTGCCACACTTGCGCATAGGCGCGACCTCGAGCCCTATCGATCGCGGGATGGGGCCCAACGATGGCTTCGGCATCGTTCGCCGAGGCGAGCGCGTCATCGAGCCGTCCCTGCCGTCCTTCGATGCGCGCCTTTAGCTGGTGCACCATCGCCTCGGCTCTCGGCTGGCCGCTGAGGAGCTCTCTCGCCCGTTGAAGGCTCGGCCGTGCATCGTCGAGTCGCTCCTGCACGTCGTGGCTGAGGCCGAGGGCGTGCGCGAAATAGCGGTGCCAAGACTCTTCGGCTTCGTTCCGATCGTCCGCGCCGGGTCCGAGCCAAAGCTCCGCTTGCGCAAGCTCGCGAATCGGCTGGGGCGTGCAGGGATCAAAGCGAGGTCGTCCCAGGCGCTCGGCGGTCTCGCGAAATGCGGCGCTTCGCTCGGTGGCCTCGGCCGTGCACGTCATGGTGGCGAGGGCGAGAGTGTGGCGTCGATGGCGAAGCCGCGCGACCACCCGAAGCGGATAAGACGACCGCTCGGGGAGGTCGAGGGCGTAGCGAACGACCGCGGCGTCCCGAGCCCCGATGGTGTGGTCGTATCCGACGGCGCGAAACAGCCGAATCGCGTGGGTCAACTCGGTGGTCCCTTCGTCGGTGAGAAGGCCAGTGAGCAGCCGATAGGCTCCCGGGTCCGGTTCGGTGTCGTACTTCGTGCCCGCCTGAAAGAGCCGCTGGCCGGTGGCGGAAAACACCTCGACCTCGACCCAGCTATCCTGGGTATCCCGAACTCCCCCGGGGAATCGGTGGCCCGCCCCTTCGTTTCGGATCACGAGATCGAGCTCGACGGAGGTCCCCGGGGTGAGGGCTTCGGGCGCGATCGGTTCGCCGGCGGTTCGCGCGACCGGCAGATCGATCGATACCGCCTTACGCAGCATCGCGTCGACCGCCGCCACCTGTGCTTGACTGGTTGCTTCGGCAAGGGCGGTTTGCCCACCGGCAAAGCGGTGGCCGTGAATCAGCGCGGTTCGGGCAAAGGGCCCGCTTCGGGTCGCCCGCCCCTCCGCCATATGGCAATCGACGCAGTTCTGCTCCTCCACATCGTCGATTCGCTCGGCCCGATTTCCCGCGTAAGCCGACGTGCCCCAGGCGCCGAGGTCGTCCATGCCCGAGAGGAAATGCGGATTGCCCATCGCTTCGCCGAGAAATCCGCGATGGCAGCTTCCGCACAGGGTGCCCTCTCGAATGGGTTGGGGCCGAAGGCGCCGTCGGTGCGCCTCGACACTTGCCGCATCGCCGCGCTGGGGAATCGGTACCGGCGCGGAGGTGAGCGTGTAGCTCCCGTTCCCGTCCGAGCTTACCGCCTCCGCGCTGTGGCACACCATGCACGTCACGCCGGCGTGGGCACGTGGATCGGTGGGGGCGATCGGGTCGTCCATCGCGCCGGCGGCGGTGAGCACCGGGTCGTGGCAACCCCCACAGAAGCGACTCTCGGCGAAGCCGACCTCCTCGCGAAAGCGCTCCACGCCGGCGCGGTACCAAGGATTGTTAAACGACGAGTGGGCGTGGGGACTGTCCTTCCACTGCTCCACCACGTCCTCGTGGCACTCGGCGCAGGTGCTCACTTCTGCGAGGAGCGTCAGGTCGACCGCGTTGCCTTCCGTGAGACGGAGCTGGGTCGGACCAAAGGGGCCGGCGTCGCTCGGCAACATGGCATCGGGAGGCTCTTCCACCACCGGAGGCGGAGGCGTCGGTGGGGGAGTGACCGGCGCGTCATCGCCACATGCCGCGACGATGAGCACGCAGACAATCAGGCTTTGTTTCGTCGTCGCCACCACAGATACGCCACCGCCAGGAAGACTACACTGGTTCCTCCGAAGCCGCCGACTCCCGAGCCGACGTTGCAGCTTGCGCAGCCTCCGCTCGCGGGTGCCGGCGGTGGTCCTTCGTCGATGACCCGCGCCGCGGGAACATTCGCCGGGGCTTCGCCTTGAACGACATTGATCTCCGGAATGTCCTCGGCGACGAGCACCCCGAGCTCGGCGCGACCCCGCGCTCCCACGAGCGGCGAACGCGCGGCCTGGGGCGGAGGAGTCGCTCCGTGGGGCGGGCCACCCCACGCACCCCGCACCGGGTTTTCGCATGCGAGCACTCCTTCGAAGGGATGAAGAATCACGTAGCGGCCCTGAAAGTTGTTGATCGAACCGCTTTCCTGGGCGCCCACCTCCCGAAGCTCCCCCTGCGCATCGGGCATGCCCCGGCCACCGACGATCGGCGGTGCGGTGCGGAACACCAGGTCCTCGCCGAGATCGTCGGCCCGGTAGCGGTAGTGGAGCCGGGTGAGCACAAACCCGGCCCCTCCGCCGATCGTGTCCGCACCGAGGAGCTGGAGTTCGGGAGGCGTGAGCGCGGGCGTCGGACAGGGATCGCAGCTGCTCGCGTCCCACGCGTACTCGGTGATCACCGAACCGGGTTTTTCCCGAAGGGTTCGGTCGAAGAGCGCGTCGTAGAACGCGCCAAATTCATCTCGCACCGCGTCGACGACGCGAATGTTGGTAGGGATGGTTGCGTTCGGATAGTTCGCCACCTCATAGCGGGTTCCCCGACTCAAGATGTGAACGAGGAGATCCTGCTGGCCCGTGCTGTTGAGGAGACCGAGCCGAACGGGAAGTGAGAACTCATCCGTGTCGTAGTGCACTCGAAGAGGCGAAAGCACGGCTCGCCCGTTTTCGAGCTCGACTCGCTCGACGTCGACCTTGGCGACAAAGAACTTCGTGCCGGCCTCGACGTACGGGCGGAGGACGTCGTTGGCGCCGGTCGGAATGTTGTAACTCTCTCGGCGGAGCCAGGTGTCGAGCCCACTCGAGTCGCTCGCGCTCAAAATCACCACGTCGTATTCACCGACCGCGAACTCGGCCTCGACGGTGACGCCGAGGTCTCGGTCCTCCTCTTCGGTTTCTTCGATATCGACGGCCCGGGAAAAATCTCGCTGGTACTCGATGAGATGGCGTTGGTCGCAGGGGTCCTGCTCCCAGTATTCGACGAGGCGTGGCGCGGCGAGCTGATCCACCCGCTCGAAGACCTCTCGGGGGAGTGTCTTGACGTTTTCTTCCTGAAGGATCGCGGGCACCGGAATCACCATCGCGAAGTCTTCCGGGGGACCCTGGTAGCTGTTCTGCATCGAGAGAACGGTTCGTCGTCCTTCCCGCATCATCACCACCATCGTGGCGTCGTTGTAGAGCGAACCGTCGGCTCCGCTGACGTAGAAGCCGCAGAACGCGGAGGCAGGCGCCGGAGTGAGGCCCTGGAGGAGTAGAGCGGTGGGGAGGAGCAGAGCGGTGGGGATACGCAGAGCGGTGGGGATGCGCAGAGCGGTGAGGATGCGCAGAGCGGTGAGGATGCACAGAGCGGCGGGCAGGACCCCAGGGACAACGCGAGCGACCATGAGCTTTCTCTCCTTTGGAGGGCTTCCGAAAACGGCCCTCGTGGATTGCTCTCAGGTCAGACGTGCGACGAGAGGAAACGTTTGGAAGTTGCCCATTTTTGCCAAGACCGTGACGATGGCGGGATGTCGGATTCGCCAGCCGGCTCGGTTCATCATATCGCCGTGGCAACGACCGATCTCGATGCCTCACGGTCCTTCTACGAGGAAGTACTCGGCTTCCCGCGGCTGTCGACCCACCGGCGGCGCGACGGCAGTGTTCGCTCGCTTTGGCTCGCCATCGATGCCCACTCGTTCCTCGCCCTCGAGGAAGTTCCGGGGGGTTCGACGCGCAGCGATCAGGCGCCCGGCGTTCACTGCCTCTGTTTTGCGATCGATCTCACCACGCGGGAACACTGGCGTGAGCGACTCGTGGCGGCCGGGTTCCCGATCGAGCGAGAGAGTCCGCACACGCTCTATGTCCGAAGCCCGGAAGGAGCCCTCGTGGGACTGTCCCATTATCCGGATGCCGCAATCAAGGAGCGAATTCAGTGACATCACATATTCCCGCTCACGGGGTCCTTCAGCTAGACTGGTAGGAGCGGATGCCACACGTCATCGGGATCGATCTTGGCACGACGAACTGCTGCGTTGCAGTGGTCGAGGACGGCTCGCCCAAGGTGATCCTCAACCGGGTGGGCTATCCCACCACTCCGTCGATCGTGGCGGTCACCGAGGCCGGTCAGCGGGTGGTTGGGCAGATCGCATCGCGGCAGGCGATCACCAATCCCGAAAACACGGTGTACGCCGCGAAGCGCCTGATCGGCCGGACCTTCGATGCGCCCCAGGTGCAGCACGCGATCGAGCATGCGAGCTACGGCATCGAGCAAGGGCCGCACAACGACGTTCGAGTGTTGCTTGGCGGCAAGAGTTATTCGGTGCCGGAGCTGTCCGCGATGCTGCTCCAGGAAATGCGGGTCGTCGCGGAGGAGTATCTCAGCGAGCGGGTCGACCAGGCGGTGGTCACGGTACCCGCGTACTTCAATGACAGCCAGCGGCAGGCGGTCCGGGACGCGGGACGCATTGCCGGTCTCGATGTGCTCCGCATCATCAACGAACCCACCGCCGCTGCGCTCGCGTATGGGTTCAAGAAAGGCCAGGAGCGGACGATCGCGGTCTACGACCTCGGTGGCGGGACGTTCGACATCTCGCTCGTGCACATCAGCGCCGACGGTGAATACACGGTGGTCGCGACGACCGGCGATTCCTACCTCGGGGGCGAAGACTTCGATGAGCGGGTCATGGATTGGCTCATCGAAGGGTTTCAGACCGAGCACGGAGTGAACCTTCGCGAGTCGAAGGTGGCGCTCCAGCGGCTCAAACAGGCGGCGCAAAAAGCCAAATGCGATCTTTCGACCGTTGAAAACGTCGACGTCCAGCTTCCGTTTATCGCGGAGGGTCCGGCCGGTCCGCTGAACATGGACTACAACATCAATCGAGAGCAGCTCGAAAAGCTCACCGGTGACCTCATCACCCGCACGCTTCGCATCTGTGAGATGGCGATGCGGCACGCTGAGCTTCAGCCCCAAAACATCGACGAAGTGATCTTGGTTGGCGGGATGACGCGGATGCCCGCGGTGCAGTGGTCGGTGAAGGAGTTCTTTGACCGCGAGCCCGGCAAGAGCGTGCACCCGGACGAGGTGGTGGCGCTCGGCGCGGCGATCCAGGCCGCGGCGCTCTCCGAGACCGTCGACGACGTCAGTCTCCGGGACGTCACCGCTCACTCGCTGGGAATCATGACCTTCGGCGGTGGGTTCGATGTGATCATCCCGTCGAATACCGTGGTGCCCACCCATCTCGTCAACGAGTTCACCACGAGCCGCGACTTTCAGGACACGGTCAAGATCGTGATCTTGCAGGGCGAGAGCGAGAAGGCGATGGACAACGAGCTCCTCGGCCAGTTTTCGCTGAGTGGGATTCGTCAGGCCAAAGCCGGACAGGTTACGGTCGAAGTGTCGTTCAACATCAATAGCGACGGGATCTTCAGCGTCGCCGCGCGTGACACCGACACCGGCGAGCAGCAGGCGATCTCGGTCACTGGCTCGAGCGGACTCACCGAGGAAGAGATCCTCCAGATGATGGAAGAGAGCGCGCAGTTCCTCGCCGAGCGCCGGGAACAGGAGCGGCACGAGCGCGTCCGCCAAACCGCGGAGTCGGTGATCGCCGAGCTCGAGCGCCTTATGCCGGAGGCCGCGGCTCTCCCCGACGCGGTCGGTCTGGTGTCGAAGGCCCGTGATGCCGTCGAACGCTCGCGGGACTCGCTCCGGAGCAACGATATCGAATCGCTGTCGAGCGCGATCGACGACCTCGAAGGCATGAAGGGTGCCCTCGAGCGTGAACTCAACACTGCCTAGCGGATCCGAAGCTCCGCCGGGAGTTCGTCCGACGGATGGGGCCGATGCCCTATTCGGCCCACTCGAGGAGCTGAATGATCTCGGATTCGATCATCGGCCAGGCCCCTTCGCCGATCGAGTTGGTTTCCTCGTAGTGATCGCCCGCGGGCTCGGTCCAGTAGGGGTCCGCCTCGTCGAGCTGAAAATTGTAGGGCGGAATCAGGTACCCGAGAAAGTCGTTTCCGAGTCCAAACACCCCAACGTATTCGGCATCGCTTCGCATCCGATCCCGGAGGTACGGACCCGCGGGGGCGGCGGCCAAGTTTGGCGGGTTCGGAGAATCCGGTTCGATGATCGGTGCGCCTTCGGGGGTGAAGCTCCCGTCGTATCCGCCCAGGAATAGCGCGGGGTCGAGTTCGCCCGGGGCGGTGATGAACTGGGCGCGACCGATGTCGATCACCGCGATCTCGGTGCGCACGTCGGGCTCGTTGGTGCCCGGGACCACCGGGAGGTTCTCGTCCCAGTTGTAGGAAGCGCGCTCGAACAGTCCCGCGAGGATCGCCGCGTGGTATCGCCGGTTCTCCACATCGACGATGAGGGTGCGGTTGCGAACCCCGAGGGCGGCGGTTTCGTCGATGACCGATCCTCCGTCTTCGCCGAGGGCTCCGAGAATGTGGTAGGCCAACTGTTCGCCGACGGTGACCATCGTCTCCTCCGAGGTGCGCGGCAACGGCTCGCCTTCCCATGACTCTGGCTGGAGGCCAAAGGGTCCGATGTTGCCACCGACCGCACCCTGCATGTACACGGCGACGCCTCCGAGACCTGCGCGAGGCTCGAGCCCCGGTGGTGAGATGCCCTCCTCGATCCCGTTCCGCATGACGTGGGGAAAGTCGCTCGAGACAAGGGTATTGCTTCCCCCGAGGTACTCGGGATGGGACCCAAAGTTGATCATCGTGCCGATGGTCGTCTGGTCGGCGGCGATGAAGCGAATCAGCCGGATCGAGTCGTCGATGATCTTTGGATCGCGGGTGTCGCTGAAGTAGCGGAGGATGCCGCCCGGAAGATCGCGCGCGAGGATCTGCTGATACTGAATCGTCGAGCGCTGGAGCGATCCGTGGGCTTCCCGGATCGCGACTTCGATCTGATCTCGAATCTGCGCCTGGTACTCTTCGTCGTAACCGCTCTCGAGAATCGATGGTCCCCAAAGTCCGGTGGTGTCTTTCGCTTGATGGTTGTGCGTCGCGCTGATCAGGAGATAGTCGACTTCCAGATCGCGGATCGCTTCACGCACGCGGTCGGTGTCATCGAGAAACCAGCCCACCGTGTCGATCGACACGAACGCGATCGTTGTTTCGTGCTGTCGGAGGACGAGCACTCGCGCCCACTGCGGGTCGCGAACCGCGGACGCGGATCGTCCGGTCCGAAACCCCGCGAGGAAGAGACCGTCGAAGCGCCCGTTGCCGTTGAGGTCTTCGTAGGTGTCGCCGTCCCCCACGTCCAGAATGCCGTCGTTGTCCATGTCCACCGAGAGCACCTCGACGCCATCGAAGCTCGGGGTGATGTCTCGGCGAGTGGCCGCGGCAAACAGCGTCGGATCTCCACCGGTTGGGCATTGGTCGGCCCCGGGACAGACCAGGTCGGGCCGGAACGGCAGCGCTGCGTCCGGAGTGGCGTCGACGGTGGCGTCGACTGATGCGTCGGCTTCGACCTCCGCGTCGGGAATGGACGGGTCCTCCGAGTCTCCGCAGCCAGAGAGAACGAGCACGAGCGTACTCGCGAGGAGAAAGTAACGCGGGGCCATTCCTCTACTATATGGACAACCGCAGAGTCCCCTGTAAGGGATCGCACAGAGTCTCGGCGTGTCTACTGCCCGCAAGTGATGACGGGTGCGGCCGCAGCCAGGAGTCTGGCGATAAAGCCATCAAAAGTAAGGGTGCAGATGGACCCAAGGACGGCGGCGCTTCCCGTGAGCGTGAGTTCCTGAGCCGCTTCGACGAATCGGCGTCCGGGGACTGCATTCCCAAGAGGGCTCTGGCACGCTGGGCGCAGCACCATATCCATGGTCTCGACGTACTGCATTCGAGAATCCGTCAAGATGGTATCGAAGGGTGCGTCCTCCACGTCCGGAGGGATGCCTGCGAGCACTCCCAGGATGAAGCGATCCGGCGTCGATCGAGTGGCGCGAAACCCGTCGGCGTATCGCGCGATCTCGTGAAGCGGGTCGTCGTCGCCCCAATCGGTGGTGCACCGAAGGTTCGGCTCGGCCGTGTACGTGGTCGACATAAAGTTGAACAGATCGGGCTCGGAGGCGGAACAGTCTTCTTCGTCGGTGACGATGACCACGATCAGAAGGGAGTCGGGTCGAAAGAACCCTGCGTTCGCCTGGTCGGCCTGGCCTTTGGTCCCGCGGAAGAACTCGAGCGACGAGGTCGATGGAGTCACCGCTTTCAGCGCGGCCTCCAGCGGCTGTTCAAAGCCGCAGCCATCGAGGCCCGGGGTGCTGAGACAGCCGAAGTCTTCGCGCTGGCTCGAAACGTTGTCCGGATCGAACTGAATGAAGCTTGGCAGCATCGCTGGACAGTCGTTTCCGCCACTCGTCGTCTGGAGCACACCGTCGTCGCCGAACTCGGTGTCGCACGTCCCGACCCTGAATCCACCTGCGCCCAAGTCCGTCGTGACGACGGCCGCCCGAAGGTCTTCGATCCCTGGAACATCGGAGGTGCCGTCGAGATCGATGTCCCCACGGAACAAGCTGAGGACAAAGTCTGGAAATCGATTTCGGAGTTCCATTTGTTCTTCCTCCATCGTGTTGGAGTTGTCGATCACCATCAGCAAGTCGACGGGCGGCGGTGTGCAACTCCCCGCATCGCCGTCGCCCGTAGCGTCGGGTAGCGCATCGGGCGGAAGTGAGTCGGTTGGCGCATCGTTCCTGGCGTCGACGCCACCGTCCGACGTCTGACGAACGGAGAAACAACGTCGAGTGTCGGGGCTGCAAGACCAGTCGCTGGGGCAGTCCGAGTCGGTCGAGCAGCTATAGAATCCCTCGCGAAGTTCGGGGGTGCAGCTCGCGAGGAGCGGCGCGGCGAGCATGGCCATGGAGCACAGATGAATCCGCCGCTTCACTAGAACTCACCTCGGAGCATCGCTCCCGTGGGCGTGAGGGCGACGGTTGTATCCGCAGTCGCATCCAAGGCGACGAGAATTGCCCCGGCAACGGCAAGTGCACCTCCCACCGCAAGGGAGATTCCGCCGACGACGGAGAAGGTCTTCGACCGGTCGTAGTCCGCGTCCAGCTCTTGCCAGGGAGTTCCCTCCGGCGCGTCCTCCACGTTGCCCGCAGCCGACGAAGCCATCGCAAGAAACGCAAAGCCCCCTGCAGCGACTGCGACCCCCGCGCCGAGCAGAACAAAAGGCCACGGAGACGGCCCGCCCGTCGTTTCGTGCTCCTCTGCGGGCAAAGGGGCTTCGCTAGGCTGGACTCGGTCGCGTCGAGCCGCATCGGCGATCGCTGCACGCAAGACGCGAAGCCGAGCTTCGACGGCGGATCGATTGTCGGCGTTTGGAAGGGCTTCGAGGTATCGCTCGAAGGCGATCATCGCTTCTTCGTCCCGACGGAGCCGTTCTGCGGCGTGGCCGATATTGTAGTAGAGCAGCGGCCGCCCACTGAGTTCATGCGCTTGGCGGAAGTAGCGGAGGGCGGCTTCGAAGTCGCCTCGATCAAAGGCGGCGGCCCCGGCCTGAAAGAGGCCGCGGGCTTCTTCGTCCAGGAGATCTGGGGGGGCGACGGGATCGTTCCCCTCGCTCTGAACCTCCGGCGCGCCGTCGCCCGTCGGCCCGTCGTCTTCCGCCGGGGCCTGGGCGTGGGCCGTCCAAGCGATTTGAGAGAGCCCGAGAACGAGAACGGACATCCGCATCATCGCCGTATGGTTCAGCAAGTTTGGTTCCACGTACAGTTCTCTGACAGAATTTGCGTTGCCCCAGCAACGGCCTGAGCCTGAAAGCACCAACGGCACATGCCGACACATCCTACACTCGCCTACGGCCGCGGCTGGTCTTCCTTGCGTTTGGCAGAGAGCCCCGCGTCTTCGAGACCGGCGACGATCGCCGGCAACATCTCGGTTCGGACGGCCTTGTGGGCCACTTTCAGCGCATTCTTGATAGCCCGGGGTGAGCTTCGGCCGTGGGCTTTGATGCACACCCGGTCGAAGCCAAGGATCGGCGCTCCTCCGTACTGCTCCCAATCTGTGACCTGACGAAGGCGTTTGACGGCCGGTGAGAGGAGGGCGAGGCCGGTCTTGTACATGATGCTCTTCTGCATCGCGTACTTGCCGAGGCGCATCATGGTTTCGGAGATTCCCTCCAGCATCTTGAGTGCGATGTTTCCCGTGAAGCCCCCGGTCACCACGACGTCGGCGGTGCCCCGCGGGATGTCCATCCCTTCGATGTTTCCGATGAAGTCGAGGCAGTCGAGGGTGCGGAGTGCGCGATGGGCCTCCACCACCGCGGCGGTCCCCTTGTGCGGTTCGGAGCCGTTGGACAAAAGCGCCACCCGTGGCCGGTCGTTGCTCGAGATCCGCGAAGCGTACGCTGCACCCATCACCGCAAAGCTCACGAGGTCGTCGCCGCTCAC
>JBCCZL010000306.1:0-11403 GCA_039187775.1 Myxococcota bacterium
CATCGTGGAGCCGACCGGTGACCGTCAGGGCGGGAAGGGCGAGCACCTCGTAGACGGTGGGTGCGGTGGTGATCGTCACCCGCGGAGTCGGGTCGGACGGGTCGATTTGCATCGTGACTTCACCGCTCAGTTCGATCGGCGGCGCTCCACGAACCAGGTCATCGAGGCGAAGCTCGGTGCTCTCCGCTTCAACGATGAGAGGACCGTCGGCCGGAAACGCGCCGCGGACAAACAGCGGTCCCGCTTCGGCATCGCCCCACACCGTCATGCGAAGGTCGTCCGGCGGTCCCCGGAGCCGGAAATACCCGGTGAACTGCCCGCGGAGAAGGCTTCCCCAGCTGTAGCCGAGTTCCTCTAGGGTCTCCGCATAGAACGGCTCTCCCCGCACGAGAATGTCGAGCTCTTGCGGACTGTCGGCGGGCTGGCCCTCGGGCACCCGGTAGGTGACATTCGCGCGAAGGACGTCGGCGGGCCCCACTTCGCGTTCGGTGTGTCCGCGGGCAAACAGCTCGAACCCGATCGTGGGGTCGGTGTGGATGCGCGCGTTCATGCCTTCGATGACGCCCCGAAACGGAAACGGTCGAATGAGGGTTCCCGTCACCGACCACACGTCGATGTCCACCGCACCTTCCGCTTCGAGCTGGCCGCGGACCTCGACGTCTTCGGCAAGGATGTCCGTCAGGCCGAGGAGCTCTCCCTGCACGGTCAGATGATGAAGGGCCATATTGTGGACCTCCGCTCGAAGTGGATCGCCGGTGCTCGGACTATCGTCCTCGGGCAGAAACCCTTCAATGAACGATGGCAGGCCCGAGTCCGACTCGATCATCGTGACCGTGCCATCGAAGAGCTCGGCTCGGGCAAAGCGGAGGACGCCTCGCGAAAGACCCGCGTCGATGTCGAAGACCAGCTCGACACGATCCGCTTCGATGACCCTTTGGCCATTCGGGTCGAGGAACACGACGTCTCGGGCGACGATGAGGTCCCGCCGGAGAGTTTCGATTCGTCCGATCTCGAGGTCGCCCTTGAGCAGAGCACTGAGCTTGGTGTTCGCTTCGACTCGTGCGGCCTCGCGCGCGAGGGGAAGCTGGAGGTGATACGCCAGGCTGCCGACGATTGCCCCAAAGGTGAGAACCACCAGGCCGAGCATCAGCCCGACGATGCGGAGCGCTTTCAGAACGCTTCTCCGATCGTCAAATGAAGCGCGCCGGGAAACTCAAAGAGGAAGAGATCCGCATTCGTCGGTGGCCTGAACTCTTGGCCCTCTTCGAGGGTGAGGTCCTGCAGGCCGGGCACCGCCCAGCCAATGTCGAAGCGAAGGCGGATGCCTGCGATGTCGTAGCGGATGCCCCCACCGAACGAGATGTGCGGCACGTTGAAGCGGAACCTCGGGTCCTCGGACTCGAGTCCGTTGCTCCCGTCTTGGCCGGCGTGGACGTCGCCGGCATCGGCGAAGAGAGTGATGCCAAAGTTCTGCGTCAGGGGGATTCGGAGTTCGAGGGATGCGTTCCAGCGGCGGAGCCCGCCGTCATCGCTGTCGCCCAGGTCTCCTGGGAGATAGCCACGGTTGCTGTTCGCGCCGCCGCCTCGGAGGCGGTAGCGCTCCGGCCCGAGAAACGCGCTCTCATCGTCCAAGTTGCTGCTGCTGTTGATGATGAACATCATTCCGAGGGAAAACCGGGCGGCGATGACCAAGCCCAACGGAAGTGGGACGTAGAAACGGACGTCGGGAGTCAATCGGAGGTAGTCCCAGGACGATGGGAGGAAGAACCCCGCCTCCTGCACTGCGATTTCCGCATAGAAACCGAAGCTCGGGTCGCGGGGGTTGTCGCGAAGGTCGAGGCGCAAGAACTGTTCAAGGAGGGTGACTTGGTTGTTCTCGGGCACGTCGGGCCCTTCGTCCACCGGGAAGAGCAAGCTCGACCGAATGCGAAACGCGGCGAAGAGACGTCCGTCAAAGAAGCTTCGTTCGGGGCCAATGAACGCGGTGAAGTCGTGGCGGAAGAAATCGTCAAAGGGGTCGGGTCCAAAGTCCCACAGCGAACCGAAGGCGAGGGTGGTCCGGGGTTCGAGGAACGAAGGCTGACGAAACTCAAGGCGGACCTGGCTACCCAGCCGGGTTTCGGAGGCGTCGGGAAACGCCTCCTGAAAGATCACTCGGGGCCGCCACTCGAGGCGGGCACGACGAAGTCCACCGAGGAAATCGCGGAACTCGGTGAACGCCAGAAGGTGAACATCCCAGCGCGGCTCATTGGACGCCTGCGAATCCAAGAGGTCGAAAGTGCCGGACGCGATGCCCGCGCCGAGGCCGTAGCGGACAAGCCGGCCGGGTACCGCGCGGATTCGGACAGGAATCCGAGTATCGCTCCGATCCTCCGGAAGGACCGGCTCCACCTCGACTGAAGAGAACGCGCCGAGGGCATAGATTGCCCGCTGGGCGTCGCCAAGGGCTTGTCGACTGAAACGGTCGCCCTCGTCGATGAACGCGACGGCGGTGATGACCCCGGGATCGAGGCCTTCGTTTGCCTCGACGGTGACCTCGCCGAATTGGCAGGGCGGTCCGCTGTCGACTTCGAAGCGGATCGACGCGGTGCGGGCCTCTGGGTCGATCTCGACCTGACCGCGAATCCGAGAGTGGGCATACGAGTTGTCGGCGAGGCCCTTCGCGATCGCCTCCTTGCTGGCGTCGTAGATGGCTTCGTCAAAACGCTCGCCGATTCGAAGCTGGATGGTGTCCTCGATCTCTTGTTGCAGAGCAGGAGCGAGATGTTCGATTCCATCGGTGACGACCGAGGCGACCAGGATCGGTTCGCCCTCCTCGACTCGGATGGCGATCGCGACCTCGCAGTCGCCTTCGCAGTCCTCCGACTCTTCGGCTTCGTCGTCGGCGTCACCGTTTGCGCCGTTGGTTCCGTCGGGGCCATTCCGGCGGGGCAAGCGGTCTCGCTCGAGGGCGTCGGGAGGATCCATCGTGACGCTGAGGACGCGCGCTTCGTAATAGCCACGGGCGCGATACCAGCGCTGAATCCGCTCGAGGTCTCGTTCGAAGGTTGCCGGGTCGAGGAGAGGCCAGTCCGTCCAAGGCCACCTCCAAAACTCGATTCGAACCCGGCTGTCGTCGAAGGGGGGTACGCCGCATTCGGGGACCGCTTCGCGGCCGAGGTTGACGGAAAACGAGTCCCGCTCGTGGGTGGCAAGACAGGCGGCAAGGGCGCGCTCGTCGAAGGTATCCACGCCGTCGATGTCGAGCGATTCGATTCCGTAGCGCCCCTGAGGAATGGACGCGCAGCCGCCGATCAAGAGAAGCAGCAACCAAAAAAGGACCCGGTGGGGTCCTACCTTGGGGCCGAAGGGCGGGAGCACTCTCGAGAGACTAGCAGCATCGGGCAAAAAACCGTCGGGACGCCGGTTGCCGCTACCCTGAAAATCCCGGTCGAGCCGACGGATCTCGACCGTGCGGTAGTCGCAAGCGATCAAGAGACCGGCGGACCGCGGCATCGAAAGACCCCTTCAGTAGGGTCATCCTCGCCCAAAGGTGTGAGCCCGGTCCTGGCGGCTTCGACTACTGCGGACGTTCGACGCCTCGCACCGCACCGATCGTCGAAAGGTACGCCATGAGGTCTTCCATGAAACGCTCGGGTAGCCGGTTCTCGCGGATCGGTCGCATTCGGCCGGAGCCGTTTCGAATGAGCCGCGTCATGTTCCCGACGCTTAGTCCTCGACGCTTGATGCTCGGTCCGATGTCCTCTTCGCCGCCGGGATGACAGCTGTCGCAGGCCTGTCGAAACACCGACCGACCACGGCCGACCATGTTGCGCCACTGCTGCCGAGGGTCCTCGCCGTTCGAAGCCACCTCGGTCTCGCCTTCGCCTTCGCCCTCGGTCTCACCCTCACCTTCGCCTTCGCCCTCACCTTCGCCCTCGCCGCTGGCACGCTCCGCGCAGCCTTCTGGGTCTTCGGCGCAGGGGTCGTCCATGCCCTCGCCAGCGTCGGTGACCTCGCCGCCGGAGGTTTCTTCACCATCGGCACCGGTTTCGGCCTCTTCACCTCCGCCGCCGCCGCAGGCCGAGAACAAAGGGAACAGAATGGCTAGGCTGAGGCGCGTCATCTGACGGGTCCGGATCATACGTTCGTTTCTCCTTGGTGCGACGGCTTCGTCGAAGCAGCGTCTTTGTGTGATTGAGACTCGTGACTGAAGCTTGGTGATTGAAGCTCTAGTAGTTGAAACTCTGTGAATGAAGCTCAAGGGGTTGGGTGCGCGAGTCGCCGGCGGTGACCGCGGCTGAACGCCATGGTACGGCCTGCGCCTGCTTCTTCTAACAGATCTTTTTCAAAAAAGACGGACGCGAGTGGCGCGGGTGCGCAGGTGATGCGCCGCGCAGTTTTTGCTCCAGAGCAATCCACGCGTGCATACGTTTTGACGAGGTTCTTCGGCGCCCCGGCCGCTGCTGGCGGGACGCACACCGATCTCCTCAAGAAGGTGCCTTCACCGGACAAGAATGGGCCAAAAAAGCTCGGGAAAACTGTCGAACCGACCCTAGCGTCGACCCGGTTGGCGATGCCTCGGCAACCGCTTTTTCCAGGTCGGGAGAACCTTTTTCCGAGCTGTAACCTGAGAACACGACGTCGAGTTTCATTGAGAGCGCAGAGCCACAATCGTGCGGGATGGCGCGTTCTGTGCGCCGCCCACCCAGGCACCGGTTCAGCGCGTGTGCTGCGCCTGACTCGAGGGCAACGCGCCAACTGCGTCGCCCTTACACCGGCGAGACAATTACAAACCTTCGTTCAGGTGCCGGTGATAGGATTTGCCCCGAACGCTGACATGTCATCCAACGACGGAGAACACAGATGAGCGCAGATGGTGCAGGCGGCCGGAGGACCGCTCTCAAGGTGATCATTGGAGCGGCGTCCGCGGCCGTAGCCGCGGTCCTCGCGGTTCCTGGAGTCTCCTATGTGCTCGATCCGATCCTCCGGCGCCGCGAATCCACCGGAGGGTTCATTCCAGTGGGCCAAGAGTCCGCGCTCGACGACGAGCGGCCCATCTCGCTTCCCGTGATCGGTGAGCAGGTCGATGCGTGGACCCGCGCCCCCGAAGTCCTCCTCGGCACCGTGTGGCTGCGCAAAGTGGAGGACGAACTCGTCTGCTGGAGCGCGACCTGTCCGCACGAGGGCTGCAAAGTCGGCTATGTGGCAGACGAAGACAAGTTCACCTGCCCCTGCCATTCCGCCACTTTCGGTCCCGATGGATCGTACGTCGAGGGCCCACCGAAGCGAGCGATGGACCGCCTCGAGGCGCGGATCGTCGACGGGCAGATCGAAGTGAAGTTCGCCCGATTCAAGCCGAACACCGAAGAGAAGGTGGAGGTAGGGTGAGCATTCTTCGCAAGCCGCTGGACTTTGTCGAAGACCGAACCGGCGTAGGTGCCGCCCTTCGAAGCGTCTTCGATGAACAGATCGAAGGGGGTGCCCGGTGGGGCCACGTGTTTGGCAACGCGCTTTTGATTCTCTTCGTCGTCGAAGCGGTCACCGGCAGTTTTCTTGCGTTGACGTACACCCCGACGACCACCGACGCGTGGTCGAGCGTGTTCTCGATTCAGCATCAGATCACCAACGGCTGGTTCATCCGAGGTCTTCATTCCTACGGCGGCGAGGCGATGCTCATCGTGATCTCGCTCCACATTCTTCAGACCGTGGTCTACGGCTCGTACAAGAAGCCGCACGAGTTCAACTGGTGGCTGTCGCTCGGCCTCGCCGGAGCGATTCTCGGCATGCTCGTCACCGGCTACCGTCTGCCGTGGGACCAGCACGCGTACTGGGCGCTCGCGGTGGAGATGAACATCGTGAGCGCCACCCCTGTCGTCGGGGACCTTCTGTACGAACTCGTGGCGGGAGGCACCGCGTTGGGGCAGGCGACGCTGACGCGTCTTTACGCGCTTCATATCGTCATCATTCCCGGCGCGATGCTGTTTCTGTTTGCGGCGATGACGGGGCTTCGCCGTCGGAACGGCTGGGCCGCGCCGGTGTGGGCGGACCGCGCCAAGTTGACCTCGGCGTTCCCCGGTCAGGTCGCGCGCGATGCGCTCTTCGTCACCCTCGTGATCGTCGCTGTCGCGGTGCTTACCGTGGTTACCGAAGGGGTCGGCGTCTCCTACCCCGCGGAGCCCGCCCGGGGCTATCCCGCTCGTCCCGAGTGGTTTCTGCTCCCGCTCTACAAGCTTCGGGTGTTGCTGCCTGCCTCGATGGAGATGGTCGCGACCATGGTCGTTCCTGGCGTGGTGGTCACGTTCCTCGTCGCGCTGCCGATCCTTGACCGATTCAAGAGTCGCTCGCCGTTTCTCCGGATTCTCTGGGTGGTTCCGGTGCTTCTGATCGGCGGAGGCGCCGGCGCGCTCGTGTTCATCAGCTACAGCGACGACGCGGTCGATGAGGAGCTTCAAAGCGAACTCAGCGAGGCCACTCGCCGCGCCGACCGAAGTGTGCAACTTGCGCGGAGCGGCATTCCGCCGGCCGGACCGGTGGCGATGCTCGACGCGGATCCCTTCACCAAGGGCCGCGAGATCTATCGGCAGATGTGCCTCGAGTGCCATGTGTTTCGCGGCGAAGGCGAACGTGCCGCACCGGATCACACTGGCTTCGGGTCTCCGGCCTGGATCAAACTCATGCTGGAGCACCCGCAGGATGACCACTTCTTCGGGACCACCGAGCACTACTCGTCGATGCCGTCGCAGGCGGAAGATCTCACGGAAGAAGAACTCGACGCAGTGGTCGCGTTTCTTTTCTCCATGGGCCACGAGCCTCAGGATCCGGAGCTCGACACCGCCCTGCTTGAAGAGGGGCAGCAGATCACGGAGAACAAGTGCCGGCGGTGTCACATGTTTCGCGGCGACGGCGACTTCATGGGGAACGAAGGGCCGAACCTGACGCGCTGGGGATCTCGCACCTGGATCCTTGGGCAGATCATGGACCCACAGAACACCGCGCACTACGGGCCGCTCGCCGAGATGCCGGCCTTTAGCGATCAGCTCACACCGCACGAAGCGCGGATGGTCACCGCCTATCTACGACACGAGCGATTCGAAGAGATCGATTTCACCATCGAAGAAGACGAAGAGTGATCGCGCTTCGAGAGGCGGCGCTCTCTGGCATGCGCTCCTCCCGTGGGCGGAAAAGAAGCTATTCGCTGACCGCGCCGATCGTCACCATGTAGGCGAGGATCGCCTCCATATCTTCCCCACTCAGTCGGTTGTCCGGCATGGGGGGCATAGAACCCGATCCTTCACGGATCTGCTGGCGGGTTCGAGCGGCGGTCCAGCCGATGTTCTCGAGGGGAGGGGCGCCGCCGTCGTGACACACCGCGCACGCGGCCTGGTATCGCGACTCGCCGGTCGCGATGTCGTCCGACTGGATCGGGCCTTCGTACTCGGCGGGAACGCCGCCGCCGGTGTTGCTTCCGCCGCTGCTCCCCGCTCCACCGCCGCAGCCGATGACGGTCAGAGTGACCAGTCCAAGTAGAGTGCGCTTCATCATCATTCAGCCTCCAGGCCGCGGACCGTAGCAAGTCCATTCGCGGTAGGTCTCGCCAAAGTTCGAGCCACCGGTGAGATTTGTTGCCCAATGCGGGCCCGTTCCCCGGAGGCTGTTCTTTGACCGGGGATTGCACACGGCCGAGCCCCGGCGCTTACGGCTCGAGAGGGATCGAGCTTGGATCGTCGAGAATCAGCGGACCACGCGGGGCACGTTGGAGGCGCAGGTGGCCGTTGACATCGGTCTTCGCCACCCAGACCGAGCCATCCGCGAACCGCAGCGCGACCCAGCGGTCCGCAAGCAGGGTGCGGCCATCGGCGGAGTAGGCGTACACGTCCGCGACATCGTCGCGCGGGGGCGGCGCCGGCTCTCGGCAGATGCGGGCCACTTCGGGCGACAGGTCTCGCTCCGCGCATTCCGCGAGCGTGCGGTTGACGTCGTCTCGACTGATCCGTCCGGCCTCGGCCGCCGCGTGGAGCCATCGAATTGCGGCGCTACGAACCGCGGTGTTGTGTCGCGTCGACAACCAGCGCTCGGGGCGAACTCCGCCGTCACAGGGGGGAGCGCCGAGCGCGGCAAGGGCCGAAGCGATGTTCGCCCGAAGAAATGGCTGGCGCCGAGCGGCCAGTGAACAGAGCCGGGAGCGCCGGTCGTCGGTGAGGGTCAGGACCTCCCGCGCCGCGAGCCGCTGAAGCCCAAACGCGGCGGCCGCGTTGGTGGGCCACGGCTCGGCCTCGGCCGCGTCGAGGAGAAATGCGATGTCCGCTTCCCCGCCGGTTTCCGCGATCGCCATGACCAGGGCGGCGCGGACCGCCCGGGGTGCGTCGCCGTAGGCGCCGAAGAGGACTTGATGCGCATCTTCCCCACCGATGGCGGCGAGGGCGTACGCGATCGCCCGCTGCCGTCGGGGCGTCGCCGAAGCGAAGAGCGCGCCGAGGTCGGCGGCCAGGGGCCGATGGCCCCAGGTGGCAGCCACATCCATGGCCCGCGCGAAGAGCGACTCGTCTTCGGACGTCCCGAGGAGAACGAGAAGGGACCGCGCGTCGCTCGTGGTTTCGGGGTCGAGGGTTCCTTCTGCTTGGAGCTTTCGAAGCGCGATGCCGACCGCGGTAAGGCCAGCGTTTCGGTCGAACGGCTCCGGCGCGCGAATGCGCGTGAGCAGGCGCCGCACCCCGGCCGCCGACGCGGCCCGGCCAAACGCGCGGGACGCTTCGTAACGCGTTTCCGCGTCGCGATCGGTCAGCAGGCCGAAGAGCGCATCGGCGCCCTCAGGGTCCCCGATCGCCCCGATCGCTCGAACCGCGGCGCGGCGGAGCTCGGAGTCACTGTGGTTGAGAAGCGGTCGGAGCTCGGGAAGGGCGCGAGCCGCCCGAACCCGACCGAGAAGCCGAACCACGCGTGACCGGTCCCCCGGCTGCACGCGGCCGAGCGCGGCAAGCAGCGGGTCGGCGGCCCGGCCGTCCGGAGGGCGGCGCTCGAAGTATCGCTCGAGGGCCGAAAGTGCGGCATCGAGCGTAGTGCTTTCCTGAAGCTGTTCGAGGATCGGTACGAGCGCGGTTTCGGAGCCGGTCGACGCGAGGGCATCGAGGAGGACCTGAGGCTGGCCTGCGCGTCGCTGAAACGCGGAAAGCAGCGCGGGTGCCGCGGCCTCGACCGGCCGATGCCCCCCGATTTGCGCAATGGTCTGAGCCACCGCGGTGATGTACGGGTTGCTTCCGCCAGCTTGCAGGGCCGACACCAGGAGCTCATCGAGGGCATCCGCGTCGTCTCGTCGGCTCAGGTCGGTGAGGACCTCGATCGCGATCGCCCGGGTGGGCCCCCGCTCCAACGCTTCGACGATCGCGACGGTCGCCGCCTCGGTCCCGATATTGCCGAGCGCGGCCACCGCTGCCCGGCTTTGCCGTTCGTCTTCGGTCCGGAGGGTGTTCTCGAGGGCCTCCACTCCGCCGTCGTTCCCCAGCCGACCCGTCGCTCGGATCGCGGCGAGCTGCGGAGCTTCCGCATCGTCGCGGAGGCCCTGAAGAAGCGCGGGCAGGGCTCTTGGATCGTCGAGACTCCCGAGCGCGTCGTAGACCGCGACCCGAACCTCGGGCACGTCGTCTCGGGCGCGGCCCACCAGCGGAACCACCGCACGCGGGTCGGCGAGCCGTCCGAGCGCTTCGGCGGCGTCACCCCGCACCGAACTGTCGGTGTCGTCGAGGCGTCCCAACAGCGGAATGATGACATCGGGGCCGCCGATCGTGCTGAGGGCGGTGACCGCAGCGCGCCGCACATCGGCGTTCGAGTCGCCAAGCGTCCGCACGAGAGACGGCACGGTTCGGTCGTCGCCGATCGATCCCAGGGCGGTCACCGCGCTGGCGCGCACATCCGCGTCCTGTTCGTCGAGCCAGTCGAGAAGCCGCGGCACCGCGTCGGCCAGTCGAATCCGTCCCGCGGCACTCGCCGCCTCGGCCCGCACGCCCGCGTCCGGGTCGCTGAGCGCGAGGAGGACCGATTCGCCCACCGCGCTCGCGGGATAGCTCGACCAGAGACGGACGACCTCGCGACGGCGCGCTGCGTCGCCGGCCTCGTAATCTTGGCGAAGCCGGGTGAGGCGCCCTTCCCACTCGAACCCGTAGAGGAGGAACGAGAGGGTGAGGACCACCGCGAAAGTGCAGCGCATAGGCTCTTGTAGCGCGGTTTATCAAGAGGCGCGACGTGCTACTGTGGCAGGATGTCTCGGCCTGCGGTGATGTTTCGGATGACGCTTGGAACTGCGAGGCGGCTTGGAACTGCGAGGCGGCTTGGAACTGCGAGGCGGCTTGGAACTGCGAGGCGGCCTGGAATTGCGACGCGGCTTGGAATTGCGACGCGGCTTGGAATTACGGCGCGGCTTGGAATTACGGCGCGGCTTGGAATTGCGATGCCGCTTGGAATTGCGGTGCCGCTTGGAATTGCGGTGCCGCTTGGAATTGCGGTGCTGC
The DNA here is from genome assembly GCA_039187775.1 of Myxococcota bacterium. Lineage (GTDB taxonomy): Bacteria > Myxococcota_A > Polyangia > Polyangiales > JBCCZL01 > JBCCZL01. The sequence continues at coordinate 10,485 of JBCCZL010000306.1, forward strand.
TCGCCCTCACCGTCAGTCCGACCGAGGCCGCGCCCAACAATCCGCCGCAGGAACGAGGACTTCGCGTTGGCGAAAATCCTCCCGAGCTTCATGCAGCTCGGCTTGCCGGTGCGGATCCGGTGTCGGTCGAGCAGCTTCGAGGCCGCGTCGTGGTGCTCGATTTCTGGGCGACGTGGTGCGGTCCCTGCCAGATGATCATGCCCTTTCTCGATGGTCTTCACCGCGAGCACCACGATGCCGGGCTGACCGTGCTCGGGATCAGCGGCGAACGGGCCGAGCGGATCCGAGCGCACCTGAGCCAGCGCCCGGTGGGCTATACCGTTGCGCGCGATCTCGGGGGGACCGACCGACGCTACGACGTCCGGTCGCTTCCCACGCTCATTGTGCTGGACCGACAAGGGCGGGTCCGCGAAGTGATGAACGGCGTCAATGGCGACCGGCTCCGCTCCCTCGACGCGCTGGTGCAGCGACTCCTCCGCGAACCGGAGAGTGACGCGCCCTGAAACCGGAACCCCGCACCGTCGACCGAATGGTTACGGACCTCTTGGCGATGTGTCGACGGGCCGACATCGCGGTCGACGTCACCACCGGCGTCACTCTCCGTCGGGCGCTCCTGGAGGTCGGCCTCGGGGAGCGGGCATTTCGCGCGGCCGCCCTTTCGGTCGTGGCCCAGCGCGCCGCCGACGTTGAGCCCCTTCTTCGGGTGTTCGACCAATTCTTTCGGATCCGAGCCGAGCCTTTCGGGACAACCCGCCTCAGCGAGGCGGAGCGCGCCGCCCTCGAGCGTGCGATCGACGCCGAAGCGGAAGCTCGGCAAGGGGCGGGCTCGTCGCAGGGAGGGATGAGCGGGGGAACCGGAACCCTCACCGAAGCCCTTCTTTCCTCCGGATTTGAGCTGCAAGACCGACTTGAAGCCGCG
>JBCCZL010000307.1:0-11370 GCA_039187775.1 Myxococcota bacterium
CCGCAGATTTCTGCGTCAGCCGGTAAGGCTGCAACGGCCGCCATAGGGTCCAGCGTGGCCCCTCCTTGAAAGGCGGGTCCGAAAATGAGCGTGTCGCGCATCTCGGCAATGTCTGTCTTGTCCTTGATCAACCCGTGGAACCAGCCGCCATCGGCTGTGTCGCCATACATGACAGCGCCGATAAGCTTGTCGTCCTGTAGGACGAGGCGTTTGTAAACACCGCGCGCCGGATCGCGGAAAACGATGTCCTCGCGGTCGTCGCCATCGGCAAAGTCGCCTGCACTGAACAGGTCGCAGCCGGTGACTTTCAGCTTGGTCGAAGTTTCGCGATTGACGAATGCCGCGTCTTCACCTGCCAGTGTTTTGGCCGCCACCTTGGCAGCAACTTCAGTCTCGGGTATCCGTCGGTCGATGGCGCGATCGGTCGCCACGACATGCACCACGGCTTCGGTACGTTCAAAGCCCAGATCGCAGAGGTGAGCCGGTCTTACGTTCGCATGATCGCGAACCTCGCCCGGAGCCTCGCCGCGACCCCGGAGGCTTCGGGGGACGGCTCGATGCTCGACAACACTCTGATCCTGTACATGTCCGACAACGGAGAGAAGCATCACTCCAAGGCCGAGGAGTGGCCGACGCTGCTTGTTGGCGGAAACAACCTCGGCTTCAAAACCGACGGCCGAACCGTGATCTACCCGCGCTTCGGCGCCGCGAACAATCGGCAGATGTCGAACCTCTTCAACTCGCTCGGCCACGCCGCAGGCGCCGACATGAACGAGTTTGGGATGGAGGGATCCCAGCGAATTGCGCCCGGGCCATTGAGCGAAATCTGGGCGCCGTAGTTCCGCCGAGCTCCTCGTACGCCTCCAACATCTTGAAGCCGCCGAGTCGTAGGCGCCTCCATCGCAAGCTGCGATGAGACAGGAGGGGAAGATTCGGTTTTCGCCACAACACACGCGCCAAGGGAGGGGATGACACGGCATTGGGAGTTCAGCGAGGTTCAACGTGGGCGGCGATGGCCCCCCAGGCTTCTCCGGGCGAAGTGTCCGCGATGTGCACGGGTCCGACATCGGCGAGATGTTGTGGTCAACGGATGTCTCTCGCCGCCGGAAACCCCCACGAGATCCCGCGTTACGGAGGTTGCACGCCGATTGCAGTTCCGTGGGCATGAAGACTTCACGGCTCTACGCGGTCCCGCTCTTCATGGTGGTGCTTTGCTTCGTCGGATGCGACTGCCAGGCCTGGCCGTGGGGCTCGGCAGAGCCCACCCCACTGGTGCCGTACAGTCACGGTCCCTTCTTGTCCTCTGGAAAATTCGATCGGGATCGGGAGCGGCGCCTCCGGGGCCTCGAGGCGCTATTTGATCAAGCGGCGCCCATGGCGGGGGAGAGGCTCGACAACGGGTTGCTGATTTGCCGGGTCCTTCCTCCGGACGAGAGGGTTTGGAACCCACCTCGCCTGATCGCGACCATTCAGGTCGCTTCCCGTCAGGCTCGCTCGTTCGGGTTCGGGGCCGGGCCAGGTCACGCGTACTTGAGGAACGTCGACGTGGCGACCGGTGAGCCCGTGGTGGTTCGACTCGTCGAGGCGCGGACCCAGGAGGTGCGAGCGGAGGCCCACCTCGTGTACGACGGTCGTTTCCCGATGGAGTCCGAGGCGGAACTCGAGGCGGAGTGCCGCGCGATGAGCGAGGACGAAGTCGAACGCCGGGGACAGGTCGCGATCGCTGAGGCTCAAAGTGCTGTGGACATGGCGGCCGCCAATCTACGCGTGACCCTCGAGCATCCCCACTTTGGTTACGACGAGGTGGAGGACGAGTTTGCGGCCACGCATCTTCTCACCGCGGTGTCTTGGGTCGGGTGGGGCGATCCCCAGGTGGAGGCCCTTGCGGATCGCTACGAAGCTTCGCTGGAGGACTTTCGTATTGACCTTGAGGATCGGATTTCGAACCTTCGCAAAGAACTCCCACCCATCGGATCGGAGGTGGACATCGGCGACGGCCTGTCCGCGCGGGTGGCGGAGCGTGACTGCTCACCCTTGCCGTTGGACTCCTGCGTAGTGGAGGTGCACATTCGAAACACCACCGAATCGATGAGCCGTATCGCACCCCACGATGCGTCCCGACTCCCGCTGAGGTTTGTGGACCTTCAGGGCTGGGTTCAGCGCGGGCAGGTTGTCGGGGTGGGTGAGCGGGACTGGTGGCCCACAGGTTCGGTGACGGTTCCCCCTGGCGAGTCGATATCGCTGTTTGTGCGAGAGCCGCGGGCCATCGCCGGTGAACCCACGCTGTTGGTTCGACGGTCCTCCCAACGGCTGTACCTGCTCCGCACCGATCCGTTGCTGCCGTCGACCGAGAAGCGAAAGGCCAAACGCTCGTCCCCTCGCTGAGTCGTGTTCCGCCCCTGCGGCGGGGCCAACCGTCCGGACGAGCTCGCCGGAGGACCGAGCTTAGGTAGTATCGCCTGATGGGCAAGCGGCTGGTGGTGTTTGGCTCGACGGGGGCCACGGGCTCGCACGTGGTGCGGCTTGCGTTGGCGGATGGCCTACAGGTCCGAGCGTATGCACGCTCGCCGCACAAGATCCCTGAAGCGGTCCGCGTTCACGAGCGCCTGGAAGTCGCGGAAGGGGATTTTACCAACACGAGGGCGATTCGGACCGCGCTTCGCGACGCGGACTCTGTGATCTGCGCGGGGGGCAACGCGAAACTGAGCAAAGCGGGGCGCGTCATGTCCGCGCTCGTCCGGGATGTTGTCATCGGAATGCGCGAGCACGGCGTAAGGCGCCTCGTCTATCAGGCGGGTGCGTTCTCTCCGGCGCCCAGTACGCGAAGCCCTCTTTCGCTCCGAGCGATGCGAACCGTGGTGGGCGGACTGATGGGGATCTCCGGCACGTTGGCGGACAACGACGAGATCATGATTTACCTCGACCAAGAAGCACGGGACATCGACTGGACGGTCACCCGGCCTGGGCTGATCCGCGAACGACCTTCAAAGGGGCCCATTCGAGCGCTGTCGTCGCCGGGCCCGGTCTGCCATTTCGTCGACCTGGCCCAATTTACGTTGGACACCGCGATGTCCGACGCGCTGACTCACGAGTTCCCCTACGTCGGTTACTAAGACACTGCGCGCCGCAGTGTCCTAGCCGCATCTTCCTCGGAGGCTGCGCGCGAAGGCGAGGAGCGCAGTTCGCCACTTCCTTATTGAAGCACGTGCGCGACGGTGGACGCACCCGACAGCTGTTCCTCCGTTACCATCGGCCGACCGGAGTACTCGAGAACCGATGCGCCGCTCAGTTCATACGAGAGCGACTCTTCGACATGCACCGCGGCGGAGCTTGCGCCGCTGAGGCCGATGTCGGCGCGCGCCGTGACGAGCCGTTCGAGGCGAAGCTGCGATGCGCCGCTTCCCCGCAACGTCGCCCGTTCGGCGGTGCCTTCGACATAGGCCGAACTCGCCCCCGAAAGCCGAAGCTCGAGCTCTTCGAATGCCGTGGCTTCGCTGAACTCGAGCTCGCTCGCGCCGGAGAGTTCGACGGAACGGCTTCGCGGGTCTCGAAACCCGGTGGCCGTGACCGAGCTCGACCCGTCGATCCGGAGACTCAGAAGCTCCGGCATCGACACCGTCACGCTGAGCTGACCTCCTTCGGTGGCACGGTCGGGCTCCAGATCGAGGTGCAGGGTGCGGCCGAGCCGGCGCACCCGAAGGTAAGGCGCGTAGTTCTCGTCGACCTCGGCGACCACGCGAAACTCACTCCCTTGTTCGAGCGAAACTGAAATCGCGTTGCCTACGGCCACGGAGTCGAAGCCTTCGATGTCGAAGGTCTGGCGGAGAGACCGGCCCGATGGCTCGAGGCTCTCTTCAAGGCAGCCACTCAGGGTGAGGAGGGCAAGAAGCCCAACCAGACTCGCCAAAAAGGACTTGCAGGGGGCGAGCGTAAGCGCCGCAGCAAGGAAAGAAATGTCGGTCATGCAGGCTAGTCCCCGCAGCCCCGGAGAGCGTTCACGGAATCCTGCCCTTCGCTCTGGTTGCCCTCAGAAGTTCACCGTGGGGTGGCTCGTTGCAGCGCACACAACCGCATGAAAATGGCGTGTTGCGTCGGAGGCAACGTCGGCCCAACTCCGGGACGATCCCAGAGCTCATCGCCACATCGCGGGGGCTGCTCCGCAGCTGGGAGCACGCCATCTGCCATTCCCTCGGACTCAAAAACCCACAGCATTCCTATACTGTTGGTCGCTTCAGCTCACCCACTCCAGTCCACCGATCGATTTTGGGGGCGAGGACATGAGCGTTGGGTGGCCATGGCATGGATGTCGCAGCGCTCCCTCCACGATGGAGGACCGCATGAGTGTGAACCGCCGAAGTTTCCTCAAGCTCTTAGGGGCATCCGCTGCGACGGCGCCGCTCGCGGCGTCACTGAACCGGGCATCCGCCGATCCCGCGGATGGGCCGCGCCGCATCATCGTCCTCAACTGTTTGGGAGGCATCGTTTGGCGGCATTGGAATCCCATGGGGGGCACGGGCACGAGTTTCACGCTGCCCTACACCACCGAGCCTCTAGCGCCGTTTCGCGACCGCTGCATCTTCATCAGCAATATCGAAAACCGCGTCGTCTACCTCCCTCCCGTGCGGCTTGGGGGGCATCATATGAAGGCCCACTCCGCCTTGACCGGGACCCTTCAGGTGAATGCGTTTCGGGGAGCGCGCAACCACGTCGACGACCTCCACTCCAACGACGTGGAGGACGACAACGAACTACCCGCGATGAGCGAATCGGTCGATACCTTCGTGGGGAGCGCGCTCCGCTCCGCTACGCAGCCTCGGGCCGCGGTGAACTTGGGGATGAGCGCCAGTCCGTGGGGGCAAGAGAGCTTCGTCAGTCGATCGTTCTATGAAGCTGGCGGAAGCCCCGCGACCATGATCGACAGCCCGGCGCACGCGTATCGAGATCTGTTCGCTGGGGTTGTCGAGGACGATCCGATGGACGTCGACCCGATGGTCGCGGTCCGGCAGAGCCAACGTAGCAGCGTGCTCGATGCGGTGCGTCAGAGCTTTCAGGACGTCCGGAGCGGCTTGGACTATCGGCACCGCCAGCGCTTGGACTTTCACGCTGACTACATTCGGCAGATCGAGATCGATCTTTCGAATCGAGCGGGCTGTTCTCGCCCGATGGGGATCACCACCGATGAAGACTGGACGCGGGTCGCTCCTGGACCATCGCGCCCGTGGGATCAATGGGGAGATATGCAGACCCGAATGCTGGTGCATGCCATGGCGTGCGACCTCGCTCCGGTAGGCCGGCTCGAGGTGGGTGGTGGATTGCCCACCTTCAACATCCCTGCGCTCGACATGGAGCTTCAGCGTTCCTACGAACGAGCCGGCGCCGACTGGCATCACTGGCAGCACGGTCAATCCGGACCCGATGGCCCATACCGTCCGCAAGACCCCGAGACCACCACCGGATACGACCCGCGCTTTCTCGATTCGTTCCGCTTCTACACCCAGCTGTTCGCCAATCTCTTGACCGAACTCGACCGGTTTGTGGAAGGGCCCGACGGGCGCACGATGCTCGACAACTCATTGGTGATCGCGGCATCCGATCTCGGGGACCACGGGTTCGGCCATCACGCTCGGAGAATGGGGTTCGTCCTCGCGGGGAATGTCGGCCGGTTTCGCACGGGGTACCACCTCGACTGTGCGCCCGGCCGCGGCACTGACATCGACTCACCGGCGGACTACACCACCGGGGACCTGCTCGCGACGATTGTCAACGCGTGTTGTGTCCGCGACTCTTCTGGCGCCGAGATCACTTCGTTCGGCATGGGCGGAATGCCGAGCTCGCCCCTTCCTCTGCCCACCGCATGAGGACTGGGGAGGACCGCGGCTGGCGTCGCTCGGCGTCGAGCAGGTTCTCGGAGCGGATCACGGGTCACTCGTCGCCGGTCACCTTCACCGGGAGTCGTCCTTTGTGGAGAACAAGCTCGAGGGAGTCTCCAGGCCTGGCCTCCCCGGCGTCGGTGAGGGCCGACCCGTCCTTGAGGGCGATCGCATAGCCCCGACCGAGGACTTCAAGGGGGCTCATCGCCGAGAGGCGAGCGCTCAACTGAGAAAGCGCCGCCCGCTCCCTTTGGAGATGGGCGTGCATCCTTGCGGGCAGGGCGACAAGCAGCGGTTCGAGCGCGCGGCGTCGCGGGCCGAGGAGGCTTGCGCCGATCTTTTCGAGACGTCGGGTCAATGTGAGGGCCGCCTCGCGCCGCTCCCGAAGCCGTCGTCGCGCGTCCTGTTGGCCGAGCCGATCCTGAAGTCCTCGGAGCTCCGACCGCAGGCTCGATAGGTGCCGTGTGGCGGTTCGTTCGAGCGAGGTGTGGAGCTCGCCGACCTCGGAACGGTGGTCCCGCAGTCGGTGCCGCGGATCGCCGAGGCGCCGTCCGAGGCGTTCGAGGTGCAGCCGGTGTTGCCCGAGCTTGGTTTCGAGGCCTCGGTAGAGCCTCCGCTCCAAGGTGTCGATCTCCGTGATGAGCCCCGCGCGCTCCGGCACGAGCACTTCGGCGGCGTTGGACGGAGTGGACGCGCGCCGGTCCGCCACGAAGTCCGCGATCGTGGTGTCGGTCTCATGGCCGATTCCCGTGACGATCGGAACGGTGGCTTCGGCGATCGTGCGCGCGACGCTCTCTTGATTAAACGCCGCGAGGTCTTCCGCCGACCCGCCGCCTCGAGCGATGATGATCGCGTCCAACCTCGGCAGGCGTTGCAGTCCGAGGAGCGCTTCGATGATCGACAGTGGTGCGTCCGGACCCTGCACTCGACAGTCCGCGATCACCATTCGTACCGGGCAGCGCTGACGCGCGACCCGCACCACGTCGTGAAGCGCTGCCCCCTGAGCGCTTGTCACCACGCCGATCGTTTGCGGCACTCGCGGAAGAGGCCGCTTTCGCTCCTCGGAGAAGAGCCCTTCCGCCGCAAGCTTGCGCCGAGTCCGTTCGAACTGCTGGTGAAGGTCGCCAAAACCTGCGGGAAGGGCGACTTTCGCCATGAGCTGAAAGGTTCCCCGCGGCTGATAGATGGTGAGCGAACCGCGGAGTCGCACCGCGGCGCCCACTTCGAGGGACGCCTTGGTTCGCTGCGCATCGCTTCGGAACATCACGCAGCGAAGCTGAGCCTGCTCCCGTTCGTCGTTCAGCGTGAAGTAGACGTGGCCGCTACGGCGCGTGACATCGGAGATCTCACCCTGCACCCATACCGAGCCAAAGTGCTTTTCGAGCCGGCGCCGAATCATGGTGTTCACCTGCCAAACCTGGAGCGGATGGTCGGCGGACACCGGCGGTCGGGATGGAGACGGGCGACCCATCAGTGAGGCACCGTACAGAGCTGTTTCGCTTCGCTCAACGTGTGGCGGTCCTCGGCCATTGCCCTCGCGGTTGCTCTGCGCAAGGATCAGGGCGATGCGGATCGAGGACGCACCCCGAACCAAACTCGGCTTCCTCGAAGCTCGCCCCGGCGATGTGATCGACAAGGACGGCCTCCTGCTCGTCGACGTTCGCCGGGAGGAAGAGCTCCTCGAAGACCTCGGACACATTCACGGCGTGCGCCATGTGCCGATGGAAGAGATCCTTGCATCGGGCCTTCCGTCGGTCGACCGAGCAACCCCCGTGGTGGTCGTGTGTCAGAACGGGTTCCAGAGCCGAAAGTGTGCGGAGGCGCTCGTGCAGGAGTACGGCTACACCGAGGTCTATCACCTCGTCGGCGGCATGATTCGCTGGAACGCGGAGGCTCGACCGGTGGCGCGGGTCCGGACCTGGCGGTAAGTCCAGATTTGGCGGTGGACCCAGCAGAAACGGACATGGACCACAACGCCGCGGACGTCGTGGTGGGAGCCGGCAGCAATCTTGGCGATCGGCGGGGCCACCTTGAAGGGGCCGCGAGGCTTCTCGAGGCACAAGAATCGCTCACTCTTCTCTCGGCATCCCCCGTCTACGAAAGCCCGCCCTTGGGTCCGGCCCAGCCCGACTATTTGAATGCCGCGTTTCGGATTCGAACCACCCTCGCACCAGAAGGGCTCTTGGGGGTGCTTCAATCCATCGAGCGGGCGATGGGTCGGGTGCGCCGGATTCGCTGGGGACCGCGCACGTTGGATCTCGATATTCTTTGGTCCCCCGTCTGGAAAGTCGAACGCGAGGGCCTTCGAATCCCACACCCCGGACTCCTCGAGCGTGCGTTTGCGCTCCGGCCGCTCCTCGATGTGGCGCCGGACGCGCCTCCAAGCTTTGGTGAGGCGCTGGCTGGCCTCCCTCCGATCGCGCGGGTAGCGTCGATTCGTTTGGGGAAATCCGCTTCCCTGCGATAGGATGCGGCTCTGCCCGCGGGCTGGAGGAACGGATGGCCGACACGCGCAAGGACCGGCGCGCTCCCCTTTCACTGAAAGTGCGCTTCAAAAGCGCAACCGTGGACGAGTTCATCGAGCAGTACGCGATGGACATTTCTCGCGGCGGAATCTTCATCAAGAGCAAGAAGCCGATGCCCATCGGCACGCTGCTCAAGTTTGAGTTTCAGCTCAAGGACGAATCGCGCCTCATTCACGGCGTCGGCCGGGTGGTGTGGAAGCGAGACGAGGCGTCGGCGGCAGAGGGCGCGCCCCCGGGAATGGGCATCAAGTTCATCAAGATGGACCCCAACAGCCGCGCCATGGTCCAGAAGATCATCTCGGTGCGGGGCGAAGGCGAAGGCCAGTTCGAAACAGGCGGGGCGGATCCGCGACGGGTTCCCTCTCGGCAGCCGACTCAGCAGTTCTTTCCCTCGACCACGCCCGAGGACGAGCTTCCGCCGCCGGAAGATCGAACCCAGGTGCGCCACGCCAGTGAATTCCTCGCGTCGGCCCTGAGCGGCGCGGATGAGGACGCCGCCGCCGAAGCGCAGCAGAAGGCCGAAGACGCACGCCGACGGACCGAAGAGATCCAACGGCGCCGTGAGGCCGAGGCGGCCCAGCAAAAGGCCGACCGGGAAGCGCGCGAGCGGGCGGAAAAGGAAGCACGCGAGCGAGCCAAGGTCGAGGCGGAGGCGGCGCGGGAGCGCGCGGCGGAGCGAGCGCAGGAGATCGCCGCACACGAAGCGCAGGAACGTGCCTCGGCGGTGGAGGCACTCGCGGCAACCGCCCTCGCGGCGGCTACGGAGCCTGCAGCCGTCAAGTCCGGAGGACTTGACCTCGGAATGGAGCCCTCAGCCGTCAAGTCCGGAGGACTTGACCTCGGATTGGAGTCGCGAGAGCAGCCGGCGATGCCGCTCCAGGCTGCCCCTGAACTCTCCGGGCCCGATGCGCTCGAGCAAGAGCTCGACGCGCTGGTGGGAGACGACAGCCCCGGCCTCGGTGACCTGGATGTGACCCTTCCTTCCGCCGGCGCTCCGGCGAGCGTCGAGCTTGACCCTGAGTTTCGAAGGGAATCGGAACGACCCGCGCCATTTCCCGGGACGCCGCCGGCCGCCATGCCCTCGGCCGTCTCGGCGCCGCCCGAACCTCGACCGGTCGCGTCGCGGCTGGACCCCGAGCTCACGCCGCACATGGCGAAGGCCCCCACCCCCTCGGCCCCGGTGCCCCCACCGCCCGAGGAAAAGCGGTCGATGCTGCTGCCGATCGTCATCGGACTCATCGCGATCCTCGGCATAGGAGGCGTGGTCTACTACACGCAGTTCATGCAGCCCACGGAGACGGTGACCGAGGCCGATCCGACGCCGGAACCCGAGCCGGAGATTCCGACGGTCGCGGTGGCGGTCAGTTCCGAGCCCCCCGGCGCGACGATCTACGTGGATGGACGTCCCAGCGGGACCACGCCGAACGACGTGGAGCTCCCGATCGGCCAAGAAGCGAATCTTGCGGTGCGACTTCGCGGTTACTCCGAGGTGTCTCAGCAGATCACCGCGGCAGAGGCGGACAACGAACCCCTCGCCTTTGAACTCGAAGAGATGGCCTACGCGATCGTCGTTCGCGTCGAGCCCGAAAATGCGCGGGTCACATCCCCCGGGCTTCGCCTGAGCGAGGGCGAGTTTTCGCTTCGAGCGGCGCCCACCGGGCCGATCGAGTTGACCGCAGTACGTGCAGGTTACGACCGCGGGTCCCACACCGTGGCGCTCGAAGCGTTCGAGGAACAAGACGGCCGAATGGTGGCCTCCGTCTCGATCGCGCTCAACGCGCGGGAGGTTCGCCCCACCCCCAACTTCGTGACGATGATGACCACGACGATGGAGTCGACCATGGTCACCCCAATGGACACGCCGATGGCCACTCCGATGGAAGAGCCGGCGACGATGGATGCGCCGGCCATGGATACCCCAGCCATGGATACACCAGTCATGGAAACCCCGATGATGGACACTCCCATGGTGATTCCGCCGGCCGAGGACATTCCGGACAACCCATTCGGTTGAACCATGGCGGTCCCGTGCCCTCGTCGGCCGGCCTCCGTGCCTCCGCACGGCGTGACCTCGGTTCGCTGGCTCTCGTTTGCCCTTGGCTGGAGTCTTGCGGCATGTTCAAGCGAAGAACGAGCCACCGAGTCGGTCCCAGAGGCCGTGGTGGAGTCGACCACTCTCGAACCGCTCGAGCGTGAGCCTGCGTCTCGGGAGTCAACGTCACCCGACGAACCGAGCACCAAGCCGACGATTGCCCTTGCCGGGAGCGCGCAGTGCGAAATGGCTGAACCAGAGCGAATCGACGTGCTGGAGACGCCGATCGAGAGCCTGGGCGCGTACGTCGTGGGTGACAAAGGAGTGCTCGCCCTGGTTCGGACTCGCGGAACGCTGCTTCTTCAGCCGGTCCATGGCGGCGGTGGCCCCGCAGACTCGCCGGTCGAGCGACCGATCGCGGGGATCGGCAGCATTCTCGGGGTGCACTTGCTGGAAGGAGAGACCTTCGCGGTGGTGGGCCGCGGTCCCGATCGGTTGATCGTGGCGCCGTTTACCGGGCCCGGTCGCACGTTGGGCGAGCCTCGGATCATCGACGCGTTCCGGGGCTCCTATGGGCGCGTGTCCTACGCATCGCATGGCGCCGGCAAACGCCTGATCATCGTGAGCTCCTACCGAGAGCACTGCCACTTCGCGATTCGGCGCTTTCGCCTCGTCGAAGGAGAGTTCCGCGTGGGTCCGGTCCGTGCCCCGGCAAAGCTCTGGCCGAGCTGTGATGCCATCGTGGATCACCGTGTCCTCGAAAATACCGATCCGGCGGCGGTTCTCTTCATCGCCCGAGATCATCGCGGAACCTCCCCGCTCCTCGCCGTCGCCAATGAGCCGACGCGCTTCATGCGTTTTCATGAAGGGCAAGTGCGCGCCGCGGCGGTCGAGGGCGATCAACTTCTGATGCTGAGTCGAGAACAGGACTCGTTCGTATTCC
>JBCCZL010000308.1:0-11366 GCA_039187775.1 Myxococcota bacterium
CATCAAGGAACGCTTCGAGGACCTCAGCTTTCTCAACGACTCGGACGCGCGCTTTCAGATGATGTGGAGCGACCCGAGTTCGGCAGAGATCATTCCGCCGGCCCTCCAGGAGCAGTCCGCCCGCTTTCCGTTTGGGCGACTGCAGGCTGCGTCATTTCTTCAGCGCATCGGCTGCCACTCGCTGATTCGAGGCCACGAGAAAGTGGAGGCGGGGTACGCCGAAACCTACCGAGACGACCACGTCACACTGATCACGGTGTTTTCCGCTGGCGGCGTCACCAACGACGATCTTCCCGAGGGCAGCAGCTACCGGACGGTGGTTCCCCACGCGCTGACCATCCGCGCTCGCGACAGCGATGTCGAGGTCGCGCCGTGGGAGATTCAGTACGAAAAGTACAACGACCCATCCCACAATGCGTTCTTCAAGGCGCCGATGCAGATCGCGCATCGGCAGGACTGATGCGCAGTCCCCGCGGCTTCGGGAAGTGTTGAGATGAGCTCCAGCCGTCCCCGGCTACATGATGTCGTCGGCGATCGCAGCCACCCGCCGGCCGATGGATTCAGAGGCGGTGAGCCCCGGTGATTCGATACCGAGGAGATGGACCATTCGCTGATCTTGATGAATGACGAAGTCGCGAAACGCCTCGCCGGGGCCCTGGAGCTTGGGACGAATGCCCGAGTAGTCGGCGGAAAAGTCCTCGAGCGCGACCGAGGGAAAGTAGCGCGCCACCGACTCGTGGAACGCCGCAGCTTTCCGTTCATCCACGCGGTAGTCGATCTCGTCGACGTACGTGGTGTCCGGCCCCGCCACGCAACGCCCGCCGAGGTCGATCGTCAGATGCACGCCGAGACCGGCGGATTGAGGTACCGGGTAGACGAGGGCGGTCTGAGGGAGCGGGCGCCGGGAAATCGCGAAGTAGTCGCCTTTGCAGAAGTGGAGCGCAAGGCCGAGGGCTTCGGGGTCGGCGCCGCTTCGCCGCAGCATCTCGTCCGAGGCGAGCCCGGCAGCGTTGACGACGAGGCTGGCGTCCACCCTGGTGGTTTCGCCATGGCTCCGCGTTTCGAGTCGAACTCGGTCGCCCCGGAGTTCGGCGGAGATCACCTCGGTGAGCAGCACGACGTCTCCGTCCCGGCGCAGAAGCTCCCGCCGGTAGCTCTCGATGAGGCCGTGCGCATCGACGATGCCCGACACCGGCGAGTGGAGCGCAGCCACGCCGCGAAGCAGCGGCTCGTGACGCTGGAGCGCGGCCGCGTCCCACATCCGAAGGCCGGTGACCCCGGCGTTTTCGCCCTGCCGAAGGAGTCGCTCGAGGTGGCCCACTTCGCGCTTGTCGACCGCGACTACGACTTTGCCGGTTCGGCGATGGGCGATCCCTTCGCGATCGGCTCGGGCGTAGAGGAGCTCTCGCCCCTCGACGCAGGTCTTGGCTTTGAGGGAGTCCGGCGGATAGTAGATTCCCGCGTGAATGACCCCACTGTTGCGGCTGGAGGTGGCGCGGCCGGGTCCGGCCTCGGTTTCGATGACCAGGGTCGAGTGGCGACGGCTGAGTTCGGCCGCACAGGCCAGGCCCACCACCCCAGCGCCGATCACTATGCAGTCGTAGTCGGGACGAGCACTCATCGGTCGAATCATCTTGCGAGAAACGGACCAGGCAAGCCAAATAGACGTCCCGCGGAGTGAGAGGAGGACAAGTGAGCGTATTTCGTGACGATGTGCTTTCAGGAAAGGTGGCTCTCGTCACCGGTGGGGGCTCGGGAATCTGCAAAGGGATCACCCGCGCACTTCTTGCGCACGGCGCCGATGCGGCGATCGTGGGTCGGAAGGCGGACCGGCTTCAGGCCGCAGCCGAGGAGATGGGCAAGGAGACCGGCCGGAGCTGCCTTCCTGTGCCAGCGGACGTGCGCGACACCGAAGCGGTCGAGGCAATGGTGGACGCCACCCTGGAGCGCTTTGGTCGGATCGACGTGTTGGTCAACGGAGCCGCCGGGAACTTTCTCGCGCCGGCCGCCCAACTCTCGTACAACGGGTTTCGCACGGTCATGGAGATCGATGCCCAGGGAACATTTAATGTGTCGAAGGCGGTGTTTGATCGCCGATTCCGGGACCACGGGGGTACGATCCTGAATATCTCGGCGACCCTTCACTACGGCGCGACACCGCTCCAGGTTCATGCGTCGGCAGCCAAGGCGGCGGTCGACTCGTTGACCCGTTCCTTCGCCCTGGAGTGGGCGGCGTCGAACATTCGGGTCGTGGGTATCGCACCGGGGCCGATCGACGACACCGAGGGAGCCTCGCGGCTCGTGCCCCTCGGCATGAAGGAGAAGATCGAAGAGATGATTCCCATCAAGCGCTTCGGGCGGGTCGAGGAAATCGCGTCCCTCGCGGTGTTCCTTAGCACCGAAGCCGCGTCCCTCATCACCGGAACGACGATCGTGGCGGACGGCGGAGACTGGCTCAAGAGCCCGCTCTTTACCGTGATGCAATGACGCTCGTGGTTCTCCGTTCGCGCGTCGACACGGCGTCGATCGCTGCGCTTTTCCTACTGGGCGTGGCGTGCGGCGGAGAGACCGCGCCGCCTCCGGTGTCAGCCTCCGCCGAGCCGGCAACCGTTCCGGTAGAGCCCACTTCGGCAGAGCGAACTTCGACAGAGCGAACTTCAGGAGAGCCTCGTTCAGAGGAGCCGACCGGAGCCGGGTCGATCGCGGAAGCCTCGGAGGAGCCCGCGGAGCCGCGCGACCCCAATGCTCCGGAAGATTGTCCGCCGCCCGAAGCGTGGCCCGAAGGCATGGCCTGCGTGGGTGGGGGAACTTTCGAACTCGGGGACACCGAGGGTCGGCCCGATGAGCGGGAGCCGGGGGAGGTATACGTCGACACCTTCTACATGGACATCTACGAAGTAACCAACGAGGACTACGAAGAGTGCATTGTTGCTGGAGTGTGCAGTCGGCCGATGCCCTTTCGTCGCTACCGCGCGCCGCGTCAGCCCATGGTGGCGATGTCCTGGTACGACGCGGTCGCGCACTGCGAGCGCTTGGGAAAGCGGCTTCCGACCGAAGCAGAGTGGGAGCGGGGTGCCGCCGGTCCGGACGACACGATCTATGCGTGGGGGAACGAGCCCCTCGGCTGCGAGCGGGCGGTGATCCAAGATGGCTCCGGTCGTGGCTGCGGCACCGAGATCACGGCGGAGGTGGGGAGCCGGCCCCCGGGGCACTGGGGGCTTTATGACATGACGGGCAATGTGCATGAGTGGGTCGCCGACTGGTACAGCGACTGCCTGCGGGGCTGCGACAACGAGTGCGGTGACGCCTGCTTCGGTCGCAATCCTCAGGGCCCGTGCGGAGGCGGTGCCGAGCGCTGTTCGGGCCATCCCCTCAAATCGGTGCGGGGCGGTTCCTGGTGGTGGCCCGCCGAGCGAGCGCGAGCCCAGGCTCGGCGCGGATCCGGCGCACCCAATCGGGGGCCCCACCGGTTCGGATTCCGCTGCGCGCGCGACCTCGAGGTCGAGGCGCCCGCGCCGGAGGCTCTGTGATTCGGCTGCAGCACGCGGGGGTGGTGGCCTCGTGGAGTCTCTTCGCCTCGGCGACTCTATGCGCGTCGATGATTGCGGCGTGTGGCGATGAGGAGTCGCCGGACGAAATCCCGCTGGAGCAATCCGCCTCCGATCAGTCCGCCTCCGACCAAGCCTCGGACGAGCCGACCGAAGAAGAGGTCCGGGAGGCCGTCCAGGGAGTCCTCGATCGGGCCCGCGCCGCGTCGAACGAAGGGACCGAGTCGGCCCCCGCCGATGCCCCGCCCGACGAGACATTCGTTGCCTTCGTCTTCGGCGGTGAAGCGCAGCGGATGACCGAGCTTCCGGCGGCGGAACAGCGAGCCTCCACCACCGACTTTGTCGTCGCGGCTCGAGGCGCGAACGGCGATGAGCTGATGGTCGAAGTAAGTGGCTTCGACGTGTTCGCCGCCGAGCCCCCGGTGACTCTCCGAGACGGAGTGCAGCTAACGTACCGCAATACGGACGGGCAATCCTGGAGCGGAGAACCCACCGAGATCACCCTCACCGCCGTCGATGAAATGTGGATCGAAGGAACCGTCGCCAACCTCGATCTGAACCCCGCCGAAGGAACCGCTCCCCCGAAGCCCATCGAAGACCTCCGCTTTCAAGTCGAGCTCACCCCCAACCTCTAACTGCTGCTAACAAACGGGGACGAGGTAATTATTTGCCCCACCACGGTGCGCAACCTCCCGAAATCACAGAACGCAACGTACGCTCGAACCCAAGAAAGACGGCTCATCGCTAGCTCGCACCCACTGCCCAGGGTGGTTGGGTCGAAACCTTCACCGGTATCGATCTGAATTTCGCCGAAGGTAAGGAGCCGCCTCCACGACCATGGGGCTTCGCTTCTGGATGGAACTCTCTCCGACCTCGACGAGGCGGACACTCCCGGCCGCCTGGAGCCGTCGGCCGGTTGGTGAGCCGTTGTTACTTCCGATCCTCTCCGGGCCTAGCACGCGGAGCTGGTTGCTGGCGAGTGTACAATCCGGCCGCGTATGACCGAGCTTAGTCCGGACGATACGAGTCTCCTTGCCGCTCTTGCCGACGGCGCGACGTTGCGGTCGGCCGCACTGTCGCTCGGCCTTCCTCGAAGTACCGTCAGCAAGCGGCTCGCAGCTTTCGAAGCGCGGCTCGGAGAGCGCGTGTTCGTGAGAGAGGGACGGCGACTCGTCCCGACTCGACTCGGTGCCGTGATCATCGAACGCGCCGCAGATCTTGTGGAAGCGAGGTCCAAGCTTCTCGCGGCGGTATCTGCCGCCCAACTGATCGCCAACGAGCAGCTGGTAGTCGCCGTCTCCAGCTCTTTTGCGGAACTTGCGCTCGCCCCGGTCATCTCGGATTACCGGCGAAAGCGACCAAAGACGACGGTGGAACTCCGGATGACCCACGACCACGAGCCGCTCGTTGAGAATGGGATCGATATCGCGATTCGTCGTGGAAAGCCGGGGACGTCGACAACTCTGGTTCGTCGTCGGCTCGGGCGAACCACCCTTGTTTCGGTGGCGGCCCCACACCTTCTTCAGGCCAAGCTCGGGAACTCTGAGGACGCGTGGCGCCATCTGCCCTTTATCCGAGTGGGCACCAGTCTGGCCCCGTTCGAGATGCCACTTTCGGGGTCCGCTCCCCGCCGAACCCTCATCGTTCGCCCTTCGATCGCTGTCGATAGCCAGCGGCTTGCCCGTGAGCTGGTGCTGCGAGGAGCGGGGGTTGCCCGGCTCAATGAGTTTTTGGTTAAGGAAGATCTCGAAGAGCGTGCGCTGGTGGAAGTATCTCCCGCCGCGCGTTCGAAAGCCGACGCAGTTGCCCTCTTCCCTCGGGACACTCGGGATCGACCGGTGGTTCGCGACTTCCTCAACCTTCTCATTGCCTACACTCGCGGCCATCCGCTCTTCGATTCGGACTAAATACGAGGACCAGGGCCACCGGGCGGAGCGTCTGCGGAGTCAGGTCGCCATAGGCCGCGAAGTTTGCGGTCGACAACTCGTGGCAAGATGGTTGCGCCGAACGAGCTCCTGGTCGAGTGCGGACAACCATTGCAGCCTTCCTCGACCCCTCCCGCCGCGTCGGAACCGGTGGCGGTGGAATGGCGGACGAGGTGACCCATCGGCCTTATTCGCCGTCGCCCCGACCCTCCGGAGCATCTCGTGTCGAGGTGGACAGGCTGTCCACTCCCCGCTGCCTTTACGCCGCGAATACATGTCTCAGGGTGTTGGAATGACAGACCACACCGAAATTCGAGAACGCGAACGTCAACTCTACCGTGCGTTCGTCAACGCTGACCGTGAGCTGCTCGAAGACGTGTTCTCCGACGACTTCATCTATCAACACACGACAGGGCGCACGCTGACTCGCAAAGAAGTGATCGAGATGCTGACATCAGCGGAGGTCACGATTGCCCGCGCCGACGAGCCGGAGATCTTTGTTCGAGACTACCGCGATACTGTGGTGACCTTCGGGGCGGGCGTCGTGGAGGGGATGGCCGGGGGCAACAGGTTCGCAAGCCCCCTTCGATTCCTGAATGTCTGGCGTCACGTCAATGGCTCATGGAGGCTGACGAACCGGAACTCCCAGCTTCTGTAGAACCGTCTGATGAACGCAAGATTTGCATCCGCTCCGCGTGAACAGACTCGGGGGTTCATCGTCCGACGTCACGGCGGACCGGAGGTGCTCGAATGGACCGACCCCCTCGCCCTTCCGAGGCCATGCGACAGCGACCTTGTCGTCCGGCAGAGCTTCGTTGGCCTAAACTTCTTCGACGTTTATAGCCGTCGGGGCGATGAGCAGCTTCCGCTCCCGAGTGGAATCGGCATCGAGGCGGGAGGCACCGTCGAGTGGGTAGGCTCCGAAGTTCGTAGTTTTCAGGTCGGGGATAGGGTTGCATATGCGCCGCTTCTCGGGGCGTATCAA
This sequence comes from Myxococcota bacterium, assembly GCA_039187775.1. Classification (GTDB taxonomy): domain Bacteria; phylum Myxococcota_A; class Polyangia; order Polyangiales; family JBCCZL01; genus JBCCZL01. The sequence goes on from JBCCZL010000308.1 coordinate 6,459, forward strand.
GAGCACCGAGTCCTTCCTGCGAGTCGGGCGGTTTTGGTGCCGGAGGCGCTGGACCTCAAGGTCGTGGCGGCTTCGATGGTGCGTGGGATGACCGCCTACTACCTTCTTCACGAGCTCCGTGCGCTTCCGCCAGGGACAGTGGTCCTCTATCACGCGGCAGCTGGCGGCCTTGGGCTCCTGTTCGGACAGTGGGCCAACCATCTTGGTCTTCGCGTGATCGGAACCGCCTCAAGTGCCGCGAAGCGCGATAAGGCGCTCCAGGTGGGCTACGAGCGTGTGCTGCCCTACGGCGAGTTCGCCGACGGGGTCAAGGAAATCACATCAGGGCACGGCGTGACCATGGTGGTCGACTCCGTCGCTGGCGACTGCTTCAGTCCATCGCTTGAGGCTCTGGCGCCGAGAGGTCTCTACGTGGCCCTCGGTGCGGCGGCAGGACCTCGCCCTCCCGTCGACTTCGAGGGGCTTGCCCAACTTGGGTCCCTGTTTATCACCCGACCGACGCTCCGTACGTACACTGCGACCGGGACCGACCTTCAGCGATCGGCGGCGCGTTGGTTTGACGTGTTGCGGTCCGGAGCGGTTCGCGTCGGTGTCGATCAGGAGTACCCATTGCGTGACGCGGCGGAGGCTCACCGAGCGCTCGAGGCGCGGGAGACTGTCGGTGCGGGAGTCCTGGTGACGACGCGGTAATCGAGACCAAGGCGAAAACAAGGCAAAACCAAAAGGGTCCGGAATACCATCAGGACACTGGCGTGAACCAGAACGAGGTCCTCCGTGGATGACTAGAGAGCGGACCCACAACCTCGCCACGCCGCCACGCCGCCAGCCGCGCCTCGACGCCGCTGGCAGCCCCGACCGGCCTCTGGCCTTTCTCCTCGAATATGCTTTGCACGTCCTTCGTCGAATCGCGACTCCCAGCGACGCCGATCCATCGGCTGTCGACACGGCGAGGTTGTGGGTCCGCTCTCTAGCTCGCGCGGACCGCTCGGGACACGTCCACCGTCAGACGCACGGTGCTGCTCTCCCCGGAACTCTCGCGCGGCCGAGACGTTCCGTGACTCTCCCACCAGCTTCGGGCTTCTCGCTGCGCCCACTCCGGCGCCGCGGCGCAGCGGAGGAGCGCTTCTCGGAGCGCATCTGCATCCTCGAGCCGCGCGTCGGGCTCCTTTTCCAGGCACTGGAGGATCAACTCTTCGAGGTCCGACGGTACCGACGGTATGTGCTCCGAGGGCGGCGTGACCGATGAGTGCAGATGGTGGGCACAAACTTCGACGATGGTCGCTCCCTGAAACACCGGCTTGCCCGTAAGAAGGAAGTAACCGACCGCGCCGAGGGCGTAGAGATCACTTCGGCCATCCACCGCGTCCGGCGCAGAGATCGCCTCCGGCGCCATATACAGCGGCGTTCCGAGCACGCGATCGTGAGCGGTCTTCTCCGTGGAGGCGCCCCGGTCAAGATCCTTGACGAGACCGAAGTCGAGCACCTTCGCGACGTCGGCCACGCCCCCGCGGGTGCAGAGGATAATGTTTGCGGGCTTTACGTCCCGATGAATGAGCCCCGCGGCGTGCGCCTCCTGGAGTGCGCCACAGACCTGGTGAAGAACGTGAATCACGCGACCAGGGGGTTGGGGGCCGTGCTTTCTGACAAGGTCTTCGAGATTCCATCCGTCGAGGTACTCCATCGCGTAATAGAAGATCCCCTCGGGAGTCCGCCCGTAGTCGAAGATCGCGATCGTATTGGGGTGACTCAGCCCAGCGGTGAGCTGCACTTCCCGCTCGAAGCGGTGGAGCTGTTCTTCGCTAGCATTTTCGAGCAGCTTCACCGCGGTCGGCCGGCGGAGCATGGCGTGACTCGCCCGATACACCTGCCCCATGCCCCCCTCCCCGATCTTCTCTTCGAGGGCATACTGACCGAGCCGCATCGCGCGGTTCATTGCGCGGCGGAGTCCATAGATCACCTGCGAGGTCGCGACCGCTAGGGCGCTGACCGCGAGCCACCAGAGCATCACGTACACGAGGACTCCGATTCCGGTGAGGTTGGGATAGTCTGGGGCCGGACGCTCATAACCGTCGTACGTGGTGTATGCCAACCAGCCGAGGGGAATCGCGAGGAGGAGGCACAGGACGACCGTGCGTTTCGGGGTACTCGGGACGAACGCGCTCCGACCGACGATGGTGACGGTGAGCGCCATCAGGGCGGTGAACTCAGGGCGAAAACCGACGTGAACGTAGCTCGAAAGCCACGCCATGAGCGCACCGAGGGCGAGGATGCCCACCGCCTCCAGAACGTAGAGCTGACGCACCGTGCGGCGTCCACGACCGGCAAGCACCGTCAGCACGAGAAGGACCACGCTGCATGCGGCATGAATTGCCGTCTCGGGCGACTCGAACCGACCCCAATCGTCCTCGACCACCCCGTCGATGGCGACGTAGATGAAGAACATCGTCGACAGGCCGAAGAGCGACGCCAGGACTGCGGTAATCCGACGCTGGAGCTGGGGGCTCTCGTCGTCGGGGCGAGTACTGAAATCCATGGCGCGGAGGTCCAATCTAACGCTAAGTCACCGGAGCCGGGGAGATCGTTTCACCCTTTTGCGGATAGATGCCAGATTTGAAGCTCTGCGTTATTCTCGCGTCTCCTGATCGCCCGGCCCTCGCTGCCGTGGACCGACCCGAGGATCCGATGAAGCGATTTGTCCCTTTTTTCGCTGGTTTACTTCTCTTCGCTGGTTTTCCGCTAGCGACGGCTTCGGCGCAGGTGTCCGCCGATGTGACCCAGCCACTGAGCGCGGAGGCCGCGCGAGTGCTCGCGGCAGTTCCTCACGAGGGGACGGAGGCGCCCAACGAGCACTACTACCGGAGCAACGAGTGGCGGCAGGATTTGCTGATTCCTCATCTCGACGGCTTGGGCGGCGCGCTCGTGGGAGTGGGTTCGGACCAGAACTACACCATGGCGGCGATGGCTCAATCGAGCTTGCTCTTCATGGTCGACTACGACCCGCGAATCCCGTGGGTGCACGAAGTCTATTCCGTGCTGGTCCAGGCTTCCGAGACACCCGAGGCGCTTCTCGCTCGGTTCTCTGCGGCGGAGGAACGCCGGAGCCTCGCCCTTCTGCGTGAGGGCCTTTCAGATCATCCCGAGCGGCAGCAGATTCTGAACCACTGGGAGTCGCGACGCGGCGCGTGGCATTCCTACCTTCGTCGGGTGGCTCGCCTCGAGCGAAACGGGCAACCGTTCTCCTGGCTTGCGAGCTCCGAGATGTACAACTACACGCGCAACCTGTTTCGAAACGGTCGGGTGATCGCGCGGAATGGCGATGTCACGTCCCCAACCACGATGCGTCCGGTCGCTCAGGCTGCGGAAGAACTCGGAGTCCCCATCCGACTCGTCTACTTTTCAAACGCGGAGCAGTTCTTTCCGTACACCGACGCGTTCAAGGAGAACATGCGCCAGCTAGGAACCGACGAGGAGAGCATCGTCGTCCGGACGATTCGCCATCGGAGCATCGAGATCGCGCGAGATGGACGCTGGCACTACATGATCCACGACTTTGCTGACTTTCAATCTCGCCTCGACACCGGCGCCTACGATCGCTCGTTTGCGTTCACCGCGGATCTGTTAAGCGCGGGACCACCGTTTCTTGGACGGAACGGCATCAGCACTATGACTAGGGAGACGCCTCGGACGGTGTTCGAGCGCGCGCAGCGCCGACAGGCCCGACGCCGGCCATGACTCTCCCCGTCGCCCGTTCGGCCTGCCGTATCGTGTGGGTTCTGCTCCTGGTGGGCTGCGGTGGCTCGAGCACCGGGTATCAGCGCGCGAATGTGGATTCGCTCGAGGGCGAGGAGCTCCTGGTGCTCGGCAAGGTGCGGGTGGTGTACGACGACGGGGACGTGACGAGCTCTTCGGGCATTCGCACGCGCGCGGGCCGCCCGGTCGACTATTTTCTCGATACGACGGGGCTGGTGTCATGGGTCACCCGGAGCCGTCCCGAGGGGCACCGGATGGACTTCCTTCACCTTCAGGGCGAACGCGGCGGCGATCTCGAGCTCGGCGAACACGCGCCGGTCTTGGTGCCGTCGGGGAACGATGAGCGAATCGTCTATTTCGGAACCGTGGTGGTGCTTCTCGGCGAGGCCGACGCGAGTCGGTTCCCGACGGTGGTGTTCGAACGACGAAGCGCGGCGATTCGGGTCGGAGTGGAAGACGAAGCCGACACGGTGGTTCCGCGTCTCGCCTCGGAGAACGATAGCCTGCGGGGGCAACAGTATTTTCACGTGCTGCGAAACGCGGTTGCTGGCGTGCCGTAGCGTTCGATCGGGTGCTCGGACTGTCGGACGCGCCGCCGATGTGCGGACTTGTGCGGCGGACGCTTGGTCAGTAGGTGATTTGAAAAGCGTCGATCTCTTGGCCGCTGTCGTCTGCGGCGCGGCCGCGAATCGTCGTGCTGTCGATCTCTAGCATCATCGCGTGAAATGCTCGCGCAGCCGCCACGCGAAGCGGCGCGTCCTCGGGAAAGTTCTCGACATTCTCGTCCAGGTTGTAGAGGCCGCTTCCTCCACCGCCGGTGGTCACGTAAGTGACATCGTCGGCAACAAACCGCTCGTACACGTGGTTGTGGCCCTGGAGCACGAGGGGAATGTCGTGACGCGCAATGATCGGAAGGAGCATTTCCCGGAGGTTCTGCTTGGGGCCGTGCCGGGCCAACGTGTAGATCGGATGGTGGAAGAACAGGACGGTGAAGCGATACCCCGGCTCCTGTTCCACTTCGACGAGCCGCTCTGCGAGCCACGTCACCCCTTCATCCATCGGCCCAATATCGTCCTCGGAGTTGAGCGCGAAGAAGTGAACGCCGCCGGTTTCGAAGTGATAGGCGTAGGCATCGCCTTCGTCCCCGGCCATCCCCCA
>JBCCZL010000309.1:0-11325 GCA_039187775.1 Myxococcota bacterium
CCACCACCCGCCGGTGCTCCACCACCCGGGCTCCCGAAGCCGCCGCCTGCCGGCGCGCCGAAGCCACCACCACTTGGCGGTGGACCCCCGCCGAAACCGCCGCCGCCCGGAGGTTGGCCACCGGGTGGCTGACCGCCACCGAAGCCGCCGCCGCCCGGAGGTTGGCCACCGGGTGGCTGACCGCCACCGAAGCCGCCGCCACCCGGAGGTTGGCCGCCACCGGGTGGCTGACCGCCACCAAAACCGCCACCGCCGGGAGGCTGACCACCAGGCGGCGCGCCGCCGCCGCCGAAACCACCGCCGCCCGGGGGCTGACCGCCGCCCGGAGGTTGTCCAAATCCGCTCACATCCGTCTCCTTGGAAGGGAGGAGCCTACTCCTTTCCGCTCCGAACGCCATCCGATCAGTTGAACTCCACACGAGCCGCGAGCCCAAACATGGGAAAGACCCGAGAAGGCTGGTGAACTGCAATGCTGCGTCCAGACTCGAGCAGCACAAACTCGTCGGCGGGCGCTTGAAGGCCCGCCCCCGCCTCGAGCTCGATGGCCACCCGTTCCGCCGGACGTACCCCGACCCGTGCAAGCGCGTGGCCCACAAATACTCCGCGGGACCCCTCGACATCTCCCAACGTAAGCGCGTCCATGTCGACGCTCGCGAATGCGGCCCCCACGCAGAGCGCAGGTTCGACCACCCCATAAAGGAAACGACGGCAGACCCGACCTCCGATCTCCACGTAGGAAAACCGCGCTCCGAGGTCGTCCTGCACTTCTTCCGACGTGGCCGACAACGACGCAAAGATCTCTAAGTCGATCACTTGAAAGAGACCGAGTCCGACCGCAGCTCCGAAGCTCGCGCCGAAGCCAGGCAAGAAATCATAGCTGACGCCGAGGCCAAGCCGTCCTGAAACGATCAGATCCGGCCGCGGCTCCTCTTCGATCGGAGTCGACTCGCCCGAAGGGGGCTCGTGGGTCGCGGACCGGTCACGACGAAGCCAAGCCTCCGAACCAAATCCGGACTGGATATCCCAACCGGCGCGTTCCGGCTCGATCGGGGTGTTCTGCCCTACCGGACTCGACTCGCTCGGGGTACCTTCCGACCGGTCGAGCTCCGCGTCGGCCGGGGCCTCTTCGCCGGAGACATCTCCCACATCCGGTAGCCGATCCGGTCGGCTCGCCGCCGGTGGCGAATCGGTGGCGTTCCCTTGCTCCCCAACGTCCGCCGCCTCGCGGGCTATCGGGTCCGCATCCGGGTCGAGGCTTGACTGGCCTTCGGCGCTCTCTGGCCAAATCGCAGCCGAGAAGGCAGGCATCAACAGCGCCATGACCGACAGCCCTGCCCTCGAAGGGCCAGCCATCGACACCCTTCGACCCTCCGATGCCTGCTCGGCTTGGCGCTCTGCTCGGGTGGGCTGCGCCGGTGGAACGGCCGCCGCGCCTTCGCACCGATGAACGGTCATGGCTTTACTTGAGGGGTCGCTGAACGTGCTCGCTTCCGTCAAAGCGAATCAGCGTCGGCTTCTTTTCGACCACCGTGTGAATCTCGACCGGTCGGCGCCACACCCGATGAAGCGAGGAGAGCACCTCTTTCGCCCAGTCGGTCCGCAGGTCGATCCCCCGATGCTCGTGTGAGAGGAGAAGCTCGCCCCGGTTTTCGTGGTTCGAGTCGACCACATAAATGAACGGCTGACCGGCATTGGTGAGCTGGAACAGAAGCTTTTGCTTCACCGCATTAAACTGACGGCTCTCGATCTCCCAGCGGTCGTTCCGGTTGTTGAACCCGAACGAATAGAGCTTCTGATCGTAAACAAAGTCGGGCGTGAGAAACTCGTCGATGAACGTGACGTCGTTATAGAGCCGCCGAATCTCAAAGATCTTTTTGCGGCCAAGTCCCGTCCGGCGATCCCAGCTCTTGCGTTCCGCAAGAGAGTCGCACTCCTCCCACTCCTTGCCAAACTGGCCTCGGTTCCACCGCTCCTCGATATGTCGGTAGAGCTCCACGCCAAGCTTGTACGGATTGAGCTGCCCGCTCCCCGTCGCCATGACCCCCGCGTTGCGCTCCGCATACTCGATGATCTCCGAAGCGTCGCAAACCTTCGTCGTCATGATCTTGGAGTGCCAATAGCTGGCCCACCCCTCATTCATGATCTTCGTCTGCATTTGCGGATAGAAATAGTAGGCCTCGCGGCGAATCACCGTGAGCACGTCTCGTTCCCACCGTTCGAGCGGCGCATTGTCGATGAGGAAGCCCAGCACATCTCGGTCCGGGTTCTCGGGATGGCGCTTGGCCCGCTCCTTTTCTTCTTCGAGTTTGGCCCTTTGCTGCTGGACGAACTCGTCGGGGTTGATGAACGACTCCATGTAGTCCCGATCCACGCGAAGAAGACTCGGCTCTTCAGCCTCGTCTTCCCCGTTGCCCTCTTCCTGAGAAGCCGGGCGGGTTCTCGGAAGGTAGGGCTTGTTGGGATCGATCAGGTTCTCGAGGCTCAAGCAGTGGTCGATGAAGGTCTCCACATGCTCGATGCCGACGCGATTGGCCCAGCGGCGCACCACCGAGCCGTGGTTCGCCATGGTGTCGATCCACTTCCGTATCGGCTCTCCGGTGCGCTTGTCGCGGCCCTGGCTGGTGGTGGCAAACGTGAAGTTGTTCTTGAAGAAGTCGACGTGGGCATAGACGTGCGCCATCACGAGCTTCTGATCGACGATGCTGTTGCCCTCGAGGAGATAAGCGATCGACGGATTGTTGTTGATCACCATCTCGTAGATCTTCGATAGTCCATACTCCGCACTCTTCGACATGCGCTCGTATTCCATGCCGAAGCGCCAGTGCGGATACCGCGTGGGGAAGCCGCCGTAGCTCGCGATCTCGTTCATCTGGTCGTAGCTCAAGACCTCGAAGATCGTCGGAAAAAAATCCAGACCAAAGCCCCGCGCGATCTCTTCGATCCGACTCTGTTCGTCGGCGAGGTAGCGGGGAAGTGCCGTGCGAAGTGCGAACTGGGACACGGCTATTTGCCCTTCCCTAGAAACTCTCCGATCGATGACACGATGGCGTCCCGATCGCGGATCTCGCTGGTGATGAGCCGCTCGTCTTCTTTGAGATGCTCGCGCAGATCCTTGATGAACTGACCAGAGCCGTAAGGACTCTCGACCTGGCCATAGCAGAACACGTTGGCGATCGGCATGAGCTGGTTCTTGAGAATGTCGATGCAAAGCAAGGTGTCGTCGACGCTCCAGTTGTCTCCGTCCGAGAAGTGGAACGGATAGATGTTCCATTCGCCCGGGGGATAGTCGGCGTCGATGATCTGGGTGCAGAGCTTGTACGCCGACGAAATCATCGTTCCCCCGGACTCTCGAGTGCGGAAGAAGGTGTCTCGATTCACTTCGCGGGCGACCGCATCGTGAATGATGAACCGCGTCTCGATTCCCTTGTACTGGCGCTGCAGCCACGCATCGATCCAGAACGATTCGATGCGCACGATCTCTTTCTGTTCGTCGCCCATCGAACCGGAGACGTCCATCATGTAAATGATGACCGCGTTGGCGACCGGCTCCTCTTCGACTTTCCAGGACCGGTACCGCATGTCTTCGCGCGTAGGAACGATGATCGGGCGCCGCTCGTTGTAGGTCCCGGACGCGATCTGCCGCTTGAGCGCGTTGCGATAGGTGCGCTTAAAGTGTCGGAGCGAGTTTGGTCCGACGTTCCGGATGCCAACGTAGCGGTCCTTCTGATCGACGATGGTGTTCTTGCCCTTGGGCTCGATGTTGGGAAGCTCGAGCGCCTCCCCGAGGATCTCGGCAAGCTCGTCCAGCGTAATGTCGACCTCGAGGGCGTGCTCACCCGCCTGGTTGCCCGCCTCGCCCGGCCCCGACCCATCGCCTTCCTGACCGCTCAACGGATCGCCGGGCTCACCGTCGCCCTGACCCACGCCCCCTTGCTGGCGGTCGGCGAAGCGAAACTTCGGAATATCGATCTGGGGAATCGGAATGGAGACGAGCTCCTTGCCCTGCTTTCCCATCAGTTCCCCCTGGGAAATGTATTTCCGGAGGTTCTGTCGAATCTTGCCGCGGACGATTTGGCGAAAGCGGGAATGGTCCTGGTCGATCTTCAACGACACAGGGAAAAGTGTATCAGAGCACGCGTATGAAAGCGCGACTCCGATCCTCCGGGGGTCGAGCACTCATGCCCGAAGACGAAGATACGAAAGCCATCATCCGTCGGCGGCGGCAATTCATCGCCCTAGCGCTGGCAGGCATCGCGGTCGGCTGCGACGACCATCCCACATCCGAGCCCGAACCGGCGTCCCGTCTCACGATCGAGATGCAGCCGACGACAACCGCGGAAGAGGAAACGGTAGACGTAGAGGAGCCGAGCGAGCCTCTGGCGCAGCCGGAGATCAGGGAGGAATCGGACCCGAACCAGCCTCCAAAACCCCGACCTCGCCGTCAGCCCGGTCCCGTCCCCGCACCCCAGGTGTGCCTATGGTTTAAGGGCGAGTAGCCGGTGAACACACACGGCGATGGGAAGACGCGGCGCGCGAGCATCGCCTCGGATAGAGTAGGAACATGGCTCGCGAGCCCAAAGACCCGAGGGGCGACGACGCGCGACCCGACGACTGGCGACCCGACGACGAGGATCGGTCGGCGATTCTTGCACGTCGCCGAACCTTCATTGCGGTCGCACTGGCGGGAATCACCAGCGTCGGCTGCGAAGAGCCGGCCCCGCAGCCGTGCCTTGCGCCCGAGCGGGTGGAGGAGCCGGTTCTCGAGCAAGCGCCACCGCAGGTGTGCCTCTCGGATATCGCCGATCCTCAACCCGTGGAGATGCGCCCGATTCTCCCCGATGAAGAGGCGCCGGCAAACCCCGACCCAGAAACCGAGTCGGACGACCCTTCCGAAGAAGACGAGGACACCTCCTCTGAAGCCGCCGCGGCCACGCAGATGAAGCCCTCGATGCGGCCAGCGCCCCGCGTGTGCCTTCGCCTGCCAAGACCTCGGCCCGACCCTGTCCCCACCCCCTGCCTCAACGTGCGGCTCGACGACGAGTAGTCGGATCGTGCTCATCGTCGGAAGCGACTTTACGAATCTCGTGTATCACGGCCTCGCGTTTGCGCGGGTCGCCCATCACTCCTCGCTCTGGGACCCGGCGTACCTTCGCTGGGCGCGGACCACCCTGCCGACCGATAGCCACCGCTGGTTCGATGAGGACGCGAGGGCATTCGAAGCGCTGTATCACCGAAGCCCCGCCGCAGAAGCGCTCCACGGCTTCCCGATGGGCTACGCGGACATCGAATCGTTTCTCCAGTCCGCGGGGGCTCCGGTCGAAGCGCTCGATACCGCGCACCCCTTCGCAAGAACACTTCGTCAGCTCCCTACGCCGCTCGTCGAGCTATTTCGAGCAAATCTGGCGCTTTCGGCGACGGCGTATCGAGATGAGTTCGCCCGTTCGCTCCGAACCGAACTCGCCACCACCGTGGACCGCGTGCAACCGCACCTCGATGCGGCGCTCTCGATCGACGAAAGCCTCGACGACAAATCGATCGAGCTGGTGTTCTCGCTGGGTCCGCGCGGCCGAGGATTGGGAACCCGCCTGGTCGTCGGAGCTCCCGTGCCTTGGACGAGCATTTCCCCCGCGACACCTATCGTGCTTGCGCTCCACGAATCGGCGGTTGGGCGCGCATCGATTCGGAACGCTGGCTATGTTCGCTCCGAGCTCACCGCGCTAATCGACCTGTCCATTCGAATTGCCGGCGCCCCCTCAGCGCTGCAGGAAGCGCACACCGACTGGGTGAACCGCCTTGCGCTCGATTCGCTCATAGACACCGCGGTGGCCAACGGACTCCTTACTCGAGACGCCGGAACCGAGCTTCGGAAGAGCAAAGAGCGCTCCCGGCTCCTCCGACGGCTTGGCCGCGAATCGCGGTAAAAACTATGAAGCCTTGGGCCTTTGGTCGCGTGCCTGGCTTATTCTCTGTTCGGCCGACTGGGCCGCATGGAAAGGTCGCCGACGGCGCACGTCCGGTGCGATCAACGCGGCGTACCCACCCCCGCGTCATAGCTTGTTGCATCCTTCCGGGTTACCTTGTGGCGATGGCGAGATGGCAGCGTGCCCTTGCGGCTCGACTACTGCGGTCCGTGCGCCTCACGCACCGGACGTGCGCCGTCGCGCTCACGGTCGCCCTCGCCATGCCGGGATGCACCGACGACCCCACCCAGGTCGTGGTGCACGTCGAGGCGGACGAGGTGTTACTCGCGAGCTCGGTTTCCGTTCGCGTGCGTTCCTGCCGCCTCGTCGATGCCCCCGCTTGCCCCAATGGCTTTGATCAGACCCGCAGTTTCGCGGATGTCCCCAACCTCCTGCCATCCAGCATTCCGGTCGGACCGCCACAGAGCAACAACGATGAGTTCTGGTTCGAAGCAACCCTCCGCGATGCCCAGGACCAACCGCTGGCCGCAGTACGAGCGATCGGAGACTTCGTTCCGGAGACCGTCCGACACGTTCGCCTGCGCTTCGAAGCGGCATGCAGTGGGCTTAGCTGTGGCCCCAGCCAGACCTGCTTTCAGGGCGCTTGCGTCGATGCGTGCGTGGAGGCGAGCGGTGAGAGTTCGCAGCCCAGCGTTCCCATGGCCTGCAACGCACCGTTCGGCGATGCAGCGGTGGATGCGGGCGACGCAAGCACCGACCCCGTGGTCGAGGCTCCCGTCTGCGACTGCGAATGCGGGAGCGATGCTTGCGACTTTGACGGTTGCCGCACCGCCACCCCCGTCCAGCTGATCGCGGCGGGCCAGGATCACACGTGCGTCGGCTCGACCGGCTCGCCTCAGGTGTGGTGCTGGGGAGAGAACACCAACGGCAAGCTCGGCATCGGAAGCGACACGGTCGGCCGAATCCAGGACGACCCCGCACTGGTCGCACTCGACGACAATCTGCTGACGCTCCACGCCGGCCAGAGCTCCACCTGCGCGACGATCGAACCCGGAAAGATCTTTTGCTGGGGGTCGAACAATCGATTCCGCTTGGGGATCGATGACCCCATGGTTGGACAAGGAAATGTCCCTGCGCCCACGCAAGTCGGAGCCGATTTTCCCGAATCGCTCGAGTGGAACGCGGTCGAAGTCCGCACCGACCACGGATGCGGAATCACCACCATGGGCCGCGTCTACTGCTGGGGAGAAGGGGAACACGGGCAGGTCGGCGTCGATCCACCCACCCCGATGCTGCTCGTCCGTACGCCAACGCGGCTGGCCGGGATCTTCACAACCTTCGCGGTCGGAAACAACTTCAGCTGCACCCTCACGAGCGGCGGCTCCCCACGATGCTTCGGGACCAACAGCGGCGGCCAGCTCGGGTCACCGGAGACGGTGATGATGCGGGCCGTGCCGGAGTCCGTACAGGGCGGGCGAACTTCACGCCTTCTGACAGTTGGCCTCGATCGAAGCTGCGCGGTAAGCGCATCCGACTCGGAGATCCGCTGTTGGGGCGCCAACAGCAGCAACCGACTCGGACTCGTGATGCCGCCGGATCCGCGAAACGTGAGGGTCGCCACTCCTGTGAACACCGAGCTCATCTTTCAGCGGCTCGAGATCGGTCGAGAGCACATCTGTGGCATCACCCAAGGCGACGGGCGCCTGTTCTGCTGGGGCGACAACACCAGCGGGCAGCTTGGAGTGGGCGATAACGCCGACCGGCGGGAGCCGACGGAAGTCCTTCCGAGCGGAGGATGGGAGCGAGTCGACGCGGGCTGGGACCACACCTGCGCCACTCGGGATGACGGCAAGCTCTATTGTTGGGGCCTCGGAAGCGGAGCTCAGCTCAGCCGCTCCTGCGGGCGCGAGTCGATGACCACGCCCTGCCGCGTCTGCCTCCCCCGCCTCTAGCCTGCCCCCATGCTGCACGAGCTTGCGGAATGCTATGGGGTGACGACCTCGTACATCGATGGCCTCGGACAACGTCGCGAGCCGACCACCGAAGCCCTCCTCGCCATTCTTCGAAGCCTCGGCGCGCCCATCGAGAGGCCGGAGGATGCCAGAGATGCGCTTCACACAATCCATGCACGGCCTTGGTTTGACGCCCCCCGACGCACGTTGGTGGCGTGGGACGGAGCGCTTGAACCCTGGCACCTATCGGTTCCTCGAGGATCGGAAGGCCACTATCGCTTGGAGATTTCTGTCAACGGCGAGGTGGTCGTCGAACGGACGGGCATGATCGGGAAGAACGAAGCGTTCGTGCTCTCCGTGCCCGAGCGGCTGCCGCTGGGATTCGGCCAGGCGAGCGTCGAAATCTTCGACCGACGGGTGTCGGTTTCACTGATTAGCGCACCTCGTCGAGCCTGGCATCCCGAGGACCGTGCGCTCGGCGTGTTTGCACCCGTCTATGGGTTTCGTCCGGCGGACCTCGCCTCGTTTCGAACCTTTGCGGATTGGGCGGGCGACGCGGGGGCGAACTTTGTGGGCCCCCTTCCGCTTCTCGCGACGTTTTTGGACGAACCCTTTGACCCGAGCCCCTACTCGCCGGTGAGTCGGCTGTTCTGGAATGAGCTCTATCTCGCCCCCGATCACGAAGACGAGGACGCGGACGCTTCGGATTACTACGACTACCGAGCGGCGTTTCATCGGTGCCGCGAGCGCATCCGAACGCGCATCGACGCCCTTGGCGGGATCGATCCCCAGACGCTCCTTGCCGACGCGCCGGAGACCGCCGACTACGCCGCGTTCCGCGTGGGTCGCGAAGCGAGCCCCCAGTGCTTCGCTGACTCGGAGTTCCGCCACCACTTCTTTGGTCAGCGCTGGGTGCACGAACAGCTCACCGAGCTCGCCGATGCCCAGGCCCTCTATCTGGATCTTCCGTTGGGCGTGCACCGGAAGGGTTACGACGTTGCCCGGTTCCCCGAGCAATTCCTTGACGGCTGCTCCGCGGGAGCACCCCCAGACCGCGCGTTTCCGGGTGGACAACACTGGGGCATCGCGGCCCCCTCGCCGCAGGGCCGAGCACTCGACGGCGGGGACTACCTCCGGTGCTGCGTCGAAACCCACACCCGCATGGCCTCCATGCTGCGCATCGACCATGCCATGTGGCTCCATCGCGTGTTTTGCATTCCCGACGGGATGGACGCTCGCGACGGCACCTACGTCACGGCCGATCCCGATCCTAGCTACGCGGTGCTCACCCTGCTCTCGCACCGACACCGGTGTGCCATGGTGGGTGAGGACCTCGGGACGGTGCCCCCGGGTGTCACCGAGCGACTCGTCGACCAGGGATTCCATCGAATGCACGTGGGGCAGCTGACGACCAAGCTTGCCCCCGAGGAGGCGAATGTGCTGGCTTCGCTGAACACGCATGACCTCGCGACCTTTGCGGGATACGTGCGAGGGGCCGACCTCGAAACCCACATGGAGATCGGGTTTCTCTCTCCGGAACGCACGGCAGATGCGCTTCGAGAACGAAGCCAGCGAATCCGCGTGCTGGAAGACAGGCTCGAAGTGACGGATCGCGCCAGTCTCCATTCAGAGTGGCTGCTGAAACTCGCAGCGAGTCCCGCTCGATTCGTCTTGGTGTCGCTGGAAGACCTCTGGCTCGAAGAACGACCACAGAACATCCCCGGCACGAGCATGGAACAACGGCTCAACTTTTGCCGGAAGTTCGCCGAATCGTTTCACGCTTCGTCCGCGGAACTCGTTTCAGTCCTTCGCAAACTTCGCCACGCCATCGACAGTACGCAGTAAAGTTGCACCATTGCGGTCGTGAAAGAGTCTCCAGCGGCCAAACACATCTATTCACAGGCCACATCTGGCCGCCACTAGATCAACGACAACATTTTACCGCACCGTTGTATAGTGCGGGCGGTTTTGGGGGTTGGATTGGTTTGGTTCGGAGGCTTGGATGAGAGTTTGCAAATGGTTGCTTGCGCCGGCGGCAGTGCTGGCCCTTGCGGGTTGCGGGGACGACGACGAAGTGCGCGCGACCCTCGACGGCGGTCCCGATAGCGGGGACGCAATGGTGATGGAGACGTGCAGCGACGGCGTCATGAATCAGGACGAGTCGGACATCGACTGCGGCGGGGTCTGCGGCGCGACCTGCATTCCTGGGAACATGTGCACCGGTCCGGGCGACTGCACGACCAACATGTGCGAGAGCAACAGCTGCGTAGCGGCTGCCACCTGCATGGATGGGATGATGAACAGCACCGAGACCGACGTGGATTGCGGGGGCGGCATGTGTCCCGGCTGTGCGGCGGGTCAGATGTGCGGCGACACCACGGACTGCGCATCTCGGATCTGCAACGGCGGCTCCTGCGCCATGGCGATGTGCGGTGACGGCATCACCAACGGCATGGAAGAGTGCGACGGCGACAACATGGGCGCCGGCGGCGAGACCGCGACGTGCGATGCGGACTGCACCACCGCGATGTGCGGCGACGGCGTGGTCAACGCGACGATTCCCGAAGCCTGCGACGGCGACGGCATGGGTACCGGCGGCGAGACTGAAAACTGCAACGCGGACTGCACGGTGGCCGCCTGCGGAGACGGCATTGTCAACGCAGCCGCCGGCGAAGCGTGCGATGGCGACGGCATGGGCATGGGTGGGGAGACCGCCACGTGCAACGCCGACTGTTCGACGAGCGCGTGTGGGGATGGGGTGCTCAACACGACTGATGGCGAAGTGTGCGACGACGGCAACATGGTCGACACCGACCGTTGCAACAACATGTGTCAGACCACGGCGATGGACGTCACGATCTCGGCGGACGCGACCTTCGACACCACGACCGGCGAACTCGACGGGATGGTCCCGCCCGGGTGGGATCCGATGACCCAGGTCCTCGTGGTGAACAACATGACGGTCGCGATGGACGCTACGCTGACCGTCATTGGCGACAACCCGTTCGTCGTCTCGGCAGCCGGCAACATCGACGTCAACGGGGCGATCGACGGTTCGGGCCAAGATGGCGAGAGCGATCCAGGCTGTGACAACCCGGGGGTGGCCGGCGGCGCCGGTGGTCCGGGTGGCGGCGCTGGCGGCAACGGCGGTGGCTTCGGCGATGTCGGCGTCGGGACGCTGGACGGCGACCCCGGCATGGGCATGGGCGGCGGCGGCGGCGGCCTCACCGACAACGCCGGTGGCGGCGGTGGCGGCCCCGCGGTCGATGGATCCGCCGGAGTGGTCGACTCCGGCGGGACCGGCACCGCGGGTGCGGGAGGCGTGGCCTACGGCACGCCCCTTACGTTTGAAGGGGGCTCCGGTGGCGGCGGCGGGTCCGTCGATGACGACTCTCCCACGGGCATGCTCGACGATGGCGACGATGGCGGCCCGGGCGGCGGAGGCGGCGGCG
>JBCCZL010000310.1:0-11318 GCA_039187775.1 Myxococcota bacterium
GCCCCATAGTAGCCCCCTGGCCCCCTAAGAGCTTCACCCAAGGCCAGGTAGAACCCTGCTTCACCCGCTCCTTCCGGAAGTACAACCCTGTACGGCTCGGAACGCGGCTCGCTTCGGTCATCATAGGCGCTGTGTCGACGAACCAGTTCCAACAACAGGGGCCACCGCGAACGAGGAATGGCTCGCCACCCATCCCCATGGCCGACGGTGAACCAGCGCCAAAGAGAAAGAGCATCCTCCGAGAGACCACTTAGGTTCTCTACGACCACGGCAAGGCTGCCACCATCGTCCGAGCTGGGCCGCAACTCTCTCAGCCCATCCACGGTGTACTTCGCCAACCTCTCCTGGGTCAGGCTCGACGAAAGCTCCACAGACACAGCAGCCGTCTCCGACCATTTGTGCCAGCGGGCAAGAGCTCCTTCCGCGGCGCGCTCGCTGGAGAGGCCCACGAAACGCAGTTCATAGGGCGGTGCAGCACCCAACATCCAAAGCTCGGAGTAGACGCCTAGCTGAACGTCGTCTAGCTGGACCCGGAAAGCGAGAACCATCCTTCTTCTCCCCTAGTCGGCATGGCGAAGGACAACGTAGTCGAGATGAACCCCTTCGAACACCGAGGGAACCGCACTCCGGAACCCCTTGAACCAGTTTCGGCTACTCTTTGGCATCGGTTGAGCGCGCGGAAATTCGTTGGGCCAGGGTCGGATGCCATTTGGACGCGTATGCATATCGATCCGTTGACGCGCCATCGCACCTCCAATCCGGGAGCGTAGCGCCTCAGTACGGTTCGTGGCCGATCACTTCACCCGACCGGAGCGCGATCACTTTGGGTGACCCAGGGGCGATCGCTTTGCGTGGCCCCAGTACCGATCACTTAGCCCCGGCCTGCTACACTGGCCCGGGAGCCACGATTCGGCCCGAAAACATCGGCACCCTGGTGCTCAAGGTCAAGAGTCCGCGCCACTACTCTTGCGGACCGCAGTTCAAGGACGAATACGAGATTCCCTTCCACATGCCGCCCCTCCTCCTCGAGGATCTGTAGCCGCCAGATTGGCACCTCGGAGGTGGGTGCCCCGCCTCGCGCGAACGATTCAGGCATAGATGCATGCCGCGGCAATCGCAACCCCTACCAGTTGATCTCCGCGGTACAAATCCGAGCGAGCACTTGGACGGAGCACACAAGCCTAAGGGGGATGGGATATGAAGGTCAGACATCTCGCTCGAAACATCGACTGGTCGTCGTTTACTCAACCAACGTGGAACAAGACGGGTGCCTTGGAGTCGGCGCTGGACGCGCTTCGGCAGCCCAATGATCCGGAGGGCGTGGACGGGCTCTACAATCGCTTGCTCTACGCGTTAGGAAGCAACCACGCGGGTACGCTCTACCCCATCGCGGTTCCGGCAATCCCCGTGCTCGCCGAGATCGCTCGGGACGGACCGCATCGCCCAGCCCGTCGATTCGCGCTGGAGGTCCTTGTCGACGTAGCGAGCTTCGGGCCGGACCAAGACTTCGGACCGCTGGACTTTGGCGAAGGCACTCGGGCGCCGCTGGAGAAATGGGTATCGCGACGCTGCGCGGAAGCGGCTACCACGATTCGCGATGTAGTTGATGAGTGGCGCGACGAAGCCCTTATTCGTTCGGCCCACGAGTTCCTACGAAGCGTCGAGGGTGTCCCACGATGAGCGACGATTGGCGGCCCCCAGCGGTTGCGGACCCTGGCCTTGTCGGGTCGTACTCTGCGAGAGCCGGAGCGGGAGGCGGCTACGTATGGGACGCGGTTCTGGAGTACCGAGTGTGGTGCCATCCGCACGACGGATCCCCCGATCTCGAGAATGGCAACGACTACTTCTACGCGTTTGCCTCCTACGACGAAGCCCTCGCGTTCTCGCAGCAGGAGCAGGGGACAGAGTCCCCACTCGCACTGGTGCTTCAGTCCGAGTATCTCGACGAGCCCGAGCCAGGCGAATATCGACATGTGAAGGAACCGCGCCGCACTGAGTGGCCAGTCGAACTGCTTCGGCGTCCGCGCCGCACGCCCGAGACGATCCCATCGTTCCTGGCGCCGGAAGCGCCAGCAAATCGCCTCGACATTCTCAGAGGTCTCGCCCCTCCTCGCAGCTTGGTTGTAGACGTTCGTTGGGCGGACCCTTGGCGTGCCCTCACTCCCGAACGCGCTACAACGCTCGCCGACGAGTTACGGAATGAGGTGCCGCCGGAACACACGCTCGACGGGCGAAACTGCAAAGCCGTCGCCATGCGCTCTGACCGAGACGATGTGCTGTTCGTTGTCGATGACCGTGAGCTGGCCATCGTTCATTTGACCTGGAAGCCTGAGCGCGATCCCCGCTGGCCTCAGACCCTGCTGGTCCCCGACGTCGCGACGTTTGTGCGAAAGCACCTCGAACCAGACCATGCGGCATTTGTTGGAAGCGATGGCTAGCCGCAATTTCGATCACGAAATTCAGCTCATCCCCAACCCCCGCTGGGGACGCCATTCGTCGTCTTCGGTCATCGCGGCGAGGACGGCGAACTCTCGGAGGATCTCGCTATACGCTGGAGTTGCTATCGGTAGCGCTGCTGTCATCCCGGTTCGGGCGTATCTTGTTTTTGCTCGGCGGATGCGACACAACGACGCCTGTCTAAATCGAGGACCGAGCGGGCCATCCGTGCAACGTCAGCCCTTATGGACTGCACGTAAGAGGCTCCGATGAAGCCTCTCACGTTCATCCTCCTCAAGTTCCCAGTCCCCATCCCAGGCCCCACCCTCTAGGACGTATCTGAGGTAGTCCGCGGCCGCAATCCGAACGACTGCCCTTGGACTCCGTGACACAGAGCAAAGGAGATCAAGGTACTCTTGACGGTCGACGCACCTTCGAAGGAAGTGAAGGATACGCAGCGCGTGGACAGTCTGGTACGGACGCAGGGTCCCTTCCTTGATGCGGCGAACTAGATAGGCCGCCGACCTTTCTCGACCGGCCCGGAACCTGTCTGAAACGTTCGTCGGGAACCGGCGCACGTTCAGCGCCTCGGTCAGGGCTAGAAGCTCCGTCTTCGTAGGCTCCGTGGGAGCGGTCATTAACCCCTTTCATAGCCTGTTCCCTGCGCCATATCGATTCGCGGGGGTTCGCGAACATCCATCCACCTTCAACGACACAACCCGTTTCGTCACAACTTGCCGACGATGTCATGACCGTCGGCGTATCCGGGAGCCCGGGAACTGTATCAACACGGCACCCAACGTTGTGGCGTTTCTAGTGCAACACCTCGGATTTTCGCCGAACTATCGCAGCGGCGAGCTCATCGGAGACGATCCACACTTGCGACGGCCTGCCATCGCGCCTGCCCTTCGGCTAGTCCGAGACGATCATCAACGAGGTAGGAGGATATCTGGCAGGTGAGCGATCGCTTCGGACGAATGGTCATTGCATATCCCTATTGGTAAGGCGCCCATACACAGAAGCCATGCCCTCTTCGACAATGTCACTTACCAGCGTCGGGTGTCTCACAGTGGTGGCGGATGGCCTGGCAAGCATAGATTCATCCGGCGGAACAAGCGCAAGATTCGGCGCTTCACAACCAGGGGGAGGACTCGGCTTCGCGAGCCAAGAGTGCCTCGAAGTGCTGCGGCACGACCTGCGAGCGGCACCGTCGCGCAGCTGGATCCACGCAGGGGCCTTTTCGATCAACCTGCTAACCTTTCGATGTGGACAAGCGCGCGGAGCGGAGCCGCGAGATTCTCTTGGGGGCCGCGCGCACGGTTCTGTTTGCGAGCGGCCTTTCGGGCCTGACGCATCTGGCCGTGGCTCGGGAAAGCGGGCTTGGAAGAAAGACGGTTTATCGTCACTTTCCCGATCGGATTACGCTTCTCCAGGCGACGCTTTCGACAGCGGAGTATCCTCGGGCGAAACGGACGGGCCATCTTCGGCGCGATCTTCGAGCCCATCTCGAGTCGCTTCGAGCGGCGCTGACGAATGGCCCGCTCGCGTTCGTGGTCGCGGCGCTTGCGGAAGCGGCAACGGTGGAGCCGGAGCTTCGACCGCTCTGGGACCAGCTGGCGACGGAGGGCTGCGCCCCGCTCCGTGAGCTTCTCGAAGACGCGAAAGCGGATGGGCAGCTACCCACGTCGCTCGACGTGGAACGGGCGCAGGCGTCGCTCGAGGGGCCGCTCTTTTATCGAGCGCTGGTGTCCGGCCGACCGATTTCTAAACGGTCGGTGACCTCGCTGGTGGACGATTTTCTTGCCCAGCACGACACCTGAACATCTTGCCGAGGTGCGTGTGGAATTCCGGCGCTTATGCCGGGTTTGGAGCCGTTAGTTGCTTTGCGGGAACATCGCGGAGAGGTCAGAGTCCATCGGCACGACGAAGATTGGAACGGAGGATGCACGGACGATCCGCTCGGCCGTGGACCCAAGGGCAAGGCGTCGAATGCCGCTTCGCGCACGCGTGCCCACCACCAGGAACATTGCACCGAGGTTCTCGGCGAGTGCAGGCACGGTGACTGCGGGGTCTCCCTGGAGCGGATGGAGCACCGATACCAAGAGCTCTTCGTCCATGGCGCGAAGCTCTTGCTCGATTCGGGCGAGCACCTCGTCTCGATGCGCGAGCTCATTTCCGGCAACGTCGACTTCGGGTGGCGTCGAATGTACGAGGTGAAGGGTGGCGCGGAGTCGTCGGGACAGCGCGTCGGCCGCGAGCATGGCTCGCGCATCCACCTCGGGGTTGAGCTCGAGCGCGCAGAGAACGACGGGGCCGGAAGAACGATCCGCTTGCTTGCTGTCCATGGATTCGTTGCGCTTAAGGAGGTTTGGTAGCTTGCCACAGCTTGTCCCGGCCTGCCTTGTCGAGCCTTCGCTATGGGCATGCAAGCTCAGCGAACGGTACAAACTCTTCGGGCGTTTCTGCGGCGCCGAGGTCGAAGCTCCACCAGCCCACGTCGTGCCACCTTCCAAGCTTGAACCCGACCCGCGGGTAGACTCCGACCGACGCAAACCCGAAGCTCTCATGCAGGCGAACGCTCGCAGGGTTCGGAAGGGTGACGCCAGCAAAGAGACGCTGCACATGCTGGCGTCGAAGTAGTTGAAAAAGCTTGGCGTAGAGCGTCTTCGCGACGCCTTGCCGCTGGGCATTCTTGGCGACGTACACCGAGACTTCGGCGGACCAGCGATACGCACTTCGCAGCCGGTGAGGCGCGCCGTAGGCATAGCCGCCGATCACGTCATCCTTGGTCCACACGAGCCACGGGTGCGTCTTCAATGTACGCCGGATCCGTTCCTCCATCTCGCGGACACTTGGCGGTCGATCTTCGAAGCTTGTCGCGGCGTTTTCCACCGACGGGGCATAGATTCGCTGAATCGCATCGGCATCGGCAAGCCGAGCCACTCGGACAGACCCGCTCACATCGCGACGGTAGCAGCTCGCTTGCAGAATGCCTGCGCCAGGAACGCCGTAGTACCCCCGGCCCGAAGCTCGTTCCGGGTTCTGTCGAGGAATCGGGTTCGAGGTCGGCGGGCCTGGCGAGGGACGGCCCAGAGGCCATTCGAGGAGAGCATCGCGGTCCGGGCTGCCGAGATCGGGCTAGTCAGAGTGCACAGATAGAGCACGACTGGATACGCGCAGTTCCGAAGCGGGGCTTGATAGTGAACCTTGGGCGGATGAAAGCGGCAGCCCGAGCAAGCGATGTGGGACGGTTGGAAGAGATCGTGGGAAAACGGCGAAGTGTCCCACGAGTGATCTCCAGCGGTTAGCGACCGTGGTGGGGAAATTAATTACCTCGTCCCCCGATGTTGCTAGGGAAATAATTGCCTCGTCCTCCGTTGGTTTGACCCGACGTGGGCTTTGGCGGCCTCCATAGGGCCGATGACGACTTGCACGGCGACGCGAGGCGCGGCGCACTGGCTCTTGGGGCTTGGGCTTCTTGGGTTGGGCGCATGCACTGGTCTGTTCGACACGGCGGGGAGCTCGGGAGACCCTGGGGGTCCTGGGCCGAATCGGCCGGGCACCGACGATCCACGGGTGGGCCCCGAAGGCAATGCGCTGGAGCTTTGGGCCGAGCAGTGCGCGAGCTGCCACGGCGATTTTGGACCGGGCTCGGCGCTAAGTTCGGGCGACGAAAACGGCGATTTTCGTCTCGATGTGAGCGCGGCCATCGAACGGCACGGCGACGGGCTGGAAGCGTACATCGAGACCGCCATGCCTCAGGCGGAACCGGAGCGCTGCGTTGGCGCATGCGCGGAGACGCTCGGCAACTACCTCCGCGGGATTCAGCCCCCGCCCACCGAAGTGGTCTGCGTGGAAGGTGCGGGTCCGCCGGTGGGGTCCCGAGAGGTCATGCTTCTGACCAGCCACGAGTACCAGAACACGCTCGAACGGCTCCTCGGCGTGCCGAGCGACTTCGGCTCCCGCGTCGAGAACAACAACGGGCAGCGCGGAGGCTTCGTCGACATGACCGGCAAGACGATGTCGAGCACTCTCCTCGATACCTACTCGCGCAATGCGGAAACGATCGCGGAGTGGGCGGTAGCCAACGGCCGCCCCTTCGACTGCAGCGACCGCGCGGCTTGCGCCAATCGCTTTGTCGACGAGTTTCTGTTTGAAGCATTTCGCGGGCGCGTGAGCGACGCCCAAAAGAGCGCGTATCGGCAGCTCTTCGACGAATACCAAGACGAAGGCCTCGAGCTCGCGCTCCGGGCCACACTCACCTCGCCGTACTTCCTCTATCGCATGGAGATGGGCATCGACCTCACCGCCGCCCAGGGGATGGGCTACGGCGACTTGGTGGACGGCGCGCCCTCCGACGTCCGCATCCTCGATCCCTTCGAGCTCGCGTCCACGCTCGCGTTTCGGCTGACGGGTTCGGCGCCCGACCGCAGCCTTCTCGAAGCGGCGCGCGACGGCAATCTCACCACTCGGGCCGAGGTGCGTGCACAGGTGGAACGACTCATCGACAGCCCTGAGGGTCGGGAGCGGATGGGCCACTTCGTGACGACTTGGTTCCGGATCGACGACCTCGAGGATCTCTCCCGGCCGGATACCCCGGAGCTCACCGACGAAGTGAAAGCGGCGATGGTCGAAGAAGTGCGAACGCACTTTCTTTACGTGTTCTATGACGACTCGGTGCCGTGGTCGGAGTTCTTCAGCGGCGACTACACGTTCCTCAACCGCACGCTCGCCGAGTTCTACGGCGTTGAAGGCCAGTTTGACGACTCGTTCCAGCGCACCGCGGTCACCGGCCGCGGGGGCCCGATCGCGAGCGGTGCGTTCATGACCGTGAATGCGCACGCGGAACGCACCGCGCCGATCCTTCGCGCGGTCCGTGCCCGAGAGACCGCCCTCTGCCACTACATCGACCCGCCGAACTCACCGATCGCAGGAGACGACATCGATGCGCAGCGGGCCGCCGCGCAGGAAAGGGTCACCGCCGCGGAAGAGCAAGCGGGCGCTCTCAGCAGTCGGGACTTCTACTTCCTCTACACCGATGGAATCAGCGCCTGCGCGGGCTGCCACGAGCGCATCATCAACCCGATGTTCGGCATGGAAGACTTCGATAACCTCGGACGGCATCGTCCCTCCGCCGGTGGGAACGCGGTGCTCGAGACGATCAACGGGGTGGAGACCACGGTGTCCATCGAGGGCACGCTCTTCGGCGTAGCGTCAACCAGCGACCCCGAAACCATCGAGTACGCGGGCGCAAAGGACTTCTCGAACCAGATCGCGAACACCGAGGCGGTGACGGCCTGCCTGGCCCGACGGAGTTTTCGATTCCTCACCGGCGCGACCTACGTCGATCGGGATCTTGATCCGAGCTACCAAGAATCGCTCACCCCCGAGCAGCGAAGCGCCTACAACTGCGCAGCATCTCGCATGCTCGAGTCGTTCGACACCAACAATCAAAGCCCTCGCGCAATGTTCATCGAGCTGGCCACCGACAGCCTGCTCCTCTTTCGCCGCTGAGCTAGGAGAAGACGATGTGGGATCCCAAGAAGGAAGCGCGGAAGAGCCGACGGCAGTTTCTCGAGTTTCTTGGAGCGGCCGGCGCAAGCGCGGGTCTGCTCCAGGCGGCGCCGCTCGTCGGAGGGCTCCTGGCCAATCGGCGCGCGCAGGCACAGGGAGGAACCGTGAAGCGCGCCGTGTTCGTCTACAGCCCGGACGGCGCGCCCCGGGGGCTCTGGCTTCCCACCGGGCGAACGATGAACGCGGCCACGCTCGCGTTCAATACCGTGCAGGACGTATGCAACTTCCGCGAAGTGGAAGTGCTCCGGAGCGGCCACGGCAACGCGCGAAAGTGCCTCGGTGAACTCCGCTGGAGCTCGGACTGGACTTCCGACACGATCGACCAGCAGATCGCCAGTGTGCTGAGTACCAGCACGCCCTTTATGTCGTATGTGCTCGGCGTGCAGACGAGCACCGAGGACTATGTCGTGCGGCGAGCCGGCGCCGCGGTGCCGGCGCAGAACGATCCGAGCGCGGCCTACAGTCAGCTCTTCAGCGGCGCCGCACCGCCGATGATGGATACCGCCGGTTTCTTGGCACGGGAGCGGAGCGTGATCGACGTCAATCGCGCAGCGCTCGACGAACTCGGCATGCGAGCGGGAAGCTTTGGGTCGACGTTCGACCAGCACGTGGCGGCGCTCGAGGAGCTCGAAGGTCGCATCGTGAGCTCGACCATGACGCCGACCCCCACCGGCTGCGCGTCGCCGATGTGGAACGCCGCGGGCTATCCCACCTCAGGGGCAACCGCGGTGCCGTTCCTTCATACCGCGGAGCTTCAGTCCGACATCATCGTCGCGGCGATGAAATGCGGGCTGACGAATCTCATGACGCTTCAGCTCGGATGGCACCAGGCCACCTGGTATGCGCATGACACCACGTTTCGGGGCGACCACCACAGCTCCGCCCACGCCGCGCCGGCGGCCGACAACGCCGAGATGACGAACTATCTCGCCCGCGGCATCGCGTACCTGATTCAGCGGCTCATCGACGAGGACGATCCCGCCGCCCCGGGCACAAAGATGATCGACAACACCGTGGTCGTGATGGTCACGGATATGGGTGACGGGCGGGACCACAGCGGCGACGCGGGGCCGAGCCTTGTCGCGACCCGGCTTCCCGGCTTTCGTCGGGGCACTGTTTCGCGCGGCGGCAACAATCTGATGGTGCTCGAAGCGGTGGTCGAAGGGCTCGGGCTCGGGGCGTACAAAGGCACCGATGTGGGCACAGACAAAATCTGGCCCTGCGCGGGCGGTCAGATCACGCGCGACATCCTGAGCTAACGTAGAGGCGGATTTCTGGGCGCCGCCGGGCTAGGCATCGCCGGGCTAGGCATCGCCGGGCTAGGCATCGCCGGGCTAGGCATCGCCGGGCTAGGCATCGCCGGGCCAGGCATCGCCGAGCCAGACATCTCGCTCGAACTGGCTTGGCGAAAGCCCGAGGGGCACGGGTCCGGCGGGGACCACCTCGTTGCCGGTGCGGCCGAAGTAGCCGTTCCGCGCATGGTCGAGGTTCGACGCGCGAGCGATCGGTTCCATCGCGAGCATTCGTTTGAGCCACTCGGCAAGGCGCGGGTAGTCGACGATCCTCCGAAGGTTGAGTCTAAAGCGAGTGAAGTAGACCGCGTCGTGCCGGAACAGCGTCGGAAAGAGACGCAGGTCGGCCTCGGTAAACCGTTCGCTTCCGGCGAG
The DNA here is from genome assembly GCA_039187775.1 of Myxococcota bacterium. Taxonomy (GTDB): domain Bacteria; phylum Myxococcota_A; class Polyangia; order Polyangiales; family JBCCZL01; genus JBCCZL01. The sequence continues at coordinate 9,678 of JBCCZL010000310.1, forward strand.
CCAGCGCCGCTCCGCGAGGAGCGCTTCCAGCCAGTCGAGCGCGGCAAAGTAGCGGGCGAAGGCCCGATCGTAGGCCTCTTGAGAACTGGCGAACCCCGCTTTGTACGCGCCATTATTGACCCGCTGGTACACGATCTCGTTGAGGCGGTCGATCTCCGCGCGCCGATCCTCCGGATAGAGATCGAGATCGCTCTGGGCAAGAGAGCCAAACGCATCGTTGAACATGCGCAGGATCTCTGCCGACTCGTTGCTGACGATCGATTCGGTCTGGGCGTCCCAGAGGATCGGCACCGATCGCTCTTTCGACCCGACCGACTCATAAAGCTCGACGGCGAAGCGGCGCCCGTAGAGCTCGTCTGGGGTGCAACCGGGAATCTTCGGATTAAACTGCCAGCCCCGCTCGGGATGGCGTCGAAAATAGACCACCGATGCGCCGACCACGTCGTCGAGGCCCTTCACTGCGCGGGCGAGGAGCGCCCGATGCGACCACGGACAGTTGTAGGGCGCGTAGAGGTGATAGCGGCCCGCCTCGGCCGGATAGCGCTCGCCGTCGGGGCGGATCCAATGCCGAAGGCCCGACGCGGGGCGAACGAACTCGCCCGTCGTCGCGTGCTTCGTGGCGTCCTCGGTGCCCCCGGCGCTCTCCGTGGACGTGAAGCGGTGGCGATCGTGAGGAACGTCGAGCCGCGGGAGTCCACCCCGCGGAATGATCCGCTTCGGGTTGAGCACCGGCTCGTCGAGATAGTGGCCGGCCTTGATCCGATCGAAGTCCGTGCTCTCAAAGAATGGCGGCCGCTCGTAAAGGTCGCGGCAATAGCCTTCGAGCGAAGGAAGTTCGGTCAAGAGAAACGCGTTCGCCTTGAAGAGCTCGTAATAGACCGGGTCGAGGCGAACAAGAAAGCCATAGAGAACAACGTCGGCAAACGAAAGATCCGCTTCGTCGTTTCCCCCGAGGTAACGCGAAGCCCGGAGCTTTGCCTCGTAGTCGAGGAGGGCTTGTCGGAGCGCAGCGAACGACGCCTCGTAGCGCGCTTGGTCGGCTTCCTGACCGAGGGGGTAGACCGGATCGATCAGACGCTCGCGAACCGCAACCAGCTCCGCGAGATCGAGCCCGGCGAACAGACTGGGAGCCAGCGCCTCCGCGATTCCAAGCAGGTCGTCGGAGCGAAGCGCACCGTCGGGCTCGAGGAGCAACGGAAGATGCGCGCGATCGGTCGGCGGTTCGACGCGGTCTCGGAGCGCGATCTCGGAGGCGCCCCAGCGGTGGCAGATCGCGAGCGCATGCCCCCACGGATCGGCGAGGTCGACGACGAGTTCGGCCCCATCCAACCGAGGCGTGCCCGGTCGGGTCGGCGAGCTCCACGGAATGCGTCGTGCCATCCCGCAGACCATCGAGCGGGACCGAACTGTCGTCAACGGGCTCGATGCGCGCTGAAAGCCGGCCGAGGGTCAGGACAGGTGGCCGATTTTGACGTAGATCAAGCATCCGGGGTCGGAATAGGGTTGGTGGCGGCTGAGGTGAGGGCTCCGAAGCCAGGTCCCGGCGGGATAGTCGCCATGCTCATCGGAGAACACGCCGTCGAGCACGAGGATCTCTTCGCCGCCCACATGGGTGTGCACGTGGAAGCGAGTCCCTGGCGC
>JBCCZL010000311.1:0-11308 GCA_039187775.1 Myxococcota bacterium
CAAGACCACGCTCAGTGCGGATCCCAAGCGGTATCTCATCGGCGACGACGAACACTGCTGGAGCGACAACGGCATCTTTAATATCGAAGGCGGCTGCTACGCGAAGATGATCGACCTGTCCGCTGAGCAAGAGCCCGACATTTACAACGCCATTCGATTCGGATCGGTGCTGGAGAACGTCGTCTACGACTCCGCCGATCGACAGGTCGACTTCAGCGATGTGAGCATCACGCAGAACACCCGCGGAAGTTATCCCATCGAGTACATCAAGAACGCGAAGATCCCGTGCGCCGGTGGTCACCCGAAGAACGTGATCTTCATGACGTGCGACGCCTTTGGAGTACTGCCTCCGGTGTCGAAGCTGACGCCAGACCAAGCGATGTATCACTTCATCAGCGGCTACACCGCGAAGGTCGCAGGAACCGAGATGGGGGTCAAAGATCCGGAGGCGACGTTCTCGCCGTGCTTCGGCGGACCGTTCCTCGTGTGGCATCCGACGAAGTACGCCGAGCTCCTTGCCGAGCGGATCCGGGCGCATCACGCCAACGTTTGGCTGGTCAACACCGGCTGGACCGGAGGACCGTTCGGGGAAGGCTCGCGGATGAAGCTTTCCTACACCCGAGCGATCATCGACGCGATCCACAATGGCGCCCTCCACGACGCGCCGACGACTTCCGACCCGGTGTTCGGCGTCGCGGTGCCAACGGAGTGCCCCGGAGTGCCGAGCGAGGTCCTCATCCCCAAGAACACTTGGGCCGACAAGGCAAAGTTTGACGAAACGGCAAAGAAGCTCGCGTTCCTGTTCAAGGGGAACTTCGAGAAGTACGAAGAGAAGGCGACGGACGCGGTCCGCGCCGCCGGCCCCCAAATCTGAGATCCCCCGGCGGCGCGAATGCGTCGATCCCCAGGAGATACTCGGTGTTTCGCACCGTTCCTCCCGGCAACTCACGCTCTCGGCATCACAACTCCGCCGGGCCGTCTCCAAGAAGGTACACTGGGGCCGGGAACCGGAGGTCAGTCGGAATGAGCTGGGAGCAAAGCGTCAACACAGGGAACCCTGCGATGGATCAGCAGACCGTCGAGCAGTGGCGTCAGTACGCGGCGGGCCAGGGCCTCGAACTTCAGGTCCAGCCGCTTCCCGGCGGGGGCTTTCACTGCAAGGCCGTCCCCCCCGGTGCGGCTGCGCCAGCCCAACCCCAACCCGCCGCTGGATCCGCCTGGGGTCAGCAGTCTGCACAGCCACAGTCTGCCCAGCCACAGTCTGCCCAGCCACAGTCTGCCCAGCCCGGTTCAGCATGGGGACAGCAGCCGGCCGGTGGGGCCTGGGAAGAGCAGAAGACGGTGCCGGACAGTGCATCGGCGTGGGGCCATTCAGAGCCGCAGCAACAAACCTGGGGGCAAGCCCCGACCCAACCGCTGCCGGACCACGGAGCACCAGCCTCAGCTCAGCCCGCCGCTCCTCAGCCTGCCGCTCCTCAACCCGCCGCACAGTACAACTACAACGCGCAGCAGCCTTCCAACTGGGACTACATGGCGGCCAATCAACAGGCCCACTCCGGTCCGCAAGCTCAGCCTTCGGCCCAACCCTCTGCGCCCGCCGGAGGCTACGGCCACCAGCCTCCCGGCGCCGGCGCGGGGGATGCGGCGTTCGCTGGTGCGGCCGCCGCGCTTCAGGCCGGTCAGGCCCCCGCGGGGGAAGTCCCCGCCGCCGACGGGGCGCCGGTCGAAGTCATGGCGGGGGTCGCGCCGATCGGCCAGCAGCGGGTCCGCTATCTCCGAAAGGTCTACAGCCTCCTCGCGGTGAGCGCGTTTCTCGCCATCGGCGCAGGCTACGCGAGCATCACCTTCGGCCCGACCACCGACTACATGACCGATACGGGAGTGACCGTCGCGGTACCTCTCGTGGTGGACCTCATGTTGGGCAATGAGCTTATTTTTTACGGGGCGTTTGGCCTGCTGTTTCTTAGTACGCTCGCCGCCAGCGCGGTCAGCAAAGTGAAGTACCTGAACTTGATCGCACTCTTCGGCGTCGCCCTGCTCATGGGGGTCCAGCTCGCACCGATGGTCTTCGTTGCTCAGGTCTTCGCGGGCCTCGGAGAGACCATGACCGCGAATCCGGTACGCGACGCAGGGATCATGACCGCGGCCGTGTTTGCCGGCATCACGATGTATATCTTCATCGCTCGTAAAGACTTCTCCTACCTCGGCTCGATCCTTTCGATCGGGTTCTGGGTCATCTTCGCCGCGTGTTTCCTCACCTTCGTCGTCGACAGCGAGATCTTCTCACTCGCGGTGGCGGGAGCCGGCGCCCTCCTGTCCGCGGGTTTCCTGCTCTACGTCACGAGCTGGATCTTCAAAAACAGCCGGATGGACGATCCGGTCGGCGACGCGCTCGCCATCCTCGTCCAACTCCGCAATCTCTTTATGTTCCTTCTGCGGATTTTCATGTCCCGACGCTGACTCGTCCTTCGATGTGGGCGCTTGCCCCACCGTATCGGCAACCGAATGTTGCTCTGATACCATGGCCCCGTGGCCGAGCCCGACGCCCATACGGACGGTTGGCAGGCGGAGCTCAAGGCGACCAAATCGCGCCGGGGCCGCGCAGTGATCCTCTATGAGCTCGCGGTTCGTCACGAGGCCCAAGGCGAGCTAGACGAAGCCGTCGAGCGGTACCGGGCGGCCCTCGGCCAGGACTTTTCTTTTCAACCCCCACTTCACGCGCTTGTGCGGCTTCGCCGGACCGCCGGAGACTCCAAGGGAGTGGCGGAGCTCCATGCGCTCCTCGCCAAGCGGGCTCCGAGCGGCGAGGCCGCAGCCTCGGCTCGGGTAGACAGCGCGGCGGAGGAGAGCCGAACACGGGTCACTCAGGCCCGGGCGATTCTCGAGACCGCGCTTCGCGAAATTCCGGGCTATCCGCCCGCCGCCCTGCTTTTGGAACACCTTCTTCGGCAGGCCGGTGACGCCAAAGGAGCCGCGCGGACCCTCGCAGCGCGAATCGAGCGAACCCACGACCGCGTGATGAAGCAGCTCCTCGTGATGGAAACGCTCCTCGACGTTCGCACGACCCAGGACGTCGGCTCGGTGCTCGAACGCCTTCGCACCGCCACCAGCATTCCCGTTGAACGTTGGCGGCTCCTCTCCGGCCTCGTTCAGCTCGCGCGGGCCCACGGCCGCACGGCCGAGCTCATCGAAGGACTCGAGCGGATGGCGGAACTCGCAAGCGCTCGAGCCCGTGGAGAAGCGGTCGGCACCGGCATCTCTGCAGGATCGCTCCCGCCATTCGTTGACGAAGCCAAGGCCCGCACCTACGCGGCGGTGCTGTTCTGGGATGCGGCAAGACTCCGCGGCGGCCCCGCCCGCGAAGGGTCCCGCAACGCCGAAGGAAAGACTCCTGATCTTCGCGACGTCCTGGCCGGCCTCGACCGGGCGCTTTCGCTTCGACCGAACGACCTTGTCCTTCGGTTCGAACGAATGGAAACACTCGCGCACATCGGCGACTTTGTGGCAGCTCAGCGAGAGGCGCGCGGCCTCATTGAACGTGCAGGCGAGGGCGCGCACGCGGTGGTGCTCCACCTCCGCCTGGCCGAGTTCGCGGGCTACGCGGGAAACGCGACCACGCGTCGCTCTGCCCTCGAGCTTGCCCTCGCCACCGATCCTCGCTCCACGGTGGCAACCATCGCGCTTCGGAAACTGCTCAGCGAACTCGGCGAGGCCGGCGCCCAGCTCGACTGGATGGAGCGGCGCGCTGAGGCCCAGCGTGGAGAAGCGGCGAGCCGCGGGTACTGGGAAGCCGCCCAGTGCGCGGCCGACGCCGGGGAACTCGATCGGTCGATCGCGCTGTATCAGCGCGCCACCGAAGCGGCTTCGGAGTCGACGCCCATTCTGCGCGAGCTTCACGGCGCCGTGTTCCGAGGAGACCGGGCGAAGCTCCTCTCCATCCTCGACTCCGTTCTGAACGAGCGCCTCGACGACTCGGAACGGGGAGCGCTCCTCTACGACCGATATCGCGGCCTCGCGGCGACGGACTCCTCCGAAGAGACTCACACCTTCCTGAGCTCGCTCCTGTCGGATCCCCCGGCCTGGGCGGGAGACACCGCGCGGGTGTATGCGGTCGAGCACGGCGATCTCACCCTGCTCGAGTCGGCGCAGCTCGCCCTTGGACACCGCGCCACCGACGACGTGGGCTTCGCGGCTCACCTTGGTGCCGCCGCCCGCGCCGCCGCCCTTGGAGGTCAGCACGAACGCGCCATCCAGCATCTCCTGGCGTGCCTCGAGCGAGTGCCCTCCGATCGCTACGCCCTCGCACTCCTCGAGGAGCTTTCGGGCCAGGACACGCCGGACCTCGCGGTGGCGCTTCACCGCGGTGGGCAGGCGGAACCCGACGAAGCCATCGCAGAGCTTTATCTCCTTCGTGCGGCGGCGGTGGCCGAACGGTGCGGAGACACCGACCTCGCGGCGCAGGCGTACCGACAGGCAACGGCCCAGGGCCGACGTTCGGTCGCACCGCTTTGGCTGCTCTGGCGTCTTGGAACGAACCGGGGGAACGACGCGCTCCAGCTTGAGGCGCTCGAGGGGCTTCGCCAGTTCGACGCGTCCAGTTCACCGGCAGGAAAGGCCGCAGTCGGTCTCGGCGAGTACCACGATCTGGTTTCGAAAGACCTTCCCGCCGCCCGCCACGCCTTCGAAAATGCCCTCGACGATGAAAAGTTTGGCCTCGCCGCGGCGGCCAATCTGCTCGTGTCGCCCGCGGGCGAACCGTTGCGGCTTCACGCGTTCGACCGGCTCCTTCGGGACGCCCATGGAACCTCCGCGATCCTGCTTCGCCAACTTCGAGCGGCGGCGGTCCTCGCGCAGGCGGAAGATCCCTCCCCCGATACCCAGGCGGCGCTCGGTCAGCGGAGCGACTTTCTCGCTCAGCTCCGAGCCCTCGGCTTCGCCGGGACGCACGCCGAAGACCGGGCCGCCGCCCTTCGGTCACTCGCGAGCCACTGCAGCGAAGAAGCAACGCGGGACGAGTTCCTCCTCTATGCCCACCTCGTGGACACCCTTCGACCGGGAGCAACCACCGATCCACCCGACTTTGCGCCCGAAAGCCTGGCGGGCGCAATTGTGCACGGCGAACGCTCGGGCAATGAGCCGTTCACCGAAATTGTGACCGGCCTCCGCGCAAGAATTCCCCACGCGTCCGAGACAGCCAAACCAAGCCTTACCGCCGCACTCGGCCGAGCTCTGCTCAGCGCCGGCCGAGCCCAGGAAGCAGTGGAAGTGCTCGGTCCGGTGGTGGCCGACTCGCCGGACGACATCGCCTCCTGGATCAGCCTGCGCTTTGCGGCCCAAGCATCGGGCGACACGATGGTGCTCGCGCAGGCGTGCGAGACCCTGGCGTCCCGCTCTCCCGATCCGACACTCGCAGCACAGCTCGCCGAGGAAGCGATTCACGCGAGCACCGGCGACGGCCCTGACCTCGAGCTTCGCTTGCGGCGCGCCCTCGAACTGAACCCGAACATGCCGCAGGCGTTCGAACGCCTCGCCGCCCTGCTTCGGCAGCAGGAAAATGATGGCGCTCTGCTCGAGCTTCTCGCCGAGCGCATTCGCCAGGTCGATGACCCGGACATGCTCGCCTCACTGTTTGCGGAAGAGGCTCGGCTCCGACGCCGGGTGGGCGATCTTTCCGGAGCCCTCGAGAGCCTTCAGAACCTGCTCGTCCTCGACCCGGCGAACGCGCCTGGCCTCGCACTGCAGGCCCGCCTTCTCCTCGAGCAAGAAGACTGGCCGGGCGCGGTGGACGCGCTTCGCGGTCTCTCTTGTGTTGATCTTCCCGCCGAAGAGCGGCGGAGCGCTCGCTGGGCGGCCGCCCGCTATCTATCGGAGAAGCTCTCGGACCCGACAGCGGCGTTTGCCGAACTCGCCGTGGTCGAACGGATGGGGTTTGCCGACGAAGGGCTCCTCGCCCGAATGGCGATGCTCGCCGAGGAGGCCCAGCAGTACGACGACGCGGTCGACGTGCTCGGCCGAGCGGCGGAGCTTGCCCCCGCCGAACGCCGGGCGAGCTACGAGATTCGCGCTGCCGAGATTCACCTCCATTCCCGGGAGGATCGGGATGCCGCCGCCCAGGCGTTCCGGCGCGCGTTGGAAGCCGAACCAGAAAACGAACGGGCGGCGACGGGACTCGCGCTATCCCTCGATCGGCGGGCGCGCCTTCGCATGGCAACCACGTTTCGGCTCGCGGTGCTCGAGCGCAGCGGTGGCGCGCCCACCGAGGCTGCGGATCTCCGAAAGCTCCGGCGCTCCGCCCAATGGTCCGAAGATGCCGATCTCGAGTTCCTTGCACTGTCGGTGCTCGAGGCCCTCGATGAAGAGACCGAAGACGAATCGGCGCGGCGCGCGGTGCTTTCCGCCAGCGTCGACGGAATTCCGGCGACTCCGATCCGCAAAGACCAGCTTCAGGTGCTCGCGGTCCCGGGTGATCGTGGCCCGCTCCGAAAAGTCGGAAGCGCCATCGCCGATGTGCTTGCCGGCGAGGGTCGAAGCCTCAAGGCCCTCGGCCTTCGGCGCCGCGACGAGCTCTCTGCGCCCGAGGAACATCCGTTAGGAGCGTACGCCCACGGGGTGGGCGCGTGCCTGGGCATCGATGTGAACCACTTCTATGAAGCGCAACGGACCGAACCACTCCTCATCGTGGAGCAAGGAGTCGCCACCGCTTGGATTCTTCCCCCCGACCCCGAACCTTCGGCGCGATTCGCCATCGCTCAGCAGCTCCTCGCGGCTCGCCTTGGCAATCCACTCGGCGCCGATTCGAAGAGCGCCGAGAGAATTCAGACGGTCGCGGCGGCCGCGGGTCGCCCGCTTCCCGGCCCAGCTCCCGACGAAGACGCGGTCGCGCTTCGTCGAAAGCTCCTGTCCCGGGGCCAGCGGAAGGTCGTCGCCGCCCTCGTCGATGCGGTCCCCGCCAATGAAGATGTCGAGAGCTACTGCCAGGCGGCGTATCTCACCACCCTGCGCGGAGGGCTCCTCTTCAGTAGCGACCTCACCACTGCGCTCGGGCTGGCCTTGGAGACTGGCTCGTCCCGCGTGGCAACGGAGCTGATTCGGTTTTGGCTGACCGAAGACTTTCGGCTGCTCCGCCGAGAGCTTGGAACCGACGTCCAGGAACCCGCCGCAAGCATGCTGCCGGTCTCCAATGCCGCAGCCACCGAACGTGCCGGCGTGTTCTTCGAAAAGGTCGCCGCTCCGGCGGAATGGGCGGTCGACGCCGTCGCGCTGCTCCAGACGATGGAGTCGGCGCTCGACGAAGGAACCCCAACGCGGGAGCGCGCCGAGGTACCCCTTCGGAGCTCGGTAGTGAGCGACGAGGGCAGGATCGAGCGTCGTCGAATGTTCGAAGTATTCGCCGCTCACGCCACCGGCCAAACGCGCGCCGAGCTGCTCCTTGCCGCGGCAGAGCTTTATCGCGGCGAAGCGCGCGCAAAACATATCGAGCTCCTCGAGCTCGCGCAGCGCGCCGATCTCGACCATCTGCTCGCCCTCCGGCGGTATCGGCGCGAACTCGCCTCCCAGCAGCGTTGGGGAGAGGTCGCTCAGCTGCTCGCTCGTGAGATCGGCAAAGGCCTCACTTCGGCAGAGCAGGGCTACGCGCGCATGCACCTGTCGGTGATTCAACTTCATCAGCTTGGCGACCCGCCGCGGGCGAGCGAAACCGTCGACGACGCCGCCCAGTCACTCCGCGAGTCTGTGGCGACCACGGTTGTGCAGGGAGCGCTCTACCGACAGGCTCGGCGATACGACGAAGCGTCTCAAGCCCTGGAGCGAGCCGCACGCCTGACGACCGATCCACCGGTCGAGGCCGCGCTGCTCACCGAAGCCGCGGCCCTGAAGGAGCGCACCGGAGACGCGTCTCGGGCCCGGTTTCTGTATAAGAAGGCGAGCGAACTTCCGCCGGCCAACGTCGATGCCCTGCTCGGACTTGCTCGGGTGGCACGCACCCAGCGGAACTTCGACGAGGCAAGCCGGGCGACGCAGGCTATCGCCGCGCGGATTCCTGAGCCCCGGATCGCGGATGCCTTCGCCCGGGTTGCTGGCCGGACGCTTCACCTCGCCGCAGGAAAACCCGTTCAAGCAGTGCGCGTGCTCGAAGGCGCGACCGACTGGGCGGCGCTCGATGCTCTCGCCGACGCAGCCCTCGCGGCCAAGGACCCGCCGACCCATCAGCGTGCGCTCCGGCGCTGTGCCGACGCGACGCGAAGGACCGACCGAGCGCTGAACCTCATTGCGCTTGCCGAGAGTTATGCGAGCGCCGGCAAACTCGGAGACGCGCGCGAAGCACTTCGCGAAGCCGCCCACGCCGACCAGCGCTTGTCCATCGTGCGCCTCTTGACCAAGGAGTTGGCACGCGCCGAAGAAGACTGGCGAGGACTGAGTCGAGTCGCTCTGAGCGAAGGTCTTGGCCCGCTCGTCGCCGCGGCCCGACTGGTCGGGCGAGACCCGGACGCCGAGCGCCGGTTTGTCGCCGATGCAACGAGCGACGAAACCTCGTCGCGCATCGCCGCAACGCTCGAGGCGGACTCGACGAGTCCGGACCTCCTCGCCGCCTCGCTCCAACGCGAGGTCGAGCTCCGACCAAACGGCGAGCAGAGCAGTATGTGGCTCGCGATCTCCGACCTCGCTCGACGCCAAGAGGATGCACGGGGTGAGCTCGCCGCGCTTCAAGCCGCCCATCGCCACGCGAAGGGCAGCGTCGTCGTTTCCCGAAATCTCGCGTGGGTGCTTCTTCCCTCCGCCCCCGAGCGAGCCGCCGCGCTGTTCTCGGAGGAGGCCCGTCGCGCGCCCCCGGAGCGGGCGGCATTTGCGTATACGCTGGCCGGGCGGCTCCTCGCGACTGGGGGCGCCGACGCTCAGGACGCACTTCACCGCGCCCTCGAAGCGGTGCCGGGGTATCTTCCCGCGCTCTTTGCATTGGAAAGCAGCAAGACGAATGGGCCGGCGACTCGGAAGCTGCTCCTCGAACAGGCCGAGGCCGCAAACTCGGCCACCGCGATTTCCGAACGCCTGGTGAAGGCCGCGCTCCTCAGCGAGCCTCCGGACCTCGAGCTCCTCGAGCGAGCCCACGAGGCCACCCCCGAAGATCCCGGCCTCAGCGATCTGTTGCTCCGGGCCGGCGCGGGTCGGCTCTCGGCCCACGCAATGGCGGAGCTCTTGGAAGACCAAACCGCGGGTGCGCCGGCGGAGTGGACACGACTCCTTCGGCTTCAGCAGGCGACCCTCCTCGAAGCGGCCGGCGATGCGGCCGGCGCGGCGTCGGCGTGCCGCGCGGTGCTTCGACACGAAGACGATCCATTCGCAGACTATCTCCTCGATCGGCTCGAGCCGAAAGCCAACGAACTCGACCACTCGCGAACTCGGCTCCAGGCAGCCCTCGAGCGGGCGGGCGACGACACGTCCCGAGCCCTCGCCCTCGAGCGACTCGCCACCTTCGAACTCCGCCACGAGCCGGAGCGCGCCGCCACACATCTCGAGGCGCTCCTCGAGCTTTTCCCTGGTCACCTCGCAAGCCTTCGACGCCTCGAGCGCCTGATGATGACGGTGGGTTCGCCCGCCGAGGTGTTTCACGTCGAGCGACGACTCGGTGCGACGACCGGAGCCCGCGACGCGGGCGCCCACATTCGACTCGCCCTCACGCTCCTCGAAGGACAGCCCGAGCTTGGCGATGAAGACAGCATTCTCCGCGCGGCGTTTGACTACTGCGAAGGCGACCCGTGGCTTCTTCGGCGAGTCGAAGCGAGCGCTCGGCACGCGGACGACGCAAAGCTTCTCGCGCGGGTGCTGGTCGAGATCGCAGACCAGAGCGAAGACCCGATGGAGCGCATTGCCGCCGAGCTCCGGGCGGCCGAAATCGTGCAAGAGACGCGCTCGCCGGGGATCGCGGTTAGCCGCCTCGCCCGCCTCGCCGCGAAAGCCAAGGACTATCCGCTTGCGCTTGAAGCGATCGCCAAGCTCCGGGTGGCGAGCGGCGCATCGCCCAAGGCGGCGGACGCGTTCCGCGAGGCAGCGCGACACGCGGTCTCGCCGCGGTGGAAAGCGGAGCTATTGTCTCGCGCGGCAACGATCTACCGACAGGACGTTGGAGATCTTCGGCGCGCGACTGCAGCCCTCGTCGAGGCGGCTCGGGCCGACATTTCCTACGGGGATATCGTGCAGCAGCTGGCGAAGCTCGAACCCGATGCGGCACGAAGCCGAACGATTGGCGACCTCATTCAAAAGCGAATCGCCCAAGGGGGAGACAAAGAGGAGATGGCGCGGCTCCTTCTCGCCCTGGCCGAGACATGCTGGCGCTCGAAAGACCTCGATGGCGCAAAACGTGCGCTCAAGAAGCTCCAAACCGTCCAACCATCGCTCGAACACCTACAGAAACTGTTTCGGGTCTGCGAATCGGCATCGGACTGGCGAGGTGCGGCAGAGGCACTTCAGCGCAGTACGACTCTCACGGACGACCCCGCAGTCCTTCGGAACGTGTATCTCCGCCTCGCCGACGTATGGGAGCGGGCCCGAGACATCCGAAGGGCCGCCGAGGCCGCGAAGCAGGCGGCGGCGGTCGCACCCGACGATCTTGCGGTCCGGGCGAGATTGAACGCCATTCAAAGTCAGCTCCGATAGCTGGCGAGTCCCCGGACGAAGACGTCGCATCGAGACCATCGATGGTACGCTAGAGACACCTGGGGAGAATCGATGACACGTTTTACGATCTGTGAGGGCTGCCACCGCCACATTCGACCGCAGCAACCCTGCCCGTTCTGCAGGCCGATCCTTCAACGCTCGACGAGCCGAGGGCGGGCCCTTGCGTTGGGTGCGGCGCTCGCACTCTCGCCGCTCACGGGGTGCGGTGGAGACGATTCGCCCGAGGACGCAAGCCCCGCCGATGCGACGCCGGATGGACCGGTGGCGGATGCCGCTGGCGACGCGTCGGAAGATGCCATGGTGGATGCGACAAGGGATGCCATGGTGGACGCGATGGTCGACGCGGTCGTGGATGCCGCGGAAGACGTCGCCATCCAGCCTCCGTATGGGTTGCCTCCCGACAGCGGGAATTAGTCCTTCACCCGCGTGACATGGATCGCCCTCGCGACGGATCCAACCCCGTCCGCCGCACCGCTCCGCGCGGGAACGACCGCTCAACACGCTGAAATAAAAGCGTTTCGTCGGATCCCCATTCGCGAATCGGCCAAACTCCTCCATGCTCCCCGATCGGGCCCCACCTTGCGGAAATCCTTGGGGCTGGAGTAATCACGCGCCGAGATGGCTACTACCGATAAAC
>JBCCZL010000312.1:0-11281 GCA_039187775.1 Myxococcota bacterium
GCCGAAGGCCTTGATCCCAGAGAAGAGCCCACCGAAGTGGCTACTGCGAAGAGCGCGCCCCCCCCGGTCGCTGCGAAAAAGAGTGCTCGGGCAACGAGCGCGAAGATGGAACCGCAGGCGCCGGCCGAGCCCCGGGAGAGCCGAACGGAGTCGGCGCTTGCTTCTGAAGAGAGCAGCGCGCCGGCGTCTCGGGTAGTGGAAGCGCGCGCCGAGTTTCGCTTTGCCAGCGATGACTATGCCAGCGATGACTATGCCAGCGATGACTATGCCAGCGATGACTATGCCAGCGATGACTATGCCAGCGATGACTGTGCCAGCGATGACTGTGTCCTCGAGCCCAGTTCCAAGAAGCCGCGGGTGGGCGAACCTTCGGTCGTGGCCTCGGCAAAGACCATGGAGCCTCGCGCTGCCAAGGGCACCCCAAATGAAACGAAGGCGGAACGCTCCGGCGTCGAAACCCAGGCCACCGAACCCGAGCCGGCGTCGACGACCAGCGCCCGCGACAAGGGTTGCGATCGGACCGCGCAACGATCCGCGAAGAGGAGCGAGGGCGCGTCGGCAGGCACGGCGCTCAAGGCGCGCTTTCAGAAGCTTCAGACGAGTCTGAAGGGCATCGACGGTCTCGACAAAGCTCGTCAGTACCTTGCCCCGCTTCTTGCGATGGCCATTTCCTACGGGAAGAGGCTCTCGGCGACCCTTCAGAAGCGCCTCGGCCCGACGGTCGGCACAGGGCTCGGGCGCGTGCTGGCGCTTCTTCGGGACAAGACCAGCGGTCTCCGCGGTCGGCTCCTCGCCCGCGTGGGACGGCGCTCTCGGCGGAAGACCGCGCCGCCGCCCAAAGACTCGAACGTTGCTCCGCGGGCCCGTCGACGTCGAAAGGCCGAGCCCAAGAAAGCCAAGCGAAAGAAGATCGGTCGCTGGGTGCTCGCCGGAGTCCTCCTCGTAGTGGCGCTCGGACTGATGGCGTTTGCGTTCCAGGAGCCCGAGGTGGCGTCGATCGAAGAACGGCTTCCGCTGCCCGGAGAAATCGAAACGGATCCGGAACTCGGGCTCTCGGCCACCGACTCGATCGAGCTCGCTCCGCCTCCGTCCGGGGACTCGATCCCGTCGCTCTCTGCGGGCGCACGACCGCAGGCGCCGCAAACTCTCCCTGAGGGATCGCCCTACGCAGTGTCGACTCGCGAAGAAGCGGCGCCGGTTCCCTCGCCTGAGCCGGTCGCGGTCCCCGAGCTCCCGGCGGCGCCCATCGATGCCACAAGCTTCGGTTCGCCGAGCGTCGAGAACGGAGAGACGTTTCGTCTTCGGATGAGCGGTCCGGTAACCGGCCTCGACGGCCAGCCGCTCGACGACGGATTCCGCGTCACGGTGGTGGGAACGCTATCCCTCGACCCGGCAGGCCCGATCGCACGGAGTCATTCGCTGGTTGAGGAGTCCCGGATTCTCAATCGGGGCGATCACGCCGAGCTCACGATTCGCTTCGCCCAGGATCGGCGGCCCGCTTACCGTGTCGAAGTCCGAGGCAACGGCATCGAGATTCAGATCGGCAACCGATGAAGCGGTAGCGCCGGATCTCTCGGCGATCTACGGAAGGGGAAGGCGGACCACGAAACGGGTGCCGCCTCCCGGCGCAGGCTCGACGTGGATCTTGCCCTGGTGGTGGCTCACAATGTTCCGGACGATCGAAAGGCCAAGTCCGGTGCCTTTCCCTTCGAGCTTGGTGCTGAAAAACGGCTCAAAGATGCGCTCTTGGAACTCGGGAGGGACGCCCGGGCCATTGTCGTCGACATGAATCACCACGTACCCGTTGGCGACGCGGGTTTCGATCGTCAGCACCCCTTTGCCGCCCACTGCGTGGCATGCGTTGGTGATCAGATTGATGAACACTTGGTGAAGCTGGGATTTGATGGCAACGATGGACGGTATGCCTTCGCCGTAGCGCTTGAGGATCACCGAGTTCGCGCGATGGAGCACGTGCTCACAGAACACCACGGACTGGTCCAGCACCGCGTGAATCGACACTCGCTCCGGCTCTTCGCCGCTCGGCCGCGCGTACGCGACAAGGTCTCGGCTGAACCGAAGGATGCGCGCCGCGCTGTCCACCACTCGGCGGAGTTTCTCCGCGTCGCTCGGATCCCCGCCCTGGGCCTGATGCTTCTTCAGAAGGTATTCGCTGTAGACGGAAATACTGGTGAGCGGGTTATTGAGTTCGTGCACCACCCCGGCCGCGAGCTGTCCGAGCGTCGCAAGCTTCTCTGCCTGGATGACCTGATCCTGAAGCTCTCGGATCTCGGTGAGATCCCGGCCGATCGCGATCACCGCTTCGACTTCCCGATCGGCGGACAAGACCGACGCGATGTTGAATACCAGCCGAGCCAGGCTCCCGTCCTGGCGGGGAATCCGCAGCTCGAAGTTGGTGGTGGCTCGGCCGCGAACCGCGTTGACAAACACCGGAAGGAGCCGCCGTCGTTCCTCCTCCGGAAGAAGCGCGACGAAGTCTCGGCCTTCGAGCTCGTCCCGCGGCCGGCCCGTAAGTGCCAGAAATGCCTGGTTTACGGATCGAAGCTGCCGGTTCTGGCCGATGACCACGATTGGGGCGCTCGCGTGATCCAGAAGTTTTTCGAGATAACCGCGGAGCGAATGGGACTGGCGAAGGAGCCGGGCATTGCGAATCGCGGCCCCGAGGTGAAGGGCGAGCTGAAGAATCAATGACCGGTCGCCCTCCGGTTCAGCCCGACCCACTTCGTATTCCACCACCAGGATCCCGAGGAGGACCCGATCGTGGAGGAGCGGCACATCGAAGCCCACCGCTGTCGGCTCGAAGTAGGGGCGGTAGTCCGGCACGGTATGGACGCCTTCGGCCCAACCGTTTTGTGGCGGAAGCTGGTGGCGGGCGATCGCCTCCTCGGAAAGCTCCACTGCGTCGAGTCGGGTTGCGAGGGGCTCATTGGCGCCCTGGAGGAGCACGAAGGACGTCGGCCCGGATCCCGAACCACGAAGCCGAATCAGCAAGCGGCGTTCTGGAAAGAGCTCGCCCAAGACTTCGAGATAGCGACGCGCGAGCGACTCCTCCCCGAGTTCGAGCTGGCCCGCGCGAGACAAGCGGAGCAGCGCGTCGAGCACCAGATCGGAAGACGGCTGGACGAGCTTTCGAAGCTCACCCGAAGACCGCTCGGTTTCCTTCAAGTCGTGGACATCCGACCAGGGTCGCTCGGGCCGGTTCCCCTCGTCCAGGTCATCGAAGGCCGGCTCGCTGTCTTTCCGCTTCGTGCTCACGACTTTCCCAGCGGGGGCTTCGAGTCTTCGTTCGCGGTGGCCTTATCGAGATCGAGAATCCGCGTCTGCCCTACGTAGCTCTTGGTTTCGTACTTGGTGATCTTGCCGATCTTGCGCACGATTTCGGCCATCCGTTCCGACTCGCGCACGATGATGTCGGCGGCGTGATGCTCGGCGGTGTTGTCGCTGAGCTTGCGCTTGAGGAGCTCCGCGTAGCCCATCACGCTGGTCAAGGGCTGGTTGAGCTCGTGGGCGGCCGTACCCGCGAGTTCGGCGATGAGCGCCTGTTTTTCGGTGACCGCCAGCTTCTGCTGGGCCTGAGCGAGTCGTTCCTCGACGCGGATTTTCTCTCGGAGGTCGATGAAGATGCCGAAGGACGCCACCGGCGTTCCCTCTTGGAGAATCAGCGCCGCGCTCAGGGAGATGGGCACCCGCTCGCCCTCCTTGGTGAGGGCGTCGAGGCGGGTGCTCTCGAGGAGGTTTCGTCCGCCGTGCTGAGGTGACCGGATCATCGCCATCACGTTCTCGGCGATGCCCTCTGGATAGAGACTTCGAACATTGACTTTGCCGAGGACTTCTTCGGCTTGATACCCGTAGATGCGCTCAGCCCCGCCGTTGAAGAGCATGATGTTGCCCTTCATGTCCGCGGCAACAATTCCATCGATGCTCGCCTCGATCAGGGACTCGAGGAACTCCTTGGTGCGAACGAGCTCCTTTTCGATTCGACGGTTTTCAGTGACGTCGCGAAAGCTGATGAGAACCGCGCCTTCGCTGTGCATCAGGGAGGCGGTTGATACATTCGCGATGCGAACCCGGCCATCGCGGTGGATTAGGCGGAGGTCCACGTCCTTGGGGAACCGGCCTTCGGGGAAGCCGTCCCAGAGCGCCCGCGCCCGGGCCTGGTCGTCTTCGTGGATCAGCTGGCGCACTTTCTTTCCGCTGACCGACTCTTCGTCGTGGCCAAGGATTGCAAACGCTCGCGGATTGGCGAAGAGGAGGTAACCGTCCGCGTCCATGACCGCGATGCCGTCGGAGAGCGAATCGAAGAGGTCGGCATAGCGCTTGAGAGAACGAAGGCGTCGTTCTGCTTCGAAGCGGGCAAACGTGATCTGCTGCGTGTGGTCCCGGAGGGACTGCATCACCTTGGCGTTCCGGAGGGCGACGGCGGTGGCGTTGGCCACGATATGGCAGAAGCCGGTCTCCCGCTCGGATAAGCCACCGCGCGACTGACCCCGAAGGAAGAGCACGCCGAGGGCCTGGTCCTGCCAGACGATGGGAAGCAGGGTCATCGACTCAATCTGGCTTCGCTTCACGTCTGCGCGAACCGCGTCGAGGAGCGGATGGGTTGCCACATCGGTGATCGTGAGCCGCTCCCGGGTGCGAAGGACCTGCTGGATCTCGGGGTACTTCGAGAGATCGATCCGGAGGTTCGAGAGTTCTTCGTCGTCGGACGCTACAACTACGTAGCCGACGTCGCCTTGCTCGGGCTCGGGGGCGAGCACGATCGACACGCGCGATACATTGACGACGTCGGCGATTCGGCGGACGACGGTAAAGAGGATTTCGCGGAAGTCGAGCGATGAGGAGAGCGCTCGGGTGACTTCGAGCATGACCTGGGCGTCGTGTTCCTTTTGCGCCAACGCCTCGACCGACTCCCGAAGGTGGAGGTAGGCAAGCACGCGGACGCGGAACTCGGTTTCGCGCAGGGGCTTTCCGAGAAAATCATCGGCTCCGGCCTCGAGGGCTCGGTTGATCGTATTTTCGGTCCGACTCGAGAGGAGGACCACGACGGGCACGTCGGTGAGCGCGGTGTGGGCCTTGAGCCGGTGGAGGCTCCCTAGCCCGGTGTCCCGGTCGTAGTCGAACAGGACCAGCGACACCGGCGCGGTGGCGATCAAGGCCTCGGCGTCGGCATCGGAGCTTGCACGGAGTGCCTCGACGCCGAAACCGGAGAGGAGTTCGGTGACTCGCTGGGAGACCTGCCCGTCTTGGCCGACGACGAGTACTCTACGGACGTTGTGCACCGGGAAAACCAACGATCACCATAGCAGAGCGGGCGCCGCCCGGCGACGAAGCGGCACTCGAGCGTTCTGGCCGGGGGCCTTCCGCCGGCGTATGATCCTGCAACGATGGGTCCAAACGACGCGGAGCGACGGTCGCGGCGGGGTCCGGTACCGGGAAGGCGCGCCCTTTCGAAGTCGGTGCCGGGGCTCACGTTTGCGTTCCTGATCGCCGCCGGCCATCCACTCGCCGTGCAGGCGCAGGAGCACGACGCGTCGCTGGAGGAGGCGAGAGGGGAGTCTTCGCCGGGGGGATCCGAGGAGTCAGCATCCGAGTCATCGGATGCCTCGACCGAAGCGCTCGAGGGAGAATCCGAAGAATCTGAAGCAGCCGAAGCGCTGGAAGCCCCTCGCGAGGATTCGGCCCAGCAGGTGCGCGTTGCGGTTCTGGTGCTTGCGGTGGGGAACGTCGATCACTTGACGGCGGACGCGCTGACCGAAGTGGCGATCGCAGCGGTCGCGCGGCGGGGGGGCGTCTCGATCGTCGGCAAGGAGGAGTTTCAGGCACTCCTGAATCAGGGAGAGGCGCGGTCGATCGAATGCGTGAGCTCGACCGCGTGCCTCGGACGCATCGGAGTCGAACTCGGAGTCGACGAACTGGTGGCCGGGACGGTCGGCCGGCGAGGCGCGAGCTGGGTGTTCAACCTCAACCGAATCGACATTCGAAGCGGTCAGGTCGCGGCTCGCTCCTTTCGAGAGGTCGAGGGCGATGTCGGGGCGCTCGCTGATGCGATTCAGAGTGCGGTTCCCGAGCTCTACGCGCGGGCGCAGCAGCCGGCGACCCTGCTGATCGTCAGCAACATCGACGGTGCGGAGGTGTTGATCGATGGGACCCTAGTTGGCGTCTATCGCGGCGAGCCAGTGCAGCTCCGCGAGATCAGTCCCGGTCGGCGGGAAGTGGTGGTGAGCGCCGCTGGGTATTACGACTGGAATCGGACGGTGACCGTCGCCGCGGGGACCACGCTCCAGGTGGAGGCGATTCTGGAAGCGCCCCAAGCGCCCGAGGGCGGTTCCCTTTCCTCGTTGGTGTACGTGGGCGCGGTGGCGGCGGGCATCGGCCTGGCGGCGGGCATCGGCTTCGGCGTAGCCTCGCAAAAGGATCCCGATCCCGAGCTCACCCGAGACCAAGCGATCGGACATGTGGATGCGCGCCGCCGAGAGGCGATCGCCGCAAACGTCGGCTTCAGTCTCGCGGTGGCGGGCGGGATCGCGTTGGGGCTTGGGCTCCTGTTGTCGGACTGGGGGCCAGGCGAGACGGATGTCGCGGTGAGTGCATCGCCGGATGGCGCGGTGATGAGTTATCGGAGGGCGTTTTGATCCGTCTTCTGAGTCGATGGATCTTGGTGATCGTGACGGTGTTCGGTCTCGCCGGCTGCCGCGTTGACGAGGACTTCCTCGACAGCCAGCTCTTCGAGTGCGGCACCGATTCGGACTGCGGTCCGGGCTGGGGGTGCATCAAGAGCTTCCCCGTGACGCCCGACTTTTGTGCGCCGCTGTGCGGGGAGGCGCCGTGTGATGGAGTGTGTACGGGAGGCGATCGGCCGCAGTGTCTTCAAGCGTGCCGCATTCAGGACGATGGCTCGACCACCGACTGCGGGCCGGAGTTCAATTGCATTCGCACGACCGTCGAGCGAGGCGAGGGCGTTTGTTATCCCGTCGAAACGTGCGAGGTCCACTCCGACTGTGCGTCGAACGAGCGGTGTCTTACCCAGCTGTTCGAAGATGGCTCGCCGGCGAGTGTCTTTGCGTTCGACCAGCTGTACTGCCTCCCGGTGAGTACGCCGGCGGAGGGGTGTCCCTCGGGGTACAAGACCTCGGAGCTCGATCCATCAGAAACCCGGGTCTGCCGACCGGCGTGCAGCATTGCCGATCCCTCCTGCCCGTTAGGGTTTGCGTGTTCGACGACCCTTCAGCGCGTCGCGCCACTCCTCAACGGAGTCTCCGGACCGCTGTGCGATATCGGAAGTTACGGCCTTACCTGCCAGGACGATACGAACTGCCTCGTGGGTCGCTGCCTCGACCCGGGATCCGCGCAGGAGCGAATGTGCACGCTCACGTGCGATGAAGCATCGCGCCTTGCGAGCGGCTGCGGGAACCTGATCACCCAGGGCTCGCTCGAGTGGATCTTCTCGCGGATGGAGTGCGATCGCACCGCCCCCAGCGACGACGGCAGCGGCCTTTGCGTGGTGCGCCATGCGCTCTCGTTCCCCGGCTGCACCCGCGAGCCGGGCGGCGCCTATCCGTGCCAGACGGGCCTCTCCTGTCGGCCCTTTGACTTTCAGGGCGGCGCCCTTGATCTGTGCACGAAGGAGTGCGTCAACGACCAAGAGTGCAATCTCGATTTCGGTGAAGACGAGCGAAGGTGGCTGAACCGCTGTGCCGGTGGGTTCTGCATGTACGAAAACCTCGCATCCGAGCTTCGAATCCAGTGACCCGACCGATCGGCGTGTTCGACTCCGGGCTCGGCGGCCTTACCGTCGCAGCGGCGGTACGGCGGCGGCTGCCCGAGGAAGCGGTGGTGTATCTCGGCGACACCGCTCGCGTCCCGTATGGCACGCGGAGCCGCGCCACGGTGATCCGCTACGCGCGGAGCTGCGCGCGCAAGCTGGTCGCGCACGACATCAAGCTTCTCGTCGTCGCGTGCAACACGGTGAGCGCGGTGGCGTTGGACATGCTGCGGGTCGAGCTTGATATTCCAGTGCTCGGGGTGATCGGTCCTGGCGCACGGGCGGGCGTTGCGGCGAGCCGACGGGGTCGGCTGGGGGTCATCGCGACGGCGGGCACCGTCGGATCGGGGGCATATACGCGGGCGGTGGCGGCGGAAGACACGCGGGCTGAGGTGTTCGGGCAGGCGGCGCCGCTGCTCGTTCCGCTGGTCGAGGATGGCTGGCTCACCGGCGAGGTCCCGCGTCTCTGCTGCGAGCGCTACCTGGCACCGCTGGCGGCGCGCGAAATCGATGCGCTGATTCTTGGTTGCACCCACTACCCCTTGCTCCGAGGGACCGTCGAAGAGGTGCTCGAGGGATTTCAGGGCGAGACGGTCCCCGTGGTCGACAGCGCGGAGGCGACCGCCGAAGAACTGGTGCGACTGATGGACGAACGGGAGCTTCGAGCGGACCACTCGCATGGGTCGAACGGTCGCTTGACGCTTCTCGTGACCGACCTTCCGGGGAGGTTCGCCGAGGTTGCGAGTCGATTCCTCGGCGCGGAGGTCGCCTCGGACGATGTGACGCTGGTCGACCTCTGAGGCCATGGGGGTTTGTTCGGCCGGTGACGCCAGGAAGGTGGAGTTGGCCCACGATCGGGCCTGATATTTTGTTCGCCCAGCCACTAGGATCCGAGGGGTGAACGCCTCGGAAGACGGGCTTGAAGTGCTCTATGAGCGCCTCGAGCTTGCGTCGCTTACGCAGCGAAAGACCCGCGGCGTTGCGCTTCTCTCGGTTCAGCTTCACCGCGAGGGAGAGCTGGAAGGCGCGCCGCCTCGGGCCACCGCCCTCGAGGGTGATGTCCTGGCGCGACTTCGCCGCTGCGTTCGTCGGATCGACACCGTGGCGTTGGTGGGCCCGCTTCGGTTTCTGATCCTCCTCGAGCGTGCGGAAGCGGGGCCCTTTGCGGTGCACGTTGCGGATCGGATCGTTACGAGCCTCCGGCGCCCGTTTCAGGGTCGGGAAGGCGAACCGCTCGTCGCGAGCGTTGGCATCAGTATCCTCGGGGACGACTCGGTCGAGGTCGATGAGGTGATGCGCTACGCGGATGCTGCCCTGAACGCGGCGCGGATGGGTGGCGGTAGCCTGTTTGGGTTCTACTCGGGGTCGATGAACGAGGCGGCAAGCCGGCGGGTGGCGATCGAACGTGCGCTCGTTGAAGCATTCGACCGTAACGAGTTCGAGCTTCATTACCAGCCACAGCTCGACATTCAGGATGGAACCGTGGTGGGGGCGGAGGCGCTTCTTCGGTGACGAAACGGGAAGCTGGGAGAGGTCTCGCCCGCCGAGTTTGTGCCGGTGCTGGAGGCCGGGGGCGATATTGACCGGGTGGGCCGCTGGGTACTCTCCCAAGCCTGCGTTCAGGCGGCGCGGTGGGCGTCGGAAGGTCATCCGCTCCGGGTCGGAGTCAATGTGTCGCCGGTCCAACTCCGAAACCCGGAGTTCGAAGCTCTGGTGGGAGAGGCGTTGGCCGAGAGCGGTCTACCCGCGGCGCTCCTCGAACTGGAGCTCACCGAAGGGTCGATGGTCGACAATCCGGTCGCCACCCGAAGGGTTTTGGAGTCGCTTCATCAGACCGGAGTCCGAGTCGCGGTGGACGATTTCGGGACCGGTTATGCATCGCTCTCGTACGTGCGCCGCTTCCCCATGGACACGCTCAAGATCGACCGAGAGTTTGTGCGCGGACTTCCGATCGACTCTGAGAACGTGGCCATCACGAGTGCGATCTGCGCGCTCGGTCAGAGTCTTCGGCTCGACATTGTTGCCGAGGGAATCGAAAGCGAGGCAGAAGAGGAGTTTCTTCATAGCCTCGGCTGTCGCGTCGTCCAGGGGTTTCGGCACGCGAAGCCGATGGCCCCGCAGGACCTGACCCGCTGGCGCCAGAAGCGTCCCTGGGCGTAGCGCTCATTTCAACACTCCCCGGGGTTCCGCGGGCGGAGCCCTCAGCCGTCAAGGGCAAAGGCCTCGACGCCAATAGTCCGCGATCGACCGCTATCCTCGTCAAGCACTCCCGGCATTTCTTCGCCTCGCGGACGCACGAGCTCACCCCGTCGCTTCCACCGAGCGGCTTCGAGGAGTTTGAGATGAGCTTTCGAGGGGCGGAGCGGTCTGCCTCGTGGAGCGAGTCGGTTTCGAATTCCTGCGACGAGGTGACCCAAGGTGCGTCCTCGGGGCGCAACCGCACGGTTGGTTTGAATCGCACCACTCGGGAGTCTTCATGAATCTGTTGAGCATCGCGGCCCGCTGGGCGCCGGCGCTTGTGTGTCTTGTTGGCGTGCTGGCCGCGAGTTCCGCTCGGGCGGAGAGCGGCCGATACAATCTTCATGGGTCCGCCTTGGGACCATTTCCCCTGGCGGGCGAAGTCTCGTTCGACTGGCAGTTTGCTCAACCGCTGGTTCTCGAGCTTCGGGTTGGGGGCGGCGTTGTCCTTGGGGCGGGCGACACCATCAATGGCGAGAGCGCGAACGAGGGGGTTTTCTATTCTACGGTGGGTCCCCGCTTTCGGTTTATCGATGATGAGAGCGGCTTTCTCAATGAGGGCGGGTCGATCGCCGGAAACCTGTGGCTGTCACCCCAGGTTGGGCTCGCGATCTTGCCGGAGGGCCCGGTCCTCCTCACCGATGTGAGCGTGGGTTATGAGTTTTCGATCGCCAATCCGGTTTCGATCGGGCCGTTCCTTCGGGGAGGCGTCGCGGTCGCCAACGACATTGCGCCGGTGATCGCCGGGGGGATTCAAGTGTCGATCGAGTTCGACCCTCTGCGGGACCCTCCGGTCGATGGTGATGGCGATGGCGTATTCGACCGCATGGATGCGTGCCCGGGCACGCCGCCCAACACGGAGGTCGACTCGAGAGGCTGCATCCCGCTTCCGCCGGCGCTGGTGCTCGAGGGGATCGAGTTCGAATATGACTCCGCAGAGATTCTTCCGGTCTCAGAGCACGTCCTCCGCCGCGGAGTTCAGCTGCTCCAAGACAATCCCAATGCTCGGGTCGAGGTCGGCGGGCACACCGACAATACCGGGTCGCCCGAGTACAACCAGCAGCTGTCCGAGCAGCGCGCCCGAGCGGTGCGCGACTGGCTGGTCCGGCAAGGCATTCCCGCACGCCGTCTTCAGATCCGTGGGTACGGTGCGAGCCAGCCCCGAGTCCCCAACCGCGACGAAGAATCCCGAGCAATGAACCGACGCATCGAGTTCCGCCAAATCCCCCCGGGGACGGGGTAACCGACAACAAATGGGGACGA
>JBCCZL010000313.1:0-11278 GCA_039187775.1 Myxococcota bacterium
CGGCAAACGGCGGCCGCGGGAGCCACGTTCGGTTCGGTGGAAACGCCGTCCGAACGCAACCCTGACCCCACGACCCCAGCGGTTCGGGGGCCGCGTGAGCGCTTTGAGCAACTCGCCCGTCCACACATTCCCAAACTCCGGGCGGTGATCCGGCGTTTGGTGGCGCATCCGGATGACGTCGACGACCTCACGCAAGACTCGTTGCTTCAAGCGTTCGATCGCATCACTTCGTTTCGGGGCGAGTCAGAGTTCAGCACTTGGTTGTGCGCCATCGGGGCTCGGCGCGCCCTCGATCATTTGCGCAAGAAGAAGCGATGGCGCGTGCACGCCCAGTTGGCTGCCGAGGTCGCTTGTCGTACCGATCCGGCAAAGGCCCAACAACTCGAAACGGTGGCTCAGGGCCCCGGTCACTCCTTCGACGTGAACGAACACATCGCGTTCTGCTTCGTATGCGTCGCTCGAAGCCTGCCTCCGGACCAGCTCGGCGCGGTCATCCTGCGCGACGTCGGCGGGTACTCCACTCACGAAGCGGCCAAAGTTCTCGGCGTAAGTCGCTCCGTCCTCCGTCACCGTTTGGCCGCTGCTCGAACCCACATGAAAGAGAGCTTCGATGGCTTGTGCACCCTGGTCAGTAAACGCGGCGCTTGCTGGCAGTGCCGGTCCCTCCGCGATGCGCATGCCCCGGAACGACGTGGACCTCCGCCGCCGGAGCTTGGGCATCGATCCGGGGACCGGGACAGCTATCGCCGGAGGCTAAGGATCGTGCGCGACGCGGACATCGACGAAGGCCACGCGCAGGCACTCCACGATCTTGCGTGGCGATGGTTGGAGGCCGCCGAAGAGTCTCGGAGACCGGGGGACTGAACGGCCCGGAAACGCGCGGCTCCTCGAGCGAGCCTGATCTTTCTGTGAGGCCGACCCGAGCCGGTCGCTCTCATCCCATGGAGCCGAGCGCTCGCTTGGCGCTCCTTCGCGTAAGCGTTCCTTCGACCGCCTCGGTGAGAGCCTGCGCGAGACGCGGATCCGCGGTCTCTCCGATCGCCACCCGCACTTTGGCTTTGAAACGGGCGGATGCGTTGGCAAGCGCGAGGGCCGAGCCCACCCGCTGCGTTCGGTCCGCACGGGGATCGACCGCCACGCGCACGAGGTGTTCCGTTGAGATGGCGTTGGTTCGGTATTGGTTCTTCGAGCCAAGAGTGAGCGCCCGCTCGCGGAAGGTGTCGAAGTCGCTGCACTCAAAATCGGGGAGCGTGGGTACTGAGACCTCCTCGAGGTAGCCCTCCCTCGCTTCTTCGGCCTCTCGCACGAACGCCTTCGCTCCGCCGATCCAGAACCGCTTCTTCGACCCGTTGGTCAACGTAAGGACGACATCTCGCTCGCGGCCCAACGCGACGCTCTCGATCTCGGACCACGCTCGAAAACGCTCGAGTCCGACCTTCCGCCAACGAAGGCCATCCCCGCCGATCGTGATGCTTCCTTGATTGGCGCGCGCGGAGAGGAGCCACTCGATCAGCCAGAGACTGGCGAGCCCCACGATCGCAGTGGTGGCAAACCAGAGGAACACCATCAGCGCTCCGACGAGGATCATCGGCGGTTCAATCCCGAAGGCGGCTGGGACCAGCGCGGGAAGCATCGCCACCCCGATCGGGAGCGATACCGCCGCGACCGGCACGACCCCTCCGAGAATCGTGAGGCTCAACAGCTGCATCCCCAAGGGCTGGAGGTACAGCGACCGTGTCCTTAACCGACTGTTCTCCGAAGTGGGCGCCGTCATCGAGGAATGCTCAACCGAACCGGTGCCCTTCTTTCGTAAACAAATCTTCGTCAAACGTCGAGGTGGATGTCGAACTGGCCGAGCCAGGACCAAAGGAGGCTTGAATCCGAAGGTCTCAAGCCTCCTCGTAGCTCGACTATGCGCAGGTATCGACGCGGAGACTCCACGACTCGAGGACGCCAGTATCCGCGGGTGCGTTGTCCGAAACTCGAAGGACCCAGTCGCCCGCCGCCGACTCCCCGTCGAAGGTTGTCGACGGAACGTTCATCAGGCGAAGATCGTCCGCGGAGCCGCCCGCTCGATCGTGCAGGGCCCACACCGTGCCGGAGGGCGACTCGAGCTCCACCTGAAGATCGCCACGCCAGGAGTGGCCAATCGCAAGGGAGACTTCAACCCCGCGGACCGTTCCCGCGCCGATCGCCAGCGGGACCGCAATGCCGGTGGCGTCATTGTCCGGGATGGGCGTCGCGGTCGTGAACTCGGCGCCAAACTCACAGACGCCGCACGCGGCCACAATGCGAAGCGACCACGAGTCGATCGTTCCCACATCGGCCCCCGCTCGATCGGCGACCCGGAGGATCCAGGTGCCCTCCGCGACCGAACCATCGAACTCGGAGAGAGCCACGTCGCGCAAGACGAGGTCTTCTGCGCTGCCGCCTTCGCGGTCCGAAAGCACCACCTCGCTTCCGCTTGGGGCAACGAGCGACACGACGAGATCCCCGCGATAGGTGTGCTGGATGTCCAACGAAATCACGAGTGAACCGACGACGCCCGCGCCCATGACGGAGATTTCGGATTCCACCGCGGGCCCATTGTCCGGAATTGCGATCGGAAGCCCCGCTGCCAGGAACGTATTGTCGATGCAGTCCGCCGGCGCCGTGAAGAGATCCTCCGAGAGCTCGCTCCCCACGTCGGTATTGTCCCGAATGATCGTCGCGAGAGTGCGACTTTCGATGTATTCGATGAGAGGACGCGGCAGGGTCCACTCATACCAGAAGCTGTCGCCTGCACGCAGCCGAACAAACTGGTCGGTGAGGATCCCATGAAACGTCTCGCCGACTACGGCCCCTGGGAGATGGTCTTCCGACAGTCCACCAACCCACAGATCGATCTCGTCCACCCCGGCATAGGTCGCGGAGAGCCGAGAACGAACGAGTGGATCCGACGAGATGTCATTGAAGTCCGTGACCCCGGGCAAGCCAAGCGCCTGCCGGGTGGCGTTGTAACTCGCAAGGCCATGGTCCCGGCCGCGTTGAATGTTGAGCGACGCGAGGTCAAACCCACCCGCTCCCGGCGGACCAAAAAGAAAGTTCCGCAGGCCGTCGACAATGAAAGGATCGATGTTCTGCGCGCGCTGGCTCGCCAATCCTCGAAGCATCGGCTCAAGCCCATCCTGCACCAACACATCGGGGGCAAAGAACGCGTTGCGAAGCGAAAGAGGACCCGCCGAAATCGCGTTGCCCATCGAATCGAGCCGCGGGAGCTCCGGCGACAGCATGCTGTGGCCCAGTCGGTAAGCCGCCGTCGAAAACTCATTGGCGATTCCTGGGTCGATTCGGTCGTCGTACCCCGCGTAAGGAGGAAGCGTTGCGCCGAGGAGCACGGGAAGGAACTCCCGGTACGTGATCGCCTGCATCTCCGCGCCGACGATCATTCGTGCGTACTCGTAGATGAAGTCACCGCCTGCTTCGGGAATCTCCGCGGCAATCAACCGGGCCAGGCGGTTGTGCTCTCGAACAAAGAGCGTGTGCAGAATCGCGAGCGAGACTACTTCGTTCGCCCTCACATCGCCGGCTAGAAAGAAGTCCGCCGGATCCCCACCGTCGGACGTGGCGTTGGGAAGTCCTTCCGTGTTGAAAGGCAGGAGATCTCCTGGCGACACTCGAAGCTCGCCTGAGCCGTCGAGGGTCCGAAGCGCATCGGCTCGAGCCGCGTTCGATCCGTAGACATTCGATGCGTCGATGAAGGCGGTGATCTCATTTCGCTGCTGCCGAACCCCGTTCGCGTCGGTGTCGTGCACCGTCCGGTCGAGCGGAATCGTGACCATGCCCGTGGCTCCCGGATCAAAGAACGGGTCGCCCAAGGGGACCGCGATATCGAACGGCTCGGGCGGTTCCTCGGCTTCGCTCAAGTCCAGATCGTGGTCGAGAAACTGGCCCCACGCCCAAAGATAATCGGAAAACCCTTCCCGGGCAGGAAGGGGCCCAGGCTGAGCGACCACCCCGTTGCTGACTGCGCGTGCGCTTGGACGGGACGCGCCGGCCGGTGTCGAACGCCCGTCCCCATAACCTGCCGGAGAAAGACGAAGGAGCGATGTATTCGCAGCGCCGTACGCTGGATTCGTCGGGTGATTGTTGGTCCCATCGATCGTTCGAAAGAACGTAAACGGCGAGCCGACGAAACTCGCCAGCGCCGCGCGCTCTTCATCGGTGGGTTCGGATTCGACAGGTTGGGCGCAGGCACTTGCTCCGCACAAGAGCAAGACACACGGCACCCGTAAACGGACCGCGAAGCGCGGCCGTGGCCAGTAGGACATAACGATTCTCTCCTTTCGCGTCCCCCCGGGACGCGCGCGCAACCTCGAGAAAAGCTCGAGGCACCTGCTCCTTGCTACGGGTTGCTCAGAGACCGCCTTCCTTTCAAAACGTAAGCGACCTGACTTACTTGGTGTCCCCCAATCTCGAACGGTGTTCGACAGTTCGGGCTTCGAAACCGCCGCCGACGACTGTAGGCAGGCGACTGTAAGCAACTCCGCGCGCGGGCGTTGAGCTTCCGTTCTACGCGACGAAGGAGGACACGATGTCGCACCACCGGACGATGGCACTCGCCATGTCGACGCTGGCGTACGCCTGCGGAGCTCAACAAGGAATGGACTCAGCCGGGGCGCCCAGCGCCCCCGGAATGGAGATGGCCGCCGCCGAAGTGGCGCGCACCGAAATGGAGGATGGCGCCTCGACGCCGGTACGCGAGTTTGCACGTCCACTCGGCGAGGCGGCGCCCGTCCGCCGCGACTTTCGGGAGACGGTCTTCTGGGCTCCCTCAATCCGCACCGACGAGTCGGGGGAAGCCAAGGTGAGCTTTCAGCTCTCCGACGCGGTGACGACCTTTCGGGTCACCGCCGAAGGAGTCGCGGACTCCGCGGTCGGCCGCAGCGAGGCGAATCTCGTGTCGACCCTTCCCCTCGCCATCCGTGTCCGGCCCCCGGTGGCGGTGACCGAAGGCGATCGAGTCGAGCTTCCGATCACCCTGAGCAACAACCGCTCCGAACCGGTGTGGGCGACGCTTCAGACGCGAACCGGCGATGCCTTCGGAACGGGGAGCACCCTCGAAGAGCGGGTGTGGCTCGGCCCCAATCGTTCGCGGACCCTCCATCGCCCCCTGACCGTCGAACGCTCGGCGCCGACCGCCGACCGATCGATCGCGATTCGCGTTCGCGCCGACGGCTTTGAAGATGCGCTCGAGCGGGAGATCTCGATCGGTGCGCCAGGGTTTCCCACCGAACGCGCGTGGGCAGGAACACTTCAGGGGCGGGCCCGGCACACGGTGGCGGTTCCGGCGGATGCGACTTCGGTCGAACTGACGGCGACCCTCTATCCGTCGACGGTGGCGACCCTGATGCAGGGCACTGAGTCGATCATTCGCGAGCCGAGTGGCTGCTTCGAGCAGGCCTCGAGCAGCAACTACCCGAACGTGATGGTGATGAACTATCTCCGACAGCACGATGCCGCGAACGACGAGCTTCGGGAGCGGGTCGAAGAGACGCTGGCGTCGGGCTATGCCAAGCTCACCGGCTATGAAAGCAGTGCCGGCGGCTACGAATGGTTCGGCGGAAGCCCAGGCCACGAAGCGCTCACCGCCTACGGCCTGATGCAGTTTCGGGACATGGCCGAGGTCTACGGATCGGTCGACCAAGCAATGATCGACCGAACCGCACGCTGGATTCAGGGACGTCGAAACGGCAACGGAGGCTACGATCGCAACGACCGCGCCCTCGACTCGTTCGGAGCGGCGAGCCCGGAGGTGACCGACGCATACATTACCTACGCGCTGGTCGAAGCGGGGTATCGAGACCTCGACACCGAGCTCACACAGCTCCGGAATCGGATCGACGCGACCGACGACAGCTATGTGCTCGCGCTCATCGCGAATGCGCTCCTGTCGTTGAATGGCGCGGACCCCGACGGTAGAGCGGCGCTCGAAAAGCTCATCGGTCACCAAGCGCAGGACGGGCGGATCGGGCACGCCGACCATTCGATCACTCGCTCCGGCGGGCAGGCCCTCGATATCGAGACGACCGCGCTCGGCGCGCTCGCGATGCTCAAGGCGGACGCCCGCCCCGCGGCGCCCCTCGAAAAGGCGATCCAATACGTCGAAAGCCAGCGGAGCGGCTCCGGCGGTTTCGCGTCAACGCAGGCCACGGTGCTCGCCCTCAAGGCGCTCACCACGTACGCCGAGAATGCCCGAGGGCTTCCTGACGGGGCGGTGATCGAAGCGTGGGTGAACGGCGAGCGGGTGGCCACCGTCGGGGCCGAGGACGCGGACGACGACGGTGCGATCGCGATCGGGGGCCTCGGCGCGCAGCTTCGGCATGGCGGCAACGTAGTCGAACTCCGAGCCGGCGATGTGGAGCTCCCCTACGCGCTGGGATTTCAGTACCGGAGGCATGCGGCCACGCCGAATCCGCGCGCCCAAGTGGCGATCGAGACTCGTCTGCGGGCACCGCGGATCCAAGTCGGCGCATCGGTACGGCTTCAGGCGGTGGTCGAAAACCGAACCGCGGGCGGGCTTCCGATGGTGGTGGCGCGGGTCGGAATTCCCGGCGGGCTCGAAAGCCAAACTTGGCAGCTCGATGAGCTCCGGGAGCAGGCCCTCATCGACTTCTACGAAACGCGGGAGCGCGAAGTCACCCTGTACTGGCGTGCGATGGCGCCAAACGCGCGCCGTGAGGTGCCCATCGAGCTCCTCGCCGCGGTGCCCGGCACCTATACCGCTGCTCCGTCCGCGGCTTATCTCTACTACACCGCGGAGCATAAGAACTGGGCCGCGCCTCTGCCGATCGAAATCCAGCGACCGAGCCGGAGGAACCGATGAGCACCAGTGCACGCACCTGGGTCACCGCGGCGGCGTGGGCCGCGATCGTTGGCGGCTGGCTCGCCGTATGCCCGGCACACGCGCAGCGAGAGCCGAGCGAGGCGCTTGGACCGGAACAGTCTCGCCCCGCGCAGATGTATCTGCTGACCGACCGGCCGCTCTATCGGCCGGGAGACCGCGTCCACTTTCGTGCGTGGGAGCTCGCGGGAACCCTCGAGTCGGTGCGAAGCGCCCACAATGTCACCGTGGAGCTCTTGGATCCGCAGGGAAGTGTCGCCGCGACCGCGGAAGTCCCCGCCCGGGATGGCGTGATCGCCGGGGAGATCGCCCTCGGAGAATCCTTCGCGGGCGGCCGCTACACGCTTCGGGCGACGTCGGACCTGGGACCGGTGGAGACGCGCGATGTCGTGGTCGGAAACTATGAGCTCGGACGGCTTCCTCCAAACATCGCCTTCGGACGGAGCAGCTATGCGGCAGGCGAGCGAGTCAGCGCCGAGGTCACCCTTCGGGACGAACGGAACCGGCCGGCCCGCGGAGCCGCGATCACCGCGGTCGTGTGGCTCGACGGTGTCGAACTCCATAGCGCCACCGTCCGAAGCGATCGGCGGGGACGCGCGGTCGTCCGCTTTCGACTCCCCGCCATCATTCCGCGTGGCGACTGCCTCATGACGCTTTCGATGCGCCACGGGGGGCTCACCGAGTCGGCGCAGCGGCGGGTGCCGGTGGTCGCCGATCGGGTCGACCTCGCGATCTTCCCGGAGGGCGGCGACCTCGTGACGGGCCTCCCATCTCGAGTCTATGTCGCAGCGCATACGCCATTGGGCGCGCCGCTCGACCTTCGCGCCGAAGTGATCGACGACCGGAACCAGCGGGTCGCAGAGGTCCGGACAAGTCTCCGCGGCATGGGTCGGTTTCGATTCACTCCCGAGGCCGGTCGAACCTATCGGCTTCGCGTGCAGGGGCCCATGGCAACAGAAATCGCGTTCCCCACCGTTCGCCCGAACGGCTGTGTTCTTTCGGCCGACGCAAGCGGCACCCACGGTCTTCGAACCGAGGTTCGCTGCACCGACGCGCAAACCGTCAACCTTCGCACCACGATTCGGGGGCGAGAGCTCGCACGGCATATGCTGTCCGCGGGACCGCGGCGAGCTGTCGCCCGCCGCCTCACCCTCGACCGAGGCCAGGAAGGCGTCGTCGCGATCACCCTGAGCGACGAACGTGGGCCCATCGCGGAACGCCTCGTGTATGTGGCCCTCGGCCGAGGACTCGAGGTTTCGGTCGCGAGCAACCAAGACCAGTTTGCGCCTGGCGACGAAGTCGAGCTCGTGGTTCGCACCCGAGACGGGCGCGGCGAGCCGGTGGCCGCCGACATTGCGCTCGCGGTCGTCGACGAGGCGCTAATCTCCCTCGCCAGTGATCGAACGGGGCATATTCTGTCGCAGCTCTATCTCGAACCCGAGATGCCCGGCCAGCAGATCGCCGATCCAAACTTCTATTTCTCCGACGACCCGGACGCGGCCCAAGGCATGGACCTCCTCCTCGGGACCCGCGGCTGGCGCCGTTTCCGCCGCTAACACGAAGTGACGTGGTCCTAAGAGATGGGACAGGTCAGCTTTCCGTTCTCAGGCCACTCCTTTACTCAAGGCCGCACCTAATGCGGGCAACGAAGTGCTGCATTTGGCTGTCGACGTAGTACCAGTATCCGTGATCCGACTCGACTTCGAATGCAAGAGGAACTCCTTGAACGAGTGCGGTCGGTTTAGAGTCAGGATCGCATGAGGCGCCAAGTCCCCTCAGCCAAATCGTCCCGTCAAACTCGTAGAGGATAACCGGGGTCTCCCAGTACGTTTCGAGAAAAGCGCTTGAGTCGGAAAAGATCAGGTTCGTACCTCGAGTGATTTCTCCAGTACGAGACAGCGTATCGACCACAATCGGGACTTCTGGCTCGTCATCTCTGCCGCGCAACATCGCGATGCCGCCGGAGATGGCCGCAATTTGGCCGGTGAATGACAATTCATCAGCGAAGACGACGTAGGTCGCCTCTACTTCACCGTCACTACCTATGAACGCCGCGACACCAGTCTGGCCGCCGTCCTGAATCGCGAACCCGACAGTGCCAAAGTCGGGTGACGACTCTAGCTCGGTTCGAACGATTCCGCCGCTCACTCCCCCAAGTGGCAACCAGTTTATCTCAGTTGCGAGAAAGCCGACTTTCGCAACGTGCAGATCGCCGCTCGAGAAACGAGCGGTCCACGCGACGAATGAGTGTCCGGTGTAGGTAACGGCAGGCGTATGGCTAGAGAGCCCCACCTCAGAGAACACTAAGGGGCAGGTGTCACGACAATCTGGCGCACCTTTCCACCAGTGTCCGGCAGCATGAATGATCAGATGACGGTCTAATTCCTGGCTCCATGCGAGTCCAACGCCAGGGATAGGCTCGTTTGTCGTAATGCTCCCTGAAGTTCGAAGTTCTGCTTGTCCTGCACCCTCCGCAAACGCAACATCCGTCCGATTCCGCGGCCGGACTACCAAGACACTACCAGGCAACCGCCCAGGCGCGATGCTTGGCACCCCGTCTCCGAGCTGTAATCCCTCATAGGTCTCCAAGTAGCAGGTCATGCATGGCTGGCTCGGCGTCGCGGGCTCCGCCTCCAGCACGGAACGGCTACACGCCAGTAGGAGTATCAGCGCACCCACCGCAAGCGTCTGGAAAGAGGTACCAAACTGGGTGACAACCATCTGATCACGTCGGGTCGCTGGAACGGCGAAGCTTGAGCTCTTCTTGCCTATGTCGCAGAGATGACCCAGCCTTTGAAGGTAGGCCAAGCATCCAACGCTCGTAGTCTGCTACTATCCCCTCCCTACCCAAGCGATCGAGCTCCTTCTTGTACTCGAGAAGGCACCGTTCTAATTCGCCTATGAATAGCAGGTCATCCTCCGATGAAGGCTGACGGGTCAGATCTTCATTGGGCTTCGCTCTAGCACGAACGAGCGACCACCAGGGAAGGTTCGAGTATGTAGAGGTGGAAGCCTGCAGCCACAGAGCAAACACCCCGAGAGCTTTCCCTTCGGCGGCCGAGTCGTAGCCAAAGATGAATGCCACAACTGAGGAGAAGGTTGGTGCCTGAACGAAGGCGCGAGGCGCCTGGCAGGCACTGATGAACATATCGATCACGGACTCTTGGGGTGCATGTGTCATCGACGACCTACTAAAAGAAAGTCTCTGTGACCAAGTGGTCAGGAAGTCTACCCCTTAACGCAGGGTCATTGATGATGCGGATAGAGTCTCTCCACTCCTCGTACGGCACACCTCTCGGGTTTAGGTTGTCGAAGACTGTGTCTCCTACACGAACACCATCGTGTACTCCGGACCCAACGAGCTGCCCGTCTCCGATGATGTTGCCCATCGTTTGCCAATGGTGAGGCATCTTGAACGTAATTCGAGTCCCGTGGATTCCTTTTCGACGAAGCGCCGCGATCAGAGCGTCGGCGAACGCCTCGCAGTGGCCAAAGCAACGCACACTCTTTCGAACCCTTATTGCAGAGCGCGCAGCTGACTCGACGTCTGCTAGGTCATCAATCCTATTGAACAACCGGTATGGTGGAACCACTGCTCCGAGACCAATGGCATCGGTTCCGAGCCCGATACCTCCCATAGTCCGTTCGAAGGTCGAAGCGTTCGGATCCGTGAGTGATGCGAGGTCCATGAGCTGTTGAATCCCCGGAACCAGGAGCCCTCCGAACACTCCGATGATCCGGATGTGCTCAATGAAGTCATGAACTAGCTCCATGAGCCGTCCGGTTGGGGTGCGGCTAACGAATATGTCATGGCACGTCCCAGACTCCTGGACACAGAACAGGGTCTCTTCGATAGTCCACTGCCTTCGAGTGTTGACCGCCCGTCCCCATTCGTCTTGGACGACCGGCAACAGTTCGTGATGTCGGGCTACACCAGGCTGAAGTTGCTGTGGACCTTCGCCTGGAGGCATGCCAGTTTGAACTCCGGTTGGAGGGAGAGTGGTGGGCTCAGAGTCCGCTCCAGACCCGTCCGGAGGGTCGATGTACGCAACTGCACCGAATTCCCATTCACCGGTCGCTTCATTGAAGCGCTCCCAACGACCATCGGGATCTACAAACCGATGTGGGTTGTTCCACGCGTAGCTGTACGCGTTGAGATCTTGTGAGAAACGAGGATCGGAACCCGGGTCTGGAGAAACGAACTGCGCGAGATGGGGATCATAGGCCCGAGCCCGCATGTTAATAAGCCCAGCTTCAACCTCCGCACCCATCAGACGGCTGGCGCGGTTGTGCAGCGGCAGTCGTTCGATAGCTTCGGAAAGAGACGACAGCCCAGCTGGGAGGGCGCAATGATGAGTGACCCCTCCTGGAGCGCAGGCCCCAGCTTCACCAGCC
>JBCCZL010000314.1:0-11233 GCA_039187775.1 Myxococcota bacterium
CCCCAGCTGTCCGGGAGCGTGCCCGCGGTTTCGTACAGCGTGAAATTTCGCATGTACACCATGCGGGTTCCGTCTTCGTTGAGCGATGGGTCGGTCCCCATGATGCCCAAGGGGACCGAACTGCCTACGAGCGAGGTGGGCGGTACCACGAATACCCCGCGGAGGACTTCGGGCACCTGCCGGTAGACCATGAAGAACTGACCTGAACGGTCCGCGCCGCCAATGCCGGTGACGAACTGGGGGGTGTCGGTATCGATGGGAGCGTCCGGGTTGTCGATCGAGCCGAGGAGCCTCGGTGCATTGGAACGCCACCCTTCCCACACTTCGAACACCCGTCCCGACGAGGTGCAGAAGTTGTTGAAGCCGGAGCGTGAAAGGACGAGATAGCGTTCGTCGGAGCTCGTCGTGGCGTCGGTGGCGCAGCTGCCTTCCACATCGATTCCGGCAAGGGCGCGGACCGGGCCGAAGCTCCAGTTGTAGAAGTTGAGCGTCACGTCGGCGTCGCGCATCGCATCGACGCGGGCGTCTCGGTCGGCGATGGCGTCCCGCGACGCGTCCCGCTGCTCGGTCGAAGCGTCCTGCGGCTCGGTCGAAGCGTCCCGCGGCTCGGTCGAAGCGTCGCTGCTCGCCGAGTTGGCGCCGGTCCGGTCGATGTGGCACCCGAAGAGGGCGACTGTGAGCAAGACCACGCTCTTCGCTCGCCCTTGCTTCTGTCTCGTGGAGCCCATCCCCGCGGGTTAATAGCTCGACTGGGCGGGGGCGCCATCGACAAGTCTGAGCCGTTTCTTGGTCGCCTCAAAAGCCCTCCGGCGGCGGCGCCTCGAAATGGTAGCTCCGGCCTTCATATTCGAAGGTCAGCCGAAGGGCGTGGAGCATCAGCCGAGGTCCGGGCGCGCCTCCGTAGAGCGGGTCGCCTTGGATAGGCATTCCGGCATCGGCAAGCTGGACCCGGATCTGGTGGGTTCGGCCGCTCCGCGGGCGAACTTCGAGAAACGCGAGCTTTCCGCGCCGTCGGATGACCCGCACATCGGTAATCGCGAGCTGGCCGCCGCTTCGGACCTGCTGCGTCCGGCCCCGCTCGTGCTGGAGGCGGCCTCGGAGCGTGAGCGTCTCGTCGACCGAGGGAGGCGCGATGGCCACTGCGCGGTAGACTTTCTCGACCTTTCGTTCCTGAAGGAGTCGGCCGAACCACGCGGCAGCGGCTCGGTGGCGGGCGAGCACGAGGACCCCGCTGGTGTCCTTGTCGAGTCGATGGGCCGCACGAACTTCTTCCCACCCCTCGCCGAGCCGCTGCACGAGGCTCACCGCGGTGGACCGCTGCGGGTCCCGGGTACGATCCGAGGGAAGCCCCGGCGGTTTGTCGACCACGACGAGGTCCTCATCGCGATAGATCACCGGGAGTGAATCAGCGTCCATCTGCGATTCGCCTCCACAGTTTCGCCACAAACTCTCCGCTGGACCGCCCGACCTTGGCCCCGATGCCGCGACTCGGCTCCGATAGCGTCCTTCGGTATGGAACCATGCATCCCAACCGGGGGAACAGCCCCGGAATCCCATTTCACGGCCCGCTTGCTCGGCGCGGCTCCCTCGTCGGCCGGTGAGCGCGTCGCACGCGCGATCACCACCATTGCGCTGGCCGCTGTCTACGGACTCGCCCTCGGAGCTCGAGATGGCGGTGCGGCCCTCCTGTCGCACGCGGTCGGCGTTCCCAGTGCGGCGCTTGCTATTGCGATCCTGGGCCTCCCCGCGCTCTACATCGTGCTGTCGCTTTCGGCGGCGCCGGTCACTCTGCGACAGCTCGTCGACGCGGCCGCGGGAGCGTTCGCCCATGCGGCGATGATCCTCGCCGGGTTGGCACCGGCGGTGGCGCTCTTTGTCACGACGAGCGAGACCGCGACCGGTGCGCTCGTCGCGGGGGTCGCCGGGCTGGGGTTCGGCGGCGCGGTCGGGCTTCGCTACTTTCTTTTGCAGCTGAGCGGTGCGCTTCGCGACGCGACGACGCAGGTCAAGCTCGTGGGGGTGGGCGCGACACTCGTGTTCTCGATCTTCTCGGTGGCCCTCGCGTCCCGGGTCTGGGTGAGCACGCTGTCGATCCTCGGGGGAGTGTCGTGATGGGCAGGATCGGCGAGGTGGTTCGTCTCCTCCTTCGGGATCCGGAGGAGGTCGCGCGGCGCTGCCGGGAGGGCGAAGGGTTACGCGAGGTGACCCTGACTTCGCTCCTCCTCATCGCGGTGGGGGCGGCGGTCTTCGGCACGGTCCTCGGTTCGCATCGTGGCGACCTTCAGCTCCTCTACAGCGGCATCAAACTGCCTCTCGCGATTCTTGCGACCCTGGTCGTGTGCGGACCGGCGTTTCACGCCATCGCCGCCACCCTTCATCGTCCCTGGCCGATGCGGACGGTCATTGGTCTGGTGCTCGCGTCGGCGGCCCGGTCGTCGCTGGTGCTCCTGGCGGTGGCGCCCCTCCTTTGGCTCGCGATCGATCTCGGGATCTCGTACCACGCCGCGGTCATTCTGGCGGCCCTCGGTTACGCCGTGTCGGGGGTCTTGGCCCTTGGGGTTCTCGTCCGTGGGCTCGAAGCCACCCGCGGCCGGCTCCTCACCGCGGCGGCGTGCGCCCTGGTGTTCTTTGCGGTCGGTGGACAGACCGCATGGAGTCTTCGGCCGTATCTTGGCCGGCCCGCGCAGGCCGAAGTGCCGTTTGTCCGTGATCGAGAGGGAACATTTGCCGACGCGGTGGTCGTGACCGCGCAGTCGGCCTTCGGCTTTTACCGCACGCCGGCACAAGATGAGTCGCGTCCTCATGAATCGGTCGATCCCGGAAGTGTGGCGGGGGATGCGCCGTTGTCGGAGTCGGAGCCAATGGGCACTCGAAGGAGTCGACGGTGAGCTTGCCCGATCTGATGCTGATCTACGGGGTTGCGGGCGTGGGGTTCGCGGTTGCGATCGCTCGGCAGCGGTATCGGCGGGTAGGGCCGCGCCAAGCGCTGTGGGCAGGCGCGCTCGCGGTGCCCCTTTGGCCGCTGTGGGCGCCGATTGCGCTCACCACATCCGTCGGTGAGCGGCGGGCTCCGGTCGCCACCGCGGCTTCGCTCCGGATCGAGCGGGCGCTCCGCGAGGGGGTCGAGGCTGCGGCGGGGAGCCCGATGGAAGAGCTCCTCTCGAAGGACGCGGAAACGCGAATCCTGGATGAGGTGGTGCGAACCGAGGCCCGCTGCCAGGAGCTCGACGGCATCTTGGGCCGATCGGACTTTCGACTCGACGAAGCCGAAGCGCGGGTGGAGCGACTCGAAGCGAAGAATGAAGCGCCGCGGTCGATCGCCACCGCGCGCCTTCAGCTCGAAAATGTACGGCGGCTCCATCGGATTCGCGATCGCGATCGGGAGGCGCTCACCGAACTCGCGGACCTCGTGGACGCGCTTCGGACTCAGCTCGTCCTCTCGCGTTACGCCGGTTCGTCGGTCGAAGGGGTCGGTGGTATTGTCTCTGAAGTGTGGAATCGAGTCGAAGGCCTCGGCGAGGCACTGGATGATCCTGCGCTGAGCGTGCCCGAGGTTTCATCGGAGGTCGTCGCGTCGTGACCCGGGTGCTCGTGGTAGACGACGAACCTCGGATCCGCGAGGTCGTTCAGTATGCCCTCGAGCGGGAGGGCTTCGCCGTCGAGACCGCGGCCGAAGGGAGCCAAGTGCCGAGTCTCGTTGCGGCATCCGCTCCGGACCTCATCGTCCTCGACATCATGCTCCCCGGGATCGATGGCCTCGAGCTCTGCCGTCAGCTTCGAAAGACGAGCACGGTGCCGATCTTGTTTCTGAGCGCCAAGGGCGAGGAGATCGACCGCGTCCTCGGCCTCGAGCTCGGTGGCGACGACTATCTGACCAAGCCTTTCTCGCCTCGAGAGCTCACCGCTCGAGTGAAAGCGATTCTGCGCCGGGCACCGGGCAGCCCAGGGGCCGAGCCAACGACCGAGGTGTTGGCTCATGGCGGGGTGCGCGTCGACCGAGAGCGACACCAGGTCCACGTCGGCGCGGTGGAGGTCGTTCTCACGCCCACTGAGTTTGGGGTGCTGTCGGCCCTCCTCGAGCGCCCCGGCGTCGTGCTTTCGCGCGGCCAGCTCATGCAGCGTGCCTATTCCTACGACAACCATGTCACCGAGCGGACCATCGACACCCATGTCCGGCGCATTCGGGCCAAGTTTCGGGAGGTTGGCGGCACCGATCCGATCGCGACGGTGCACGGCGTGGGCTACAAGGCAGGCGCCGGAGAACCCCCGACTGCCGAACCATGATCGGGCGAGCGGAGGGTCGACGGGCGGGCGTCACGACCGGCCACGTGCGGGAAGGGTGAACGCCTTCTGACGGGTCTCATGAAGCGACTGCTGCACGGCCTCGGGAGGATCCGGGTGCGGCTGTTTGCGGTCATGGTGGTAGTGCTCCTCGTGCCGATCGCGGGGCTGGAGTTCGCGCGGACTTACGAGCGCCAGCTCCTCGACGCCCTCGAACGAGACATGCGGAATCAAGCCACGCTCGTTCGCAGTCAGCTCCAGGAAGAGCTGCTGCTTCGCGATACCGTGGATTGGTCGAACACGCAGCGGGTGATCGAGCGGGCCGCGAGTCAGACCCGGACCCGAATCCGGGTCCTCGCGCCGACGGCCGATCCGGAGGTGATGGCCGACTCGCACATTGCGGGACCCCCGGAGGGCCCGGAAGGACCGCCACCCCTCTTCGAACGATACGGCCTTTCGACGCAGCCGCTTCGGGAAGCCCGGTCTCCCGCGCCTTGGCCGTCGGTCTCGCAGCGACGAGAGGTGCAGGATGCGTTTTCCGGCAAGCGAAGCGCGTTCACCCGAGTGCGTGAACGCCACCCGGATGTGCTCCTCTTCGTGAGCGAGCCGGTGAGGGTTCGCGGTGAGGTGCGCGCGGTGGTCTACGTGACGCGGTCGACGCAGCCGGTGTTGCTCGAGCTGCATCGGGTTCGCCGAGACATCGTGACCGTACTCGCCGCGGCGCTCGTTCTATGCCTCGGCTTGGCACTGCTTTTGGCCTGGACGATCTCCCGTCCGCTCGGGCGGCTGTCCCGGGCCGCCGCCGCGATCTCCTCCGGCCGGAACCACACCCCGGTACCGCTCACCGGGAGTGGGGAGATTCGCGAGCTGGCGGTGGCGCTCCGCGCGATGACGAAGCGATTGGAGGAACGAGCCCAGGCCAATGCGGACTTTGCGGCGGACGTGGCCCACGAATTCAAGTCGCCGCTGACCAGCATTCGCGGCGCCGCCGAGCTCCTTCGCGAAGGGGCGGCCGACGAGCCAGAGGCGCGGGACCGGTTCCTTGGCAATATTCTCATCGACGCGGAGCGTCTCGATCGGCTTGTCTCGCGCTTGCTCGAACTCAGTCGGCTCGAGGCTTCGACCACCGCTCGGAGCAATGTCGACCTTGAAAAGCTCCTCCGCCGCCTGGTTCGTCGGATCGGCCGTGATGAGCAACCGGTGGAGTTCCGCTACCAGGCTTCGCAGCGATTTATCCCCCTCCGCGAAGCGGAGTTCGAGCTGGCGATCGGCAATGTCGTCGAGAACGCAGTGCGCTTTTCGCCGGTTCGTGAACCGGTCGTCGTCGACGTGACCGAGGCGGGCGGCAAGATCGTGATCGCGGTCCGCAACCGGGGACCAGCGATCGCGGCGGGAGATCTCTCCCGGGTGTTTGACCGCTTCTTTACCACCGACGCAGAGCGAAACGGCACCGGGCTCGGACTCGCGATTGCGAAGACCGTCATCGAGTCGCACGGGGGAACGATCGCGGTCGAATCCGAAGCGGGGGAGACGACCTTCACCATCGGTCTCGAGGCCCGGGCAGAGGAGTAGGACCACGGTCCACTCGTGGTCCTTGGGTCGATTTCCGACCTTGTTTTTTATGAAAATTGTGAGCGGTCGGAACAGACCGTGGCCGGCCTTCGCCCGTCAGAACGAGGAGGAGGTCGAAGTCATGAAACGCACGCTAACCCGTTCTCTTATTTCAATACTCTTGGTTCTGCTCATGTCCCCCGCGATCGCAAGCGCGCAAGGCTGGGGAGTTCGCAGAGTCAACTTCTCGAACGTCATCCAGCAGGTCACGACCATGCCGCACGATTCGGATCTTCAGCGCCGGGCGCGAGCGCTCGGCCTCAATGTGGTCAACGTGATGTGGGAAGATACGGGACGGTTTCAAGGGTCGTCGGTCGGCCCCAACATTAGCGATCTAACCCTTCAGGTGCGTGAGCCGCTCGCCAACGGCCGCGTGCGAACGCATCTCCTACCGGTGATTCGTCATCCGAACTTCAGCGACCGCACCGCGGACATCGCCGCGGAGAACATGTGGGTTCGAGTTGGCAATCAACGGGAGGGGGGAGAGCTTGCCGCGGTTCCGCTGACCGAGGTGCTGGAGCACCTCAAGGAGTACCTCTCGGACCCCAATAGCCTACTCGGTGACGGAGACTTTCTTGCGGAGCGAGACACGCATTTCCTCGTGAGCGCCCAGCACGTGTTCGTCCCGATCCCCCGCCGCGGCTTGGCCGAGTTCAATCCGGTGATCTACAACTACCAGAGCTCGCCGGGAAATCCTGCGGTCCTCACTCTCCTCGTGACGCGGCAGGGCATGAGCGCCACCGTGATCGAGAACCGCGCCGGCGACCAGTCGCTTCAGGGCTGGGGCCAGCAGTTGTTCTTTAACAACGCGGGGCAGCGCACGGTGTTTACCGCAGAGCGGCGAAGCGACGTGGAGGCGCGCATCAACGCCGGTCAGGCGGGCGCCCAGGATCAAGGGGCACTCGAGGAAGGGGCCGACATGATGATGATCATCCAGGTTCCCCTTCGTCATCGAAACCTTCACCGCTTCGGGTTCGGTGGGATGGATGACTCGGCCGAAATGGCGCCCGCACCGATGGCCGCGGGCGCGATGGAGGGGCGCCGCGGCCCTTCCGACGTGGAGCAGGCGGTGATCGGTCACGGAGAAGACCTTGGGCCGTTCGAAGAGATGCGGCGCCAGCGGCTGGTTCGCGACGAGCGGTTCCCCGTGCGCGTCACCATCCAGTTCTACAAGGCCACGAGCAACGGAGTGATCAGCGCTGCCGATCTCGACGACGTGCACAACTCGATCGAGCGGGTCTACGAGGAAGGCGACTTCGTGGGATCGTTGGTGGTTCCGGACGGTGAGCGCACTCGCCCGACGGACTGGGTTCGGATTCGCCGAGGCCTCCCCGTGCCCATGCCTCCGGTGACCACCTTGCCTCCGGTGACCACGCCACCGTTCGGCATTCAGCCCGCGGTCGAGCCATACATTCATCCGTGGTGGGCCCCCGTGTACGTGACCGGTGCGGGATTCCTCACTCACCTCGAGTAGCAGCTGCGCACGATCTCCCCTCTGGCCTCGGCGGATTCGTCGGGGCCAGCTTCAATTCGAGCATTGGCTCTCGTCCTCGATCTCTCCGACCCGCATCGCCAAAACTGGTACGATCCGAGGGAGCGATGCGCGCCTGCGCCAGTCAGTGTTTTCGGTCTCTATGGCCCCTTGGTCTGCTTTGGTTGCTCGCGTGCGGAAACGACGGGCCGGCGCTGGGTGACGGCGAACTTCTCGTTCGAGTCGAAGTCGGCGACAACGACGCGGCGTTTGTAGGATTTCGTATCTGGGACGAGAACCTCGAGCTCATCGCCGACGAGCTTCGGCCGCGGAGCGAGTTTCCGCGCTACCTGCGCCTTTTTCCGGAAGCTTCCGATCCTCGCGACGCTCGGTTTCGCGGCGCACGGGTCGAGGTGGAGTCGTGGTCTGCGGAGCTCTGTCCTCGAGGGCGAGCCACCCGAGCGTTTCGCTACGGGGTGTCCGAGCCGCGTCAGACGCTGGAAGTGCCGGCTCCCGACACGGAGTTCCCTTGCCGAAGCCTCTTTGTGGATCCTACCGCGCCGAGCCTTGGGGACACCTGCACCGAAGCTGCTCCGTGCGGTTCGATTGCCGAAGCTTTCGAGGAGGCCGACGAAACGAGTGGTCGCTTCGCGGTTCACGTGGCCGGAGGTCGGAACTACGACGGCCTCAATCTCCGAAATGTGCTCATTCGCCGAGGGGCGCCGGTTCAGAACGTGATCCGTGCATGGCCGGGTCGGGGCCTGCCCGCCCCCCGGCTGGTCGTCGATCCACCGCCAGACGAAACCGCCGCCGCGGTGAGCCTCTGTTGCGACTTTTTTGATGACGCGCCGGCAAGTCTCGAACTCGATGGCTTTGAGACGAGTGGGGGCAATCGTTCGGGGATCGAAATCAACGGAACCCGTGCGGTCACCGTTCGGCACTTTACGATTCAGGATGGCGCGGGGGGGGACCGAGAGATCTCTCCGTCGGGAGTGCGGGTGTTCGAGTCGCCAGGCACGGTTCTCGAATACAACCGGATCCTCTCGATTCGCGACCGCACGGGCACCGCGGTGCTTCCCGCGGTGGGAATCCTCGTCGACGGAGCGGATCGCCAGGGCCCAACCGCGGCGACACTGATCGGCAACCGGATTCTAAGCTCCGAGTCGTTCGGCATCCGAGTGAGCATGCCAAGCGGTTCGGTGATGCTGACCGGCAACGCGATCTGCGGCAGCGGTGACTCCGGCCTTCGCATCGAAGGCAACAATCGAAGCCACGCGGTGACCGCGGACGGGATGCTCATCGTGGAAAACGGAGGTCCCGGTGTGAGCATCGAGAATTGGATGGGTACGGTCCGCGTCGCAGGTTCGACCATCGTAGGGAGCTCACCTTCCCTCATGGGGACTCCGGCGAATGAGCTGACAGGAAACGTGCTCGTGGGCGTGGGACCGAGCGCCGGCAACTTGGTGGATCCCACAGACCCGCTCGACCTCGACGGCTGCCTTGCTGGCCGGCCCGTTTCCACCGGAGAAGGGGTCTGTGCCACCTTCCCCGAATGCCCCTGACCCTTTTGGTGAGAGCCAGCTAACGGAGCGTGACGGCGACCTCGCGGCTCTGGTAAGTCGTGAGCCCGTGGCCCCCCGCCATTGGAGTCTCACCGATGCTGAGATCGCGATGGCGCCGAAAAGACAGTACTGCCGCGCCGGGTCCGACCGATCGCAGGCCGTTTGCTCCGATGACCAGTGAGGTGGCTCCGCGCGAGCGTTGCTCGAAACGACCGAAGTTGAACCGGTTGTCGACCCGCGCGACGAAGGCGACCATCGTTTCGTTTTCGCCCAGCGGAGGGCCCTCCCACGCGAGCTCGAACGCGGCGGTCGTGGGAATCGTAGTCGCGAGGTCCGACGCTGCTTCGGCCGTAGACGAAAGGGCGACGCGATTGACGAACGTCGATCCGTCGGTGTCCGTATAGCGAAACTCGCCGGAGGCGACCTCGCCCGCCAGCTGCGCCTCGTGCCAATCGACCACTTCGTTGAATCCCATCGGTGTGCCTTCGAACTCG
Organism: Myxococcota bacterium; assembly: GCA_039187775.1. Classification (GTDB taxonomy): domain Bacteria; phylum Myxococcota_A; class Polyangia; order Polyangiales; family JBCCZL01; genus JBCCZL01. Next base: position 9,420 of record JBCCZL010000314.1, read on the forward strand.
ACTCGTGCAGGGTCTTGCAGAACGAGCGTGGTTCCAGTGGAACTTCCGAGACGGAACTGTGCGCGGGCGTAGGTGATGTCGGTTTGCCCGTCATAGAGGAGCCAATAGCTCGTGTAGATGCGCTGCTGATTCACATCCGACGAAGCCTCCGAGCGACAGCCCGTATCGTCGGCCCCCAGCCCAAAAAGGAGCACCAACAAGGCCACTAATCCTTTGATCCACTGCGTTTTCATATGTTGACGATAGCGCGATGATATCAACAGTCAATACTGACGGTTGAATTCGGTGTCGTGATATCTTTCGCCGTGGCGACCAAGCGGAAGACGCGAGCGGAACATGATGCGGCTCGGACGAAGGCGACCACCGCGCGGATTTTGGAGGCGGCGTGCGAAGCGCTGATCGAGGTCGGCTACGCTAGGACCACCACCCTAGAGATCTGTCGCAGGGCAGGAGTGGCTCGCGGCACGATGCTTCATCACTTTCCCGATCGCGACAAGCTGATGTGCGCAGCTCTTCGTCATATTTTCGATCGGCGCTTCGCAGAGGCCCAGGAGAAGCTCATGCGCATGGCAGCACAGTTCCCAGAGACACCGCATGAGCGGATAGATCAGGTGATCGATCATCTTTGGGAGGCCTACAATGGTGACTCCAACTTGGCGTGGTTGGAGCTTGTTACTGCAGCACGCACTCAGCCGTCTTTGGCCGAGGCGCTTCGCGACATGATGCCTCACTACGACAAATGGTTCGATGAGATGTTCGCGATTGTCTTTCCCCCGCCGTCCGATCCACCGCCGCCGAACTATGCCGCGGCAACAATCTTCGTTCCTTCGATGATGAATGGCTTGATTCTGGAAAACCTCGGGGGCCGCAAGCGCGACCCGCAACCCTCTTTGAACATGCTCAAAGCGTTCGGGCGCTTAATGATCGATCGCGACTGGCGCTAGCCGTCGGCGTTCGTCTATTTCAACCGTCTATTTCAACCGTCAGGGTTGACTTTTGAAGATTTCCGCAACACAGTGGAAAGGTGCTTCTGAGGGTTTATGCATCCACCAATTGGTGTTTGATAACCGTGGCTTTGGTGGCTGGCTGCGAGTCGTCCACAACTCCTGCCGACGCCACGCTGGCGGACTCCTCCGTCGTGGATTCGTCCGAACGGGACGCCGTCTCGGACATCGCACTCGACTCGAGAATGGATGTCGAGGCGGGGGGCGAAGACCCGAACGCGCTCGCTCGAGACGCGCTAAGAGCGAACCTCCGCGCTTTTTCCGCCGCAGGTTTGATGAACAACACCCTCGACTGGCAGCCCTGCCGTCTTCGCACCGGGACCGATGCACAGTGCACATCCGTTACGCTGCCGGCGAACTGGTATGACGTCTCCGACCCGCGACGCGTCGAGGTCGTGCTGACTCGGGTCGATATCGGCACTCCGACTCACCAGCTTTGGCTCCTCCCCGGCGGTCCGATTCCGAGTGCTGAGGGGCACGAGTCGGTCGATTTCCTTCGTGGTCTCGGTCGAGTCAACGCGAGACTTTACCTGGTGAACTTCCGAGGCTTCGCCCCAGGTACGACGTTCGAATGTCCTGAGCAGCGGTCGCCTCTCTCGCCCGGCGGCGCTCGGATCCTGACATCCGAGCTTGCGGACTGTGCGGCGACTCTCGACTCTCAGATCGGTCTCGCGGGATTCACCACCACTCAATTGTCCGCCGGGGAGGAGCCAAAGCTGGTGAGTCGGAGTGCCGATATCGACCCGAGTCAGCACGACCTCGACGCGTCGCGGGTCGGAGACGTCATACCAGTTCGCCGGCAGCGTAACG
>JBCCZL010000315.1:0-11202 GCA_039187775.1 Myxococcota bacterium
ACTCCGCACGCGCCTCCAGCGCGGGCACCGCTCGCACCCGCGACCGGCCTTCGGCCTGCCTCCTCAAAATAACTCGGTTATTCCTCGTCGGCTCGCGGGCGCGACCGGCACCGTCGCGAAGCTGGATCCACCCACGGGCCTTTTGCGGCAGCCTGCTAGATTCCGAAGCCCAGCAGGATCCGGTGCGAGCTATCGCCTAGATCGCCAAAGTCGGGCTGGAACGCGTACGAGAGCTCGAGGGCTTGGCCGAGACGCACCCCGATCGAGGCCTGGGGACGAACCACCGCGTCCCGGTCCGTGCTCCGAGACACAAAGGTGCTGGTGCCGCACGCGTCGGTGCTGGGATCGCAGCCATCTTCGAAGCGAAGGCTGAGCCGAGACTCTTCGACCGAATCCCGGTGGACCACACCGCCGAGGCCGACCTGAAGATAGATCGGGAACCCGGGCCGGACCGGAATAAGAAATCGATACTGCGCCTCGAGCTCGATGCTCCAGCGGCTTCGACTGATCTCGAACACTTCTTCGCTGTCGGCGCTGTCGTTGTTGATCAGAAACCCGATGCGGGTCTGGAGGGCGAATCGATCAAAACCAAGGATCGTTCCTCCGATATAGCCGCCGAACCACGCGCCATCCGGATCCGCATGAATCTGAAATCCGAGGCCGACGCCAAAACGCCACCGGCCGCTATATCCATCCTGCTGTTCCCGATCTTCGATCAGACTCTGGACAACATTGCTCCGAACTCCCACGCCGAGGCCTTCGCCAAATTTTAGAATGACGACTCCGACCACTCGGCCGTCGCCGTTGAGGATCGGCGCCCCCGATGTCCCCTGATTGACCGCCGCGTCGGTTTGAACCGCCCGAGGACCGACACCGCTGATAATCCCCCGGGAAATCGACCACGAAAATAGTCCTTCGAGGAGCTCGCCGCCGCCCGCCGCGGGATGGCCGATCACGTACACCTCTTCGCCGAGACGGACCGAGTCTTCAAAGGGAAGCGGCGAGACATCGGTGAGCGCTCGCTCGAGGCGAATCAGCGCGAGGTCCGAGTCTTCGTCCACCGCGATCACATCGCCAGCGACCACCACCCCATCCTGAGTTCTCACGTCCACGCCGTGTCCCTCCTCGACGAGGTGAAGGGCGGTCACCACGTGCTGGGCATCGATCGCGACGAACCCCGTGCCCACGGCGTTGGGACTCAAGACCCGGACGATCGACTCGCTCCACCGGGGAATGCTGGTCTCGAGGGGGGGTGGTGGCGGCGGAATCGTGGCGGGAGGTGGCTGCGGGACACGTTCGGCGGCGGGCGGAGCGGGAGTGCTCGGAGGAGCGCTCGGGGCCAGCTCGTCCCCATTCTCCGAGGGACTCGCGTCTTCGCCGGCGTTCGTCGGAGTACTGGGTTCGGTATCCGTGATCCCGGGTTCGTCCTGCGCAAACGTAGCCGTGGGGCAAAGCCCGAACAACGCGGCGCAGAGGGAAAGGGGGAGAACGCAAACCGAGCGAGAAACGGCCGAAAGCGCGCCTGGCGAAAGAAAGCCGGACGACGGTAGGCAGCGCAGACGAAGGCAGAGCGGACGAAGGCAGAGCGGACGAAGGCAAAGCGGCATGGCGTTCGGTTCCTCGCGGCGCGACGTACACCTGGAGCCGCATCGGACTCTTCGAAAGTCCTTGGAGAGAAATTGCTAAGAGAAATTGCTCCGGAACATCACCAAGAGAAAGGCGGAGGCGTGGCCGGGGAGTCTAGTGTCAACTTGGAGCCTCAGCGTCAACATTTGGGCACACCCCTGACGCAATTGTCCCGGCGAAGCCCGGTGAGCGCGACCCATCGCACAAGTTTTGACGGGTTCTTGGCCCTCCGTAACCTGGAATGGCCGTTGCACGTACTCACGGATAGTTGGCGGCTTCGGTAGAAGCCCTAGAACCCCTCTGTTGAAAACCTCCGAAGACTCGACGCAAACCAAGTGATCACATCCCTCCGCATTCGGCTCCTTGGCATCTCCCTCATGGTCCTCGGATTCATGAGCTGCCTCGGGTCGAGTACGGCCGACGCGGGGCCGGTGGTGGCCAACGGTGTCATCGTCACCGAAGAGGTGACCGCGGGAATCGCTTTCTACCATGCCGTTCCGGAGGGGCTGGATCCTGAAACGCCGCTTCCCATGGTCGTCCACCTTCACGGGCGAGGCGACGATGCGTGGCGACCGAACGGGCCCTTCCTCGATATCGAGACGCCAATGCGAGTCATCCTTCCTCGAGCGCCGGAGCGCTATCAGTCGGGTTTTGCCTGGATGCCGGTCTCGGCCTCGCGTGGCGAGTCACGGGAACTTGTGGATGCCCTCGACCAGCGGACCGAAGAGCTCGCGGAGTTTCTTGAGGAGCTGACAGAAACCTACCCCACCCTTGGCAAGCCGATCGTGCTCGGCTTTTCCCAGGGCGGAATGCTGAGCTTCACCCTCGCCCTCAATCATCCGGAGGTCGTCGGCCGCGCGTTTCCGCTCGCGGGATACATCCCGCCATCACGGCTCCCCGCCCGCTACGACCGGTCCGAGGCGTACCCCAAGATCACCGCGATGCACGGCATGGCGGACCCGATCCTCCGGGTGCATCGGACCCGGGCCGGCGTCTCCCATCTGTCAAACCTTGGCTACGATGTCGAGCTCTTCGAATACCCAGGCGTCGAACACGTGATGACCTCGGACATGTATCTCCAGCTCAGCCAGTGGCTCGAACAGGAGCTCCTCCAGCTCCACCACGCGGGCGAGGCGGGTGGCTTCAGCTGACCGGACCCGTCGGCACCCACCCCTGAGCGCTACTCGAGGACCCGAAACTCGACGCGACGGCTCTCGGACGGGGGCGCGCCTTCGACCGGTTGACCGCCCCCGACACCCACCGCGGTGGCTCGGGATGCGCTAACCCCGTTCTCGAGGAACCAGCGAAGGACCGCGTCGGCGCGTTCTTCCGACAGCGTGAGCGCCTCCTGATCGTCGCCTTCATCGATCGATGCGTAGCCCTCGATTTGGAGAAACTCCACATCCTCCATCAACTCCAGGATCAGCCCCAACGCCTCCTCCGCCTCGTCCGGAAGCTCGGCGGACCCGCGCTCGAACAAAATCGACGGGGTCACGACGATATGGGTGTCCGTTCGACGAACGCCATCCGCACACCCGTCGTCGTCGAGGAAGAAGTTCTCGGTCTCCGACTCATCGGGGCAAAAGTCGTCTTCATCGGGCACGCCATCCCCTTCTCGATCGCCCTCCCCACCGCGCGGGGCGTCTTCCTCGTCTTCATCGGCGTAGTATTCCGAGTCGTCGTCTTCGTCCTCCTCCGTCGGCGCGTGGCCCTCGCCGGGCACCACCACCCCGAGCTGGAAGAGGGCCCGAACATCGGGCACGCCCAAGCCATCGGTGAGGCCAACGGAGAGGCCGCCGCCGATCGAGAGGTAAGTCGCGACCCGCGAACGGAGGCCTAGCAGGAGCTCGAGGGGGCTCCCGACGCTGCTAAACGAATCGTCTCCGGTGAGCGTGAGCGCGCCCCGAAGCGCGAACTCCAGCTCGATCGGCGCCACGGGCACGATCGCGCCGACGCCGAAGGTGAGCTCGGGACCAAGCTCCGTGTTGACGAACGTCTCGCTCGGTCGAACCGCAATGCCCAGATTGAACGCCGGAATCACCACCCCAGCATCGATCTCGCCGGCAACCCCTCCCTGAAAGCCAACGCCCCCATCGCCGAGCAAGTCCGTCTCGGAACCGGTCGGAACGAGGAGCGCCGCGGCGACCGACAGCCGCACTTCGGGCGCGTCCCCTCGTCGACGAAACGCGGGCTCACCGACCACCCGGAGTTCGCCTCCAATCCGAAGATCGCCGGCCGCCGCGCCGCGCTCCTCGTCGTTAAATCCGGGAACCGAGGGACTGTCGCCCGACATTACCAGCGCGAAAGGCATGTCGACCGAGAACTGAAGGATGTCCAACACACCAAGGCTCGCCTGGAGGTGGGTGAGGAGCGCGTGCTCGACGATCGACCCCACGTCCTCGCCCGACGCGTCCTCGAGCACAAGCGGGCCGTGGCCGTAGTCGATCAGGACCGCAGCGGTGACCCCAAGGTGCCCCGGCGTCGTCGGTCGGTCGAGGGCGAAGCCATCGTAGTAGGTGGGCGGGGGACGAAGGCGGACCAGGCTAAAGCCTTCCTGCGCCTCGACCGTCGAGGGCCCGACGGCTCCGGGGACCAGGCTGGCGAGGAGAAACGTCCCGAAAAACAACATCGCCGCAGCGGGAGACTGTCCCGTGCCGGCAAACCGTCTCCGATCAGAGGTTGAAGAACGCGCGGGCGGGCTGGCCTTCCTGGACGCGGACCGAGCGAAGGTGGGTCTCCCCGGTTTCGTCGACCAAGCGGAGGCGGAGGGTACCTGAGGGAACGGGGACATTTCGAATCGGGGTTCGGCCAACCAGACGGCCGCCAGCATACACCGTCGAGGCGGGCCGCGTATCGAGCGTCAGAAAGCCAAGCGCCCCACCGCTTTGGGCCGGAGCCGAGGCCTCGCTCCGCTGAAGCTCGGCCTGAATCGAGGCGGTGGTCCCCGGTTGGATTCGAATCGTTCGACGCCATCGCTCGAATCCTTGGCGCTGCACCACCACCACGTGAGGCCCCACGGGGAGTGACTCGATGACGAAAGGGGTCGTGCCGGTCCAGCTTCGAACCCGAACCCGAGCCCCGCTCGGCGACGAGCTGATCTCGAGGCGCCCGGTGGCGCGGGCCGAAAGCGGAGTCGAGGCCATGTTGCGGACCGACTCCGACGCAGCCTCCTCGCTTGGCGCAGCCTCTGCCGGCGCACTCTCTTCCATCGCGGTCTCGCTTGATGGCTCAGCGGCTTGGGCGGCTTCTTCTTCGGGGGCAGGCTCGTCGTCTAAAGACTCCCCCGCCAAGACCTCTTCGGTCGGTGTCTCCTCGGCCTCCGGTGGCGGAGCCGTCTCCGGTGGCGCTTCCGGAGGCGAAGGCGCTTCGGGAGACGTCACCGATCCCTCCTCCGGGGTCAGCTCCACGACATTGGCTCGGTCTCCGGACTCCGGCGAGGCGCCCACCAGAGCTTCGGAATCGGCGGGAAGCGAGAATCCGTAAAGGCCGAGGTACACCCCAACCCCTCCGACCAGCACGGTGCACGCCAGGACCGCTATCGCATAGAGGATCCAGCGACGCCGGGTCTCCGGCGGGTAGGTGACCGGCTCTCCAAGGACCGGTATCTCCTCGGCGTCCGCGGCCAGCGCAGCCCCTCCGACGACCGGCTTTCGCTTCGCGTCCCGAAGCGGAGCGGTCTCGGCGTTCGCAATGTCGCCCTCCGGCCCGTGGAGGAACGGAAGGTCTTCCTTGGTCAGCGCGGGCAAGGTGGGCGGCTCGTCGTCCTCCGTGGGGACCCGCATCGTGGGGAGCTCGTCGTCGAGCCAGTCGAGATTCACCCCCGATTCGCGAAGTACGTGCGCGATCTGCTCCGCAGGAACCTGCTCGGTCTCCGCGTCGTCGTCATTGTCGAAAGTCTCGACATCGAGGAGGCCTCTTTGCGGCGGAGCATCGGCGGCCAGACCCTTCGGCGGAGGAGCCGAAGGCACCGCGCGATCTTCCCCCAAGGTGCCGAGACTCGACGCGGGAAGCACCGCGGTGTCGTTGGGCCCTCGCGGTGGGGGCGGGGGAGACGGCGGGGGAGCGATCGGGAGAGGACCGGCACTCGGCTTCGCCGAACTCGCGATCGCGCCCGGCGTCGGCGGTCGATAGCCGGTGGATTTGAGCGGGGGAATCGGGGGCTGCTCGGCGAGGCTGATGTGGACGTCCACCGTCTGTTCCTCGGGGACCGGCGCCGGCGTTCGATTTCCGCCGCCTTGATTTGCGGTCGGAGCGCTCGTGTTGGGCACGCTCAGGTCGGCGAGGGCCAAGGACCGACCCGATGGGGTCGATCCAGGCAGCGGGCCAGCGGCGGCTTCGCCGGGGAGCAGTCGTTCGAGATACTGGGCGAGGTGCATTGCCCGGACAAAGTCTCCTCGCTCGGCCACGAGTCGCTCGAGCGCCACATACATGTCACCCGCGGTCTGAAATCGCTTCCGTGGTTCCTTTTCAAGCGCCTTGAAAATGATGTCGTTGAGGGCCTCGGGAACATCCGACCGGAGATCGGTGAGCGGCCGCGGCTGCTCATGGACGATCGCCCGCATGGTGTCGAGGTCGGACTGGCGCCGGAAGAGGGACTTCCCTGTCAGCGCCTCGTAGAGGCACGCCCCCAGCGCAAAGATATCGGTCCGGGCGTCGATGGTTCGGCCGAGGCACTGCTCCGGCGACATATACGAGAACTTCCCTTTGACCACGCCGGCTTCGGTGACGCTGCTCTGGGTCGCGTTCTTGGCGATCCCGAAGTCGAGGAGCTTCACCACCCCGTCAAAGCGGATCATGATGTTCTGCGGGCTCACATCGCGGTGGACGATGTTCATCGGCCGACCCATGCCGTCCCGCGCTTGGTGAGCGTAGTGAAGCGCCTCCGCCACGTGCGCGATGATCCGAGTGGCGATCGGCACCGGCAACGCACCCGCTTCGCGGGTCCGCTTGATCATCTTGCCGAGCGGAACCCCATGCACGAACTCCATCGAAATGAAGAACGACTCCTCGAGCTCTCCAAAGTCGTAGATGTGGCAGATGTTGGGGTGGTTCAGCCGAACCGCGAGTCGTGCTTCATCGAGAAACATCTCGACGAAGGTCTCGTCGTCCGCGATCTGGGGAAGGATCCGTTTGATCGCCACATGCCGAAACGTGCCGTGGGGTCGCGTTTCACGAGCCAGGAACACCTCGGCCATCCCGCCCACCGCGAGCCGACCCAGCACCTCGAAGCGCCCGTAGTTGGCGACCGCCGGGTAGGCAGCTGACAACGCGTGCAGCACGTCGCCTTCTTCGCCGCGGGTTTCGGCCTCGACCTCGATGACGGTCTCATCGTCCCAGTCGAGACCTTGGCGAATGCCGGAGCGGGTGTCCGCATCGATCCCTTTATCGTCCGGGGGGTCGTCCGGCGACGCAGAGCCTCGATTTGTGTGGCCCCCACCCATTGGTCCTACCGCAAGTATACCGTGTCAGGCCCTCTCAGACTCAAGTAACAAACAGCGTACGTTCCCCCACCTGTATGGCCGAGATTCGCCTCGCTGAATGAGATTCAGCGTACTCTCGTCTTGGCATTCGCCATTCGGAGAACTTCCCGGAAGTGTTGCTTGTCCACCGGCTGCACCGACAAGCGCTGGCCCTTTTGCACCACCAGCATCTTCTTGAGCGACGGCATCGCTTTGAGCTCGGCGAGACTGATCACTTCGTCGAAGGTCTCGACGAATCCCACGTCGACCATCCACCAGCGCGGATCCTCCTCCTCAGCCGTCGGGTCGAAATAGGCGTGGCCGTCAATGAACTGAGTGAAGTCCGGGTACGCCTTCTTCACGACCTTGCCCACTCCGGCAACGCCCGAAGGCTTGGCGCTCGAATGATAGAAGAGCATGAGGTCACCGACCTTCATGTCGTTCTTCATGAAGTTCCGCGCCTGGTAGTTTCGGACTCCGTCCCACGGCGCGGTGCCTTCCCGCGCGAGATCTTGGATCGAGTAGGTGCCGGGTTCGCTCTTCATCAGCCAGTAGCGTCGCGCCATCGCTAGTCTCCCGCCCGGAGCGCCACCCGAGCCATCAGAAGTCGATGGTCCGAACCAGGACCGTCGCCCAGGATCATCTCCGGCACGGTGAGGTCTCGCGACACGAACACGCGGTCCACCCGGACCGGCGGGATCATGCTCGTGCCGTTCGGTGCGGTGAACCCGAAGCCGCGGCCGGCGAGGTCCCAGCCGTCGTGGCCGTAGGGGGCCATGCGGTCGGAGAAGTCGCTGTAGGGCGTGGAATTGAAATCGCCGGCGATCACGTACGAGCCAGACGCATTGCGCACCCAGTCCAAGATCGCGGCCACGCTCTCCTGATGGCGCGTCGCGAGCTCCGATTCGAGCGGCGGCGGTGGATGAACTGCGAGAAGCCGATAGGAGGCATCGCCGACCTGCACCCGCGCGGTCACCGCAGGGTAGCCCGCGAGGTCGAGCACTTCGAGGTCGGAGAGCGGACGTTTGGACAGAAGGGCGATGCCAAACGGATCGCTTCGCACCACTACTTCGCCATGCGGATAGGCCTCGAGAACTCCCTCGGCGTCGAGGGCAGCGTGCCACTCGGGGTTGACCTCTTGCAGAAACAGGACATCGGGAAAGTGCTCGTTGATTTCGTCGATCAGCGCATCTCGACGGGGGTTGCCGATGTAGAGATTGGCGGTCACGAGCTTCAGCTCGGGCTCCTGATGAGGCCCTGGGCTTCGCGGGAGCATGCTGGGTCCCACCTGCATCAGATGAAAGGCGATGACCGCGACCATCAGTAGATTGAGGCCCCAGCGTCGGCCAAATGCGGACACTCCGAGGAGCACGTACGCCGGAAGATAGATGTACGGAGTGAACATGTTGGCGACCATCAGGAGCCAATATCCGTCTGCCCACACCAGCCGAAGAACCGCGAGCGCCGCAAGACTCACGCCCAACGTCCACGCTACCGCCCAGCCGATCCGAGCGAGGACCGAGGGGCGTGTGGGGGGCGCCACCGTCGCGGCCGGCGCCGGCTCCGCGTGGAGAGGTTCCAGTTCGAGAGACACCCGCTGTCCCGGCTCCCGCTCGCCCACTTCGTCGGTCACCACCACCTCCGGCCCATGGCTTTTTCGATCGCGGCGAGGGCTTCCCCGGCGCCGAGCTTCAGCCGGTGCGAGACCATCGAAGACAGATCGGTCTCCCCGGGGTTGATCTCCACCGTAGGGACTCCTTGACGGATCGCCGCGAGCACCGGCTGCGAGATGTACGGGAACATCGAGCTCGTGCCGATCGAAAACACGATGTCGAAGCCCGTGCGAAGCTCCCGTTGCATCGTCTCCACCGCATCGGGCGGTAGCGACTCGCCAAAGAGCACGACTTCCGGTCGGATGAGGTTTCCGCAAACCGGACACACCGGCGGAATCGTCAGGTGCTGATAATCGGTGACCTCAGTTCGGTAGCTACAAACGGTGCACCGGAGCTTTCGTACGTTGCCGTGGATCTCGATCAGGTTCTTGCTTCCCGCATCCCCATGAAAGCCATCGACGTTCTGGGTGAGCACCCAGCTTCGGGAGATCTGTCGCTCGAACCCTGCGATCGCCCGATGCGCCTCGTTTCGCTCCGCCCCGCGACACGCTTCTTCGATCTGGTAGATGTACTTCCAGCAGAGCGCCGGGTTCTCCCGAAGCATCTCACCGCTCAGCGCGACCTCGATGGGGATTCCCTCATCGGTGACGTCGCGCTCGTAGAGGCCGCCCACTCCCCGGTAGGTGGGAAGGCCGGACTCGGCGCTAATCCCCGCGCCGGTGACGAAGAGCACGCTCGTCGCTCGCTTGAGCTCGCCGACGATGTCGGCAATCTGATCTCGGTGGGCGCGGAGGTTGCCCGTTTGGGAAGCGCGGGACATAGGCAAAGTCAGGCGCAGACAGACTTCAGGCAGACCGGCCGCGTGGAGTAAGGCTGCGTCGAGAGCTGGGTGGCGAAGAGCCTACAGCCTCCGTCGGCGGGCCGCGAACTCGCGGCATGTGGTTTCCGTAACCCGCCCCCGTCTGCCACACTCCCGCGATGCGAGTCGTTCATCAGGGAACCCCCGAATTCGACGCCCACCTGCGCCAGCTTCGACGACGTGGGGACGCGGATCTGGAGCGCGTAGAGCCCGCCGTGCGGGAGATTCTCGCGGCCGTCCGCGCCGAGGGAGACGCCGCGGTTCACCGCTACACGGAGAAATTCGACGGGCGGACGCCGGCGATTCGATTGTCCGACGACCGCTGGCGAGAGCTCAGCGCACAGGTCGACGAAGAAACCCGCGCGGCTCTCACCACGGCGGCCGAGCGAATCTCGGCCTACCACGGCCGGCAGCGGGACGACGGTTTTCAGTACTCCGAACACGGGATCACGCTCGGCATGCGGGTGCGACCGGTCCGGGCTGCGGGAATCTACGCGCCCGGCGGAAAAGCCCGCTATCCCTCTTCGGTGCTGATGAGCGTGGTCCCGGCGAAGGTGGCAGGGGTGGAACGGATCGTCGTGTGCTCGCCAAGCGCCGACCCCGTGACCCTCGCCGCCGCCGAGATCGCCGGCGCCACGGAGCTTTGGGACCTCGGAGGTGCCCAAGCCATCGCGGCGCTCGCCTACGGCACCGAGACCGTGGAAGGCGTCGATACGATCGTGGGTCCCGGCAACATCTATGTCGCGTGCGCCAAGCGCCTGGTGTTCGGCACGGTGAATATCGATCAGATCGCCGGCCCGAGCGAAATCCTGGTGGTGGCCGACGACGGCGCTCGCCCCGACGTCATCGCGGCCGACCTCCTCTCCCAGGCCGAGCACGACGAAGATGCGTATGCGCTCCTTGTGACCGACAGCGAGGCCCTCGTGGAGCCGGTCGTTCGAGAGGTCGAGCGACAGCTCGCATTGCTGTCGCGGCAAGAGATCGCGAAGGCGTCGATTCGGGACAACGGAGCCATCTTCGTCACCAAGAACCTCGCCGAGGCCGCGCGCATCGCCGACATTCTCGCGCCCGAGCACCTTGCGCTGTCGGTGCGCGATCCGGAAAAGCTTCTCGAGGGCATCTCCGCCGCGGGCGCGGCGTTTCTCGGGGAGCACACTCCGGAGGCCGCGGGCGACTACGCCGCCGGCCCGAGCCATGTCCTCCCCACCGGCGGCGCGGCTCGCTTCGGTTCGCCGCTCGGGGTCTATGACTTCGTGGTTCGAACGTCCCTCGTCCGCTACTCCCAGGCGGCGATCGACGCGCAGGGCGACCTCCTCGAGCGACTCGCCCGGCTCGAAGGCCTCGAAGCCCACGCCCGAGCGGTGGCCATTCGCCGCAGCAAGAATTCGTAGTCAGTTTCGTCGCTCACCGCGAACTCCAACCCGCGCCGCACGAACTCCGCCGCCCTCTACATCTGGGCGCGCAACCTAGCCCGCATCGGTCACCCGTCGGCGTGTCTCGCGCCCGGAAGCACCGCATTCCCACGGCCTTCTCAGCCGTCCTCGCGGTACGTCGAGTACCGCTGCAGCGTCTTCCCGTCCGAGGTCCGCGGGAATCCAGCACTTTCGAACGCGATCCATCACCTCTGGTGACCGATGTGGACTAG
>JBCCZL010000316.1:0-11173 GCA_039187775.1 Myxococcota bacterium
CCTCGACCGCGAGGCGGTCCGAAAGAAACGGCAGAGCTTCAGCCGATCGGTGGCCGACCGAGTGATCGAAAGCGGCGAAGCGCTCCTCACCGCGGCCGCGAGTGACGACCCGGAGCTCCAGAATGCGCGAAGCATCATGGACTTGGGGGTCCGCTCCATCCTCTGCGTGCCAATTCGGAGCCCGAGCAAAGTGATCGGCGCGCTCTATCTCGACCATCGCTTCGAGGTCGCCCAGTTCAGCGATGCCTCCCGCGAAGTAGTGCAAGCCGTGGCCGACGTGATCGGGCTCGCTCTCGAAAACACCCGGCTTCATCGGGAGGCCGAGGAACGAAACGAAGCGCTCGCCCGCGCCCACGAAGTGGTGAGCCGCGACAACGAACGCCGCTCGGTCGAGCTTGCCCAGCTGCAAAGCCGCCTCGACCTCCTCGAAGGAGACGGCGACCGGCCGATCGACAGTCAGGAGCTGGTTGGCCGATCCGCCGCGCTCCGGTCGGCGGTGGCGGTGGCGACGCGAATCGCTCGAAGCGAGCTTCCGGTGCTCTTGGAAGGCGAAAGCGGAACCGGAAAGGAACTCTTTGCCCGGCATCTCCACCGACAAAGCCTCCGCGCGGACGGACCGTTTCTCGCGATCAACTGTGGCGCCCTCCCAGAAACGCTGCTCGAGAGCGAACTCTTCGGCCACGTCCGCGGCGCATTCACGGGAGCGCTTCGGGATCACCCCGGCATGTTCCGGAGCGCAAAAGGCGGCACCGTGCTCCTCGATGAAATTGGTGAGATGCCGCTTCGAATGCAGACGCGCCTTCTCCGTGTGCTCCAGGAGCGAGAGGTCCGGCCGGTGGGCGCTGAAGTCCCGGTGCCCGTCGACGTCCGGATCCTCGCCGCTACGAACCGAACGTTAGAAAAGGAAGTCGAGCACGGCCGGTTCCGGCGCGACCTTTACTTTCGCTTGTTGGGTGCCCGAATCGAACTTCCGCCGCTCCGGGACCGGCTCGAGGACCTCCCGCTACTCATCGACGCCGCCCTTCGGCGCATCAGCCGTGAGCCGGGCATGCGCCGGGTGTCGCTCAGCCGCGGCGCCATGCGGGCGTTATCGAATCACTCCTGGCCGGGCAACGTTCGCGAGCTCGAGCAAGCGCTCCGGCGAGCGGTGCTTGTGAGCGACAGCGACACGCTCGATGCGGGGCACTTCGACAACGTGATGCCAAAGGAAACACGCCGTGGCGCGCTTCGGCGGTTCGACCGACAGCTCGTCGCCCAGGCCCTCCGCGACGCCAAGGGCAACCGTTCGGAGGCCGCCCGCCAGCTCGGCATCAGCCGAATGACGCTCTACCGGTGGCTCGATCGCTACGAGCTCTAGCCGCATCGGTCACCCGTCGGCGTGTCTCGCGCCCGAAAGCACTGCATTCCCCCGGCCTTCTCCCGGGCGTTCTCCACGGCCTTCTCCCTCCAGCCGTCCTCGCGGTACGTCGACTACAGCTGCGGCGTCCTCCAGTCCGAGGTCCGCGGGAATCCAGCACTTTCGAGCGCGATCCATCACCTCCGGTGACCATGCGGGCTAGCGGCATCACTGCGACCTGTCCTGGTCAACTCAAAGGCACGCAAGAACCCACGACCCCCGTACTCGCAGAGTCCGTCTTCGGCGCAGGGGTTCCACGATCAGTTCTGGTCATCGCACGCTCGGCGCGAACGTTCGCCTTCGATCGCCCCATCTCGACGAAGTCGGCGTTCGAATAGGAAGGCTCCGCCGGGGACGATCGCGGATAGCAACGCTCCACCGACTCGGCGAACTCCCCATGACCGGCTGGCTGCCGCCCGGGCCAACACCACGAGGAAGAGAACGAACAGGAATCCGTGGACTCGGCCCATGATTCGCACCAGCGATGGCTCATCCCAAAGATGCTTGAGCGGAACAGCGACTCCAAGCAGCAGCAGATACGACGTTCCTTCTAGGATGCTAACGATCCGAAGTTGAAGCAGTTCGTCGAAGACCACCCATTTGGGACGCCGCGTTTGATGCAAGCGTGTCTCCTTCGAGCCGGTCACGAGAAAAGCCGTACGAGAGGGCGACCGTAGGCCAAAAAAGGCCACGGGATCGCCAGGACGACGAGGCCAAACCAAACCACAGCGGACACGAGCGTCAGGCGAAACTTCGCCTTCGCCGACCCAAGTCGCTTTGCCTTTGCTCGGCCGAAATGCATCACCACGAACGCGGCAACCATCAGCCCGGGGTGAGCGAGACCAAAGAACCAAAGGCCAGGAGCCTGAAATACGTTATCGAAGCCTTCAGTGAAGAGCGCGTGAGTGATCGGGCTCAGCCACACGAAGAGCAGAAGACCGAGCACGAACTGAATGTCGACCAGAAGTACAAACCCCACCGCCGACCGCTCGTCCAGGGCGGTCCAATCCCTGCGACGGAGAAGGCCGTGCGAAGAGGCTCCGATGACGATCGCTCCGCCGAGGAGCACCGCCCAGCGGAGATAGCTATGGGCGATCATGCTGAGTCCATAGAGCCCCATGTCACTTTGTCCCGGCCGCGTTCATCGCTACAGTCTGTAGCCATCCTTAGCAAACCCAAACCACCACCGCAACAACTTGATGCGATAAAAGAATCGCTTCAACGCTTCGTCGATGAGAAACCCCGCCGATGCTCAACCGACCCACTCGCGGAACCGATCCCCGAGCTCCGCTCATCACGATCTCGAAAGGTCGACGGTCGGAGCTTTCGCTCAGGCGGCTTGGAGAAGGAAATCGACGAGGCGTTCGATGAATCGGCGCGTGAGCTTCTGGTTTCTCACCGCCCCGCGATGAAAAATCGCGGCGGGAAGCAGTTCTCCGATCATTCGCGCGGTGGCAAGGTCCGGAAGCTCGCCTCGACGAACCGCGGCTTCGAGGATCGCGTTGGCCCCGCGGTCTCGTTCTCTGCGGAACGTTTGCAAAAGCGAGTGAAGCTCTTCTTCTCCGGCGTCTGCGGCAAAGAGACGCATGAGGGCTCGGCCGTGAGTGGTCTGCGAAAAGTGCACCCCGCGCATGCCGAGTGCGATCAAGTCTTTCCGTAGATCGCCGGTGTCTGGGACGGTGGCCGTGGAACCGGGCATCGCTTCGAGCGCGGCACGAACCAAATCCGCCTTGGTCGGCCACCGTCGATACACCGTGGTTCGAGCCACCTTGGCCCGGGCCGCCACATTCTCGAACCGCAAAGCACGGTAGCCATTTTCAGCAAGCTCGGTAACGGTCGCATCGAGCACGCGAGCGACGATCGGTTCACCTCGAACGAGCGGGCGCTTCGCAGCGCTTGGAGGACTCCGACGTTTCTTCTGGTTCTGGCTAGCGATGGTGACCTCGGCTGACGCAAATACAACTCGGAGCGACGGGTCAAGGCAACCGTTTCGCTGAGGCCCTTGACGTCGACAGCTACAAACTGTAGCGATAGGCAATGGACCGACCGCAACGTATGGATGATTCAGCGGTGGCTACATCCGACGGACGTCGTCGTTACGGCAAGGCTCGGATGCTGGGCGACCGGACGATCGTACTCACGTACTGGCTGAGTGCAGGAGGCGGGAAGGAGGCGTTCATCTACCGTCGCCACCATCCGGAGTACCTTGAAGTTACAGAACTTTTACCGACTCTAGCCCCGGGTCTCGAAGTCCAGATCTGGGCCGCCCATCCGAGCACCGATCCGCCCGCAAGCTACCGAACGGGGCTCGAGAAGGGTTGGGCAGCTCTAGTTGAAGAGCGCCGATAGGAGCGAGCAGCCCGCGACGGCGAAGAACATGACGAGAAATACGCCGATGCCGATCAGCCGACCCATCATTCCACCGCCGCCCATCAGACGGCCGATGAGCCCTCCCGCAGCGCCTCCGGCGACCGCGCCGCCTGCAGATCCCGCGGCGGTTGGAATGTAGCGGCACTGCGCGATCAGGCTTTGGTAAAGGTTCGGTACCGGGGCAAGCAGCACGACGCCTTGACCGGTGAACGTGTTCAGGAGCCCCTCACCGGACGTGAACGAGCCGACGAGCGACTTGCTCGCGCGCTGCACCGAATAGTTCAGCGTGGCGTGCCGGGCGACGGCAAAGCTTCCGTCCACGGACAGCTTCTCGCCCTGGAGCTGAATCTGCTGCACCTTGCCGGGCGCCTGCAAGATCACGGTTCCGGTGCCTTTCACCTTGGTTTGAAAGAGGCCCTCACCGCCGACGAGTCCGCTCACCGCCTTGTTTCGGAACACGTCGACTTCGATGCCGATATCGCTGCACACGTAGGCCCCACGGTCGAGCACCCACTCCTCGTTGTTGAGATGGAGCGTCACGTATTCGCCGAACATTGGCGGTCCGAAATACACCTCGCCGTGGCCGGTGTAGGTCGGCTTAAACATCGTCTCGCCGGAGACCATGGCCTTGAGCATGCCGCCGGCGCTCGGTGCCTTGGAGGTCATTTCGATGTTGCCGCGCATGTAGTGAAGCGCTCCCGCCTCCGCCCGGACCGTCTCGTTCTGGATGGTGACCTTCACCATCTTCTGACCTTCGAAATCGATAATCTCGAAATGCGCCATGGCTTCCCTTCGATCGGCGAACCGACCGCTCCTTCCGCGCCATGGTCCAGAATTGCGAAACGGAGGGCAAGAGCCATTTGGGAACCGCTACATCCCGGCTTCCTTGCAGGCGGCGACGCAACTCATCGACGCGGTGGTGGCCGCTCCAAAGAGCGGCTGCGCCGGATGGGTCGGAACCTCCGCCGCGCTGGTTTCGAGCGTCCCGCTCGATTCGCGGGCAGCGTCACGCGCGACCAGGGACAGTCGGCTTCTCGCCGCGGCGACGCGCGCCTCGTCCGCGGCTTCTTGATAGCTCCCCCAGGCAGCCTTGGTCTCCGCGTAGGGTTCCGCCTCGCCGGCAAGCTGATCTTCGAGTCCGGCATAACGACGCAACACCTGAGCGCGAACCTCCGCGGAAAGCTCGCTGATCAAGTTGGAAAGCGCTTCGCCGAGCGCCTCTGCCTGCGACACCAGAGCATCCCCTTCGCCGGTCTGGCCCGCGCCGATCAACGTCTCGAGATCGCCCGTCATGATCCGGTCGAGCTCTTGCCGAAGCGCATCGGCTTTTTCGGTCTCGTCGGCGGCCTCCAAGGCGTCGACGGCCAACACCGCCGCGGCCACCGAGCCTTCGAGCTGCTGGTAGCGATTGCCGGCGGGGTGATCCATTCCCAGCCGGAGCGCGACTCCCTGTGCCGTGTCTTCAAGCGCGCGACACGCCTTGAACACCACGTCCTGGGCGGCCGCTTCCCGCGAAGACTGGGCGGTTCGGTTTTCGTCGATCGCGACCGTGAGGTACGCATCCCACGCCTCGTAGGCCCCGTCCTGAGCGTCGCGGCACTTGTCCTCCGCAGTCTCACACCCGGCGAGACTCACGAGCAGCGCTGCGATGCTCCGGGACCACATGTCAGGTGCCGGAGATGATCTTCAGCCCGTTGACGTAGAGCGTGTAGTCGTCGGTGCAGGACTGTCCGCGGTAGCGTCGAACTCGAATGTAATAGTCGCCGCCGTCATCGAAGCCAAAGCGCTCGCTGTACGAAAGCTCCTCGTCCGCGTTGTTGAAGTTGATTCCGCGGGCAAGCCAGTCGTTGGACTCGCAGTCGTCAAAGCCGCGGTAGAGATACACGTCGTAGTCGTGAAACTCCGGAATATCGGTGAGCCGAACGACAACCCGCTCTGGGCCATTGAAGTTGTCGTCGGTCGTGATCCGATAGCAGTCGACGCGGTCTTCGACCGAGTCAAACCGCGCGTTGATCGTGACCTCGGGGTCGGTCTGCATCGAGAGGAGCTTGCACGTGCTGCAGCTATCGTTGGGCTCCCAGGCGTCCGGGTTCCGCGGGTCCGTGCCATCACAGTCCTGGTCGATGCCGTCGCCGCAGATCTCCATGCTGCCGTCTCCCCCCTCGCACATACCCCACATGCCCGCCCCGTCGCAGGTTTCGACTCCCGGTCCGCACACGCCCATGCACCCTCGCATCGCGCCCATGCAGTCGGGGTCTTCGCAGTCGACGAGGAGATCGCAGTCGTCGTCCACGCCGTTTTCGCACTGGTCTTCGCGTGCCCCGGCGCCGCAGGTGCAGGTGCCGCCGCGGCAGACATCGCCACCGGAGCACATCCGGCCGCACACCCCACAGTTGTTTCCATCGTTGTTGGTGTCGACGCATACACCGTCACACTCGGAGTAGCCCTCGGGGCAGCCGCAAGCGCCACCCCGGCAGTCTTGGTCGGGCCCGCAGGCGTTGTCGCAACGACCGCAGTGGCTTCGATCTCGCGCTACGTCGACACAGGACGTTCCGCACGCCATAAGGGAACCACTGCACGCCGCACCGCAGGTACCCATGTTGCAGAAGTTGCCCGCCGGACATTGGTTGTTGCATTCCCCGCAGTGCCGCGCGTCGGCCTGGGTGTTGATGCACTGCGAGCCGCACATTTCCTGAGGCGGTTCGCAGCCCATCATCTGCGCTTCGCTTCCACCATCGGTACCGCCGGGCTCGAGAGGGTCGTCGACACACCCGCTCAGAATCGATCCCGCGAAGAAGACAAGCACGAGCGCACGCATGCATCGAAGCTACCCTGAACGCTCCGACGACGCACGAACCGTCGGTGAAAACTCTGTTGCCTTCGGCACGAGCAACGCACCGCGAAGATTCGAAGACGGTCTCGCCCGGCGAAATCGATGCGGTCGTTGACAGGGATAGTCCTTGCGCGAGGGCGCAACCAAATCGGGTCCGTTGGCCCCAGGGGCGGCTAGCCAGCTTGCCGGTGGGTCTCCCGCCCCTGCGACATCCCCGTCACATGTAGGCCGGCTCTGAGTCGAAATCGACCGAATTTGACACGAGTGTGACAGGTACGACTCGTGCAGCATCGACGGCGGGAACGGCGGAAAGAGGAGTGTTCGAACGATGATGCGGCCTTTGTTAATCCTCACGGGAACCTCGCTCGCGGCCTCGATCGCCGCAGTAGGATGCGCCAACTCGGTCGACAGTCCGACCCCGCGGCCGGACACCGCACCGGAGCTCGTGGCCTTCAACACCTACGACGCGAGCATCGGGACCCTGGTCGAGGCCTACGGGCAGTACTTTCCGGAACGGAGCGAAGGCGTGACCATGCTCCACTTCCGAGGCAGCTTCGACACCGTGGATGGCGACAGTCACGCGGTCGACATCGCCTTCGAGACCCAGCGCGCCGACAATGGAACGCTGCGTTGGGACACCTTCGGTCCCTACCGCGTTCCCTTCGCTCCGAACGGCAATCAGGTGGGCACGTTCTATGGATCGGTGACCCCCGAGGTGGTGCGCCGCGACGACACGATGACCGCCGGTGAGCCCCTCGACATCAGCTTCACCGTCCGCCCCTCGGTTCTCGTGCACGAGTTCCAGCCGGTCGTCGCATCCTGTGGCGCTCCGGTCGAGCGGGCCCTCGGAGGCGCCGCCTACAAGCTTCGCGTGGAAGCGATCGGCTTCACGCCGGCCACCTTCACCTACTCGCTCGCCGCGCCGAGCCTCGAAGGCTTCGAGCCGATCGTGGTGCGTCGCGTTGCCGAAGGCCCCTTCGACACGCTGGGCGAAAACGGTGGGTTCGTGATGCCGCCGGTACCCGACGATGCGCTTTCTTACGGAGCGGTACTCAGCATTCAGGCGACGGATGTCGACGGTCGGCTTCATGCATCCACCTTCGCGATCGCAGTGCACCGCCCTCTCGAGTTTTTCTACAACGGCAACGTGCAGGTGGCGGAGGTCTTGGCGCCGACGCCAGTCTCCGCGTGCATCCCCGGTGGGGAAGCCGGCCGGAACGCGTCGTACAACGAGTCGATGAGCGAGACGCGCTCGCGCACCTACAATCTCAACTGGAACGAGAGTTGGCTCAATAGTCACACCGTCGCCTCGGCCACGTCGGCCACGGTGGGCCTGACCGCGACCAACGGGGTCGGCTTTGCGACGACCGACGGCGAGGCGTTCCGATGGAGCGTCGGTGGCGAAGTGGGGGGCACCATCGGCCTCTCCAAGGTCGTGTCCCTCGGGGTGAAGCTCAAGGGCGAGGTCGGCGGCGAGCGAAGCCGCCAGGTCAACAACTCGCAGACCGCCACCGAAGGCCTCAACGAGTCCGCGACGACCACCGACACCGAGAGCGCGACCGAGTCGAACAGCGGCTCGCAGGGCGGCTCTTTCGCATGGTCGGTGAGCTCGCAGGAGAGCATCGACCGAGACTTCGCGGGTCACGTGATCGCCGGAACCTACGGCGTGTTCTACCGACAGGCGCTCCGCCTTCTCCGCCGGGGCGTGGTGGTGACGTACAATCAGTGCGGCGCTGCGGAGGTGGTCGGCGAGGTCGACTTCACCGACTGGACCTGGTCTCCGGATTTGGCGCTCGGCAACGGCTGTCCACCGCTTCCAAGAAGCAATCTGCCGCAAGCCGAGTGCATCATTTCGCCGTGCAGCGGCGAGTGACTTCGCCAGCGAAACAGAACGTTACAAGCCTCTCGCTGTGTTCCCGAGCCCCGCTGTGGTAGCCATGGTTGTGCTTACTCGACGGTCCAAGCTTCACGACATTGGCTGCTCTCCGTCGTGTTGTGTCCTCGCGGTGGCCACAGCGCTTGTTGGGGTTGCATGCGACGCCGACACGGGTCGCGACTTTGGCGATGGTGGATTCCTTCCGGACGTATTGTCTCAACCTCCTCCTCCGGTCCCACGAATCGCCGACCTCTCGACTCCCGTTCCATGGCCGCTCGCAACCATCCGGGGAACTGCTACCGAAGCCCGGCGAGTCATCGTGACAGGCGGCGAGAACCCGTTGGCTGCGGCGGTCCTTCCCGACGGTAGCTTCTGTGTAGACGTACCAATGCCGACGCCAGGAAGCTATGCCTTCGGGATTCGTTCTCAGGGAGCAACGGGGCTCTTCTCCGAGACGATGGCGACAGCCGACGTGGTGTTTGACTCCGGCGCTCCGCCTGTCGCCGGAGCCACTACTTGCGCGGGCAGCAGCCCTCTCGACTGCATGGGGGGTTCCGAAATTTGCGACAACGACGTGGATGATGATTGCAACAGCTTGATCGACTTCGCGGACCCGGCTTGCCAGAGCTGTCAGCCAGACATTCTCGAACCAAACGATGAGTTTGCATCGCCACGGCTTGATCCAGGCCGATATGAGAACCTCCGGCTGTGTTCCGGGGAAAGCGATTACTACGGGATCTTCGCAAACGAGGGCGACGTCATCGAAGTGAGAGCTTTCTTCACCCACGCGGATGGAGATTTGGATTTGGTGCTTTTCGATAGCCAACAGACCATGTTGACGAGCGCTTCGACGATGGACGATGACGAGGTCCTCGCGTTCCCGGTGACTGCCACCGATCAGCTTGTGCTCCAGGTCGTCGGCGTTGCCGGGGCCGAAAACGAGTATGTGCTCAATATCGTGGTGTCGGAAAACCTTTAGAGAATCGAGACCTTTGTCTTTGCGCTACTCGCTCCCTACTATCGCGCACGGTGATGTGCGACATCCGCACCAAGGTTCGGCACTGGACCGTGCGTGAACGGCAAACAGCGTGAGGCTCACCCTCGCCATATGGATGGTGGCCGCGACGTTTGTCTCGAGTGCGTCAGCCCAGCGTCGATGGTGGGAACGGCCTCAACCGCCTCCAGGTGAACAAGACGCGCCGGAAGAATCTCCCTCCCCGGAGGGGGAAGATGACACTCCACCGTCGCGAGCCGATCCGGAACCCGATGTCGATCCGAGCGAACTGAGTCCGGATGGTACTGGCCTCATCGAACGTCCAACCTACGTGTGGCGTTGGCAACAGATTCTTGCGTCACCCCGGATCGGCGCGCGTCTCACGTCGCTCGCGATCGACCCGCAGAACCCGAACCGGATCTACGTAGGGACGGAGGCCTACACGATCCTCCGATCGGTGGACGGGGGCATCACCTGGCGGGAGTTGGAACTGTCGCCATTCAATTTCGTGGCGCGCCGCTTGCGCGAGCGCAGCCTTGCGCTGCCCCGGCTCGGGGAGGTCTTGCCGAACGGCTTTAGTATTTTCGTCGACCCGCCTTACCGCGCCTCTCCGGCGAACCGAATCGAGTCTCAAGGCAACATCGGTTTCGAGACGTTCTTTAACTTTCGAAGTCGCGGATCTGTGGGCGGCGTACGGTTTCAGCCGCTCAACCCTGCGGCCGGCGATATCGATGGGGGCAACTTCGGCCGCTCGATCGGCCAGACGCGCCCCCCAGGCCTTGAGAGCAACGAAGGCGCCAGCCGCGAGGAAGGATCGATCGGCTACATCCGTCCCCTCGTCACCGTTTCCAGTCCGCGTGCCCCGGCTCAGCTTCTCGACGACGCCGTGCGAGAGAAGCCGATCTCTGAAGTGATTCGCATCGCGGTGTGCCCCGGCGCCACGTTTCCGCTGATGGTGGCCACCCTCAACGAAATCCTCGGATCGATGGACGACGGGCTCACGTGGGTTCGGCTGCTCCGCCTGCCGGGACGGGTGACCATGCGCCATATCGTCTGCGACCCGTCGAATCCTGACCTGGTCGTCGCCATGTCGAGTTTCGGTGCTTTCCTCTCCTATGATGGGGGTGCGAGCTTCGATCAGGACATGTCGGGATGGCCGGGGCGAGGAGGGCGTGGCGCTGCGTTCGATCCGCGACCGGGGCGAAGCGGCTTCGTTCATCTCGCTGTCGGGACCGGGGTTTTCTCCGGCGACCCACGCTCCGACAGCGGGCTGTCCTGGGTGTACCCCGACTTCAACAATAGCTCGACGGCACCCTGGACGACGGTCAACTGGGTCGAGACCGCAGGGGCGGAAGTGTGGGTCGGCACCAACGACGGCCTCCGTTTGTCCGAAGACGGTGGCCAGAACTGGGAATCGGTTTCCCGCTTGCTTCTCTCTCGACAGCGGATCGAGCAAGTCACCGTCGGCGTCAACGAGATCGCTACCCGACGGGTCGGGGTGATCGTGCGTGAGTGTTACATCAACTCGAGGCGTCGGCCCGTTTGCCGACGGTCCTTGGTGTACGGATCCGACGACAACGGAGATACCTGGTTTCCTTTTTTCGAAGGGATGACTCGGCGAACCATCAAGATGATTGCAGCGGCACCGGCGGTTGAGGACGTACCCCCCCGATGGTGGATCGTCACCGGAGGTGAACTCTGGGC
>JBCCZL010000317.1:0-11152 GCA_039187775.1 Myxococcota bacterium
AGTACATCCGCGTCAACAGCGCATACTCCACCTGAAAGAGCGATTCCGAGAGGGCGCTTTCAGCGAGAGGGCGGCTTTCAGCCAGAGGGCGGCTTTCAGCCAGACGGCGGCTTTCAGCCAGACGGCGGCTTTCAGCCAGACGGCGGCTAAAACGGAAGACCGAACTGAATCAGAGGAACGGTGCTCGGCTCGGCGCGGAGCGGCATCGTCGCGCTGCCCGGCTCTTCTTCGAGCTCGGCCTCGGCCCAGGGAATCGTCACCGCATAGATCAGCAGCGGAATCGCTTGGGCAATGATCAAGAGATCGAACCCGAACCCTTCCTCGGCGAACATCAGAGCAAGGGTGAGATGGCCAAGAAAAAAAGGACCAAACGTCATCAGGTGGACGGGCAGCGAGGCCGCCTCGCTCGCGACCAGTTCATCGCCGCGAACGATCGCGTAGCTGAGCATCGCGGCACCCGTTGTTGCCCCGACACCCAATCCGACGAGCAAGGCCGCGGGAAACCCCAGGCCCAAAGCTCGAGCCACCGCAAGCCCGGCCGCGAAGCCCGACCCCAACCCGGTCGAAAAGTGATGGTGAGCGAACGGCCCATGGGCGCCCCCGTCCAACCCGGCGGCAACCCCCGCGCTGAGTGCGCCCACTCCAAGGCCGATCGCGCCCCAGCCAAGGCCGTACTCGACGCAACCGAACGACTCGCACGGCGACGCGACCAATCCGCTCACTACCCCCGCGGTCAATGCGAGTTCGTACCCCGAGAGGGCCCAGACTGCCGGCGCCGAGTCCTCGAGTGAATCCGCGTGGGCCGTGGCCGGACTCGGCGCGAGCCACCCCAGAAAGAAGGCGGCCATCGAGATCTCACCGATCCGGCGCACGCCTCACCCCATGGACGACTTTCCGAGTACGGTTGTCGTCGAGAGTCGGACGAGAAAAAATGGGATACCCTTTCTGTCCATGCATCCGAACCCGAACGCCAAGGTCATCATCCGGCACTGCGATACCTACGATGCGGAGCGCATTCGCCGCATTGCTCGAGAGGGACTGACCCACATGGGCCTCCGGCCCTTCGGGCGAACCCTTTTGAAGCCCAACCTCGTGGCGAGCGGCCCGTTCTTCAAGGACGCGTATACGCGACCAGAGGTGGCCGAAGGGGTGCTTCGGGCGCTCCAGGACCGGGCCGAAGGCCGCGTCACCGAACTGGCGGTCGGCGAACGATGCGGGATCACCGTCCCCACCCGAATGTCCTACCAGGGCGCGGGCTACAACCCGATGCTTAAGCGCCTCGGCGCCAAGCGCTACTGCTTCGAAGAGGTCCCGCAGGTCGAGATCCCGCTCACCCACGAAGAGCGCCTTCGGGACTACATCTTCACCCCCGAACCGGTGGCCAAGGCGGACTTCTTCGTCAACTGTCCGAAGTTCAAAGCGCACCCCTGGACCACGGTCACCTTCTCGATGAAGAACTACATCGGAATCCAGGACGATCGGCACCGGCTCATCGACCATGATCATCGGCTGGAGGAGAAGATCGCGGACCTCCAGTACATCGTCCAGCCCCAGTTCATCTGCATCGACGCGATCCGTGCGGGCGAAGGTCGGATGCTCACGCCCATTCCCTTTGACCTCAATCTGATCGTCATGGGCAATAACCAGGTGGCCTTCGACGCGGTGTGCTGTCGAATCATCGGCCTCGACCCGATGGACATCCCGCACATCCGGCTCGCCCACGAGCGAGGTTTCGGACCCGTCGACCTCGACAAAATCGAAATCAGCGGCGACGTCGTCCTCGACGAGGCAAAGGAACGAGCCCATGGCTTTCGGGTGGGCCTCGTTCGAGTGGAAAAGTACTTCGAAGGAAGCCGAATCTCCGCGTACTCTGGGCCACCGCCCGACGAGGACATCACCGACTACTGCTGGGGCGGATGTCCGGGGGCGATCGAAGAAGCGATCGAGATCCTCCGTCAGTTCGACGAGAAGTGCGATGACAAGATGCCACGCATGCACGTGATCTTCGGCGCCTACGACGGTCCGATCGACGCACGGCCGGGCGAACGGGTGGTGTTCATGGGCGACTGCGCGTCCTACGAGGGCATGGTCGCCGGCAACCACATCCACATAGAGAGCGTGTATCGCGACCGGGAGACGCGGGACCCGTACACCGTCCGGCACGATGACGTCTTCGTGAAGCTTGCGTCGGTCACGCGAAAGATGAAGCAGACCGAACACGACACCCACGTGCGGTTCACCGGATGTCCGGTGAGTGTGGCCGAACAGGTCCTGATGCTGGTGCAGGTCGGAGGTCTCAAGAATCCGATCTTCGACCCGCGGCAGGCAACCCAGTTCAACGCGGGCTACCTCGGCTGGCGGAGCGCCACCGCGGTACAGCGCGCACTCGGCGCTAAGTATCAGATCGAAGGCCCCACCGCTCGGGGCGCCGCCCGCCCGTTCGTATGAACCGGGCCGATGGGGAGACTGCTTGCCGGATACTGCCCGAATGCTGATCCCCCTCCCCGAGCTGACCGACCGCAACGCCCCTATCGAGGAGCTCGCCCTCGCGCTCGCGCGCGATGTGCACCCGAGGCTGCACCCGGCGGAGGCTCGGGAAACCTTAGACCAACTCGCGGTCACGCTCGCCGGACTCGACACCGCGCGGCCCCTGACCCAAGCCCGCGCACTCACCACCCACTTATTTGGCCGGGGCGGCTTCGCGGGCAACGAGGCCGACTACTACGACCCGCGCAACAGCTGCCTCGACTGGGTGCTAGCCGCGCGGCGTGGGATCCCGATCACCCTCGCGGTAGTGCTCATGGCGGTGGCCCGGCGCGTGGGCATCCGCACGGAGGGCATCGGCTTTCCCGGCCACTTTTTGGCGCGCGTCGGCGGAGAGGTGCTCATCGACCCGTTTGCCGGCGGGGTCGTCGGAGAGGCCGGGTTCGAACGCCTCGTCCGGCGGTTTCTCGGCGATCGGAGCGCCCTCAGTGAATCTCACGTTCAGCCCGTCGACAGCCAGGCGATCATCGTCCGAATGGTCCTCAATCTTCGCCACGCGCTGATCCGAAAAGGGGATCACGGCGGCGCACTCCTCGCCTGCGACCGACTCGTCGACCTTACCCACGATATTGCTTACCGGCGCGACCGGGGACTTCTTGCACTCAAGCTCGGCTCGCCGTCCGCCGCGGCCGCGGATCTGCAGGCCTATCTCAAGGCCCGTCCCACCGCCAAAGACATTCCCCAGGTGCAAGCAGCCCTGCGCCGCGCGGAAGCGGCGACCAACCCAACCCACTTCTCCTGACGTCAACGTTGCGGTATCACTGGCTCACGATGCGAGTTCGGCTCGACCTTCTCCTCCTCGCGTGCGTCGTCAGTTCGCTGATGCCGGCCTTGGCGGTGGGCGGCTGCGGCGGGTCGCTGCCGGAACGCTACGTTCTCGAGCGTGACGTCGGAGACTATTCGTACCGCCGCTACCAGAAGGTGCTCGACGTCGAGTTTCCGATCGAGGGGAATGCCGCGGTCGGCCACACTGCGAGCTACGTGCATCGGGATCGAACCCGCGATGTGACGTTTGCGACCGCTTTTGTCACCGTGTACGAAAAGCCGCGGGGCCTGACCGCAGAGATACGCACTCGGCTCAATACCCTCGGCACCTATGACGTGACCGTCGGAGAGCTCGAAGGAGAGCATGTCTGGTGGCTCGATGGCGGCGACGACGCCTGGGCGATGTGGGTGTCCGGTCAATACCTCGTCAAACTCGGGGCGCCGAGGGGGGAAGACATTCCGTCGGACGTGGCCGACGACTACACCGATCTGTACCCAAGCGATCTCGACGAACGCGGACGGGCCCGCGAGGGCACCTCGAGCTACGGCCCGGCCTCGCTCGACGACGAAGAAGGCGACGAGGAGCTCGATATCCCCCAGCATCTTCGAGAGGATGCGCCGCGGTGAGCGCAGCGATCTTCGTACCGGCGCACATCCGCGAGCTTCGCTCTTACCGACCCGCCGCGCGAACCCGGATTCAGCTCGACGCCAACGAGTGCTCCTGGCCCCTACCGGAAGAAGTCCGTCGGCGCTTTGCCGAGGTTGCGGCGGGCATCGATTATCACCGCTACCCCGACGCCACCGCCGCCCAGCTTCGCGCAGGGCTCGCTGCGCGCTTCGGGGGGAGCTCCGACGAGTATGTGGTGGGCAACGGGTCGGACGAGCTTATTGTGCTCCTCCTTCAGGCGATTGGCGCGCGAGATACTCCGGTCCTCATCCCCTTTCCGACCTTCGTGATGTACGAGCATAACGCTCGAACCCTTGGGCGGCGGACCGCAAGGGTTCCGTTGACGGATCGGCTCGAACTCGACATCGACGCCACCGCGGCCGCGCTTCGAGAACTCAGTCCCGCCCTTCTGTTCCTGGCGACGCCCAACAACCCTACCGGCCACGCGGTTGCCCCGGCCGACGTGGCGCGCCTTGCGGCAGCCCATCGTTCGACGCTGCTGGTCGTCGATGAGGCCTACGGCGCGTACTCCGATACCGACTACCGGAGTCTTTCCGACGAGCCCAATGTGGGCTTCATGGGTACCCGGTCGAAGGCCGGCCTCGCCGGCATTCGCTGTGGCTACGCGCGACTGCCGGGCACGCTTGCGGAAGAGGTCGATAAGGTTCGCCAGCCCTTTAATCTCGATTCGTTCACCATGCAGGTGGCGACCCTCGCACTCACCGATCTTCGAGCGGTGTTCGATCGCCACGCAGAGGAAGTGGCCGCGGCGCGCGCCGACCTGCACCGAGAGCTCGACGCGGTCGACTGGATCGCCCCCTACCCGTCGTCGGCGAACTTCATCCTGTGCAAGCTTCAGCGGCCCTCCGAGGAGATTTGGCGGGCGCTTCGGGAGCGGGGTATCGGAATCAAGAACCTCGCTGCCTACGGGCCGGTCCTCGAAAACCACGTGCGCATCACCGTGGGGACCCCCGATGAAAACGGCGAGCTCATCACGGCGCTTCGGGAGCTGTGATCCCGGCGTTGGCGGCTTGCTGCGCGAGGTAGAGCGGCCTCTCTTCCGAAAACGCCCGAGCCACGAACGGCAATTTCCGGAAGCTCTGATGAAATGCGTGGAGTCCGGGATAGTCTTCGAGCGCGATCGGCGTCGGGAGGGTCCAGTTCAGAGCGGTGTGGAGATACATGTCAGCCACGCTTTTGACATCGAGCAAATAATCTCGACCGGTCATATGGCGATCGATAAACGCGAGCCGCGTTTTGCCTCGTTCGATGGCGTACGCCTGAGCCGCCGGAGATGCTTTCGAATCGAAGAGTGGCGCGAAGATGCCTTTATGAAGCTCAGACCCCACAAAGCTCAACCAGCGCCGAAGTTCAGTGGCGGACAGATCCCGCGATCGCGGATCGCGGTCAGAGATGTACTGGAGCACCGCCGGCATCTCGGTGATGAGCACGTCGTCTACCAGCAGAGCCGGCACCGTGCCAAGCGGATGCACGTCCCGATAGTCTCCGCCATCGGCGAGCTGTTTGGTCTCGCGGTTCACCTCGATAAACTCGGCGGAAAGTCCCGCGTCGTAGATCGCCATCCGGGTCGCGAGGGAACACGCGAGCGGGGAAAAGTAGAGCTTCATGGGGCCTCCTTTATGGAACGAAGGTGACCTGGCCTTTTCGATGCGTCCAACGCATAGTTTTCATATACTCGATGCGTGGATCGCATCGGCAGCTCGCGGACCGTCGACCCCGCCCTCCCCCGCCTCGAGGTGCGTGACCTCCAGGTGGTGCTCGCGCTGTCCCGAGCGGGAAGCACCAGTGCCGCGGCACGGGTTCTTCATATCACGCAGTCGGCGGTGAGCCGCGCACTCGGCGCCGCCGAGGCCCACGCCGGCGCCACGCTGTTCGAGCGAACCTCTCGCGGCCTCGTGCCGACGCGCGCGGGGACCACGCTTCTCGAAGGTGCCCCGACCATCCTTGCGGAGCTTCGGTCGCTCGAAGCTCGCCTCCGCGAGCCCCCAGCAGAGCGAACGCGGCTCCGTATCGCGGCCGCGTGCTACATGGCCTATCCGTGGCTCACTCACATGGTGCTGCGGCTCCGAGCAAGCCTCCCCGACCTCCGGCTCGAGTTGCCGATTCGGTTTACCGAGCACACCGTCGAAGCGCTGCGCGAAGGAAAGCTCGACGCGGCGCTCATCACCCACACCGCGCCAGCAGATTTTCCCTCGCGGCCTCTGTTCAATGACGAGCTCGTATTCTTCGTCGCGACCGATCATCCGCTCGCTCGACAGCCCACCCTCCGGCCGAAAGACTTGGCGGATCACGTGCTCCTGGTTCCCAACAGTCGGAGCGATGATGCGTGGTTCATGAAACGCGTGTTTCGCAGCCAAACGCCCCGGCTTCGGGTAGAGCGCCTCCCGGTAACCGAAGCGATCGTGGAGCTCGCGCGCACGGGAGCCGGCGTCGGCGTCCTCAGCGAATGGGTCGCCGGAAGCTATTTTCGGGTGCCGGGGAGCGGGCTTGTGCTCCGGCGCCTCTCGACGGGGCCGCTTCGTCGTCGCTGGCGCCTCGCCCACCGGCCGGGCCTCGAACCCCTGCTTCCTCCGCTCATCGACGCGATCAAGAGCGCCCGCCCACTCCAGAGTCTTCCCGCGCGTGACGGCGCATAGACGCCATATTGGCTAGCCGTCTGGCGCGTGGACACGACGGCCCCCCACGAGCTCCGCCATAGTCCGACCGCCGTGGACATTCGATTCTCCGAAGGCACCGCGCGCGGGCAAGCGCCGTCGGAGAAGAGAGCGCTTATTCCTCGAGAGTCGGACCGGTCGCCTTGCTTTGCACGCCTGGAACCGCGTGAACCCCGTCGTTTCGACCCCCCGGATCCGTGTTTGCCGCGTCCGCGGGGACGATCGGCATCTCGCTCGTCCGGGTCGGAACCACCGACGCCCTCGGTGGGATGAGGTCTCCGAACCAGTCGAAAAACTCCATCATCTTCGCCTTTCGCGCCGGCGATAGGTAGTCGAAGTTCACCCCGCGATCGCTGATCTCCCAAAACTCCTGCGAACGCACGCTCAAGAGTTCGTCGCGGATCGATTGGAGTCGACCCGCCTTCTCTCGCTCCATGTCGCGGTACACCTGCCGCGCAAGGTCTTCGTCGTCATGCTGCAGATAGTAGGTCGCCAGCTTGACCTGCGCCTTTCGTACGCCACGGAGCGAGGTCTCCTGGACTTCGTTTTCGCTCTCCTTGTCGACCTCGAGAAAGATCCGAAGCAGGTCGCGGGCCGCCGGCGATTTGCGGTCGAACGCAAGCTCGTTCAGCGAGCAAAGGTCATAGGCTGCCGTCTCGAGAATAAACGGAAGGCCTCCGGTATACGCGGTGAGGCCGTAGTACTTGAAGTAGCGCGCAATCTCGACGGATCGGGTTCCGCCGCGATAGTCGAGGGCGTTGACCGCGAGGAGCCGATACTGATTCAGGACGTTGTAGGCCGTCCGCACGTCCCGCGCATTGATCGTCGCCCGAAGATAGGTGTTGAAGAACTTCAAGCTCAAGTCGAGAAGCTCGCCATCGTCGGCCTCGATCGCCCGCTCGGCCAGGCGCCGGGTGTGGATCGCGATGACGTAGTTGATGTCGCGCATCCGATTGAGGGCTTCATTGTAGATGGTCTGATATTGACGCATTACTTTCATCTCAAACCAGATCTTGCGACGGGACACTTCGTCGAGGACCGGCTGGGACATCGAAACAAAGTCCGGGTTGTGCGCAAGGTCGCCTTCGACCCGAAACCACCGGGACCCGAGCTCGCTCCGGATTCCGTGGTAACCCACGAGAAGCGAATGGAGCGCGTCGACGCTCGCCATCGATACTCCCTTGTCCTTGTTCTCCATAGCGTTGAGGGCCACGTCGGCCATCTGCTCGACGCCGCGAACCGCCTCCCGCTGACGCGCTTCGACGGTGCGCCTGGACCGGATCAGCTGCAGCGTGTGGCGGCGGATTCGTTCGACAATGTTGATCGGGTTGAGGAATGCAAACACGAAGCCGAAGTAGGGAAGCAGGATGAGTAGGCACAGGGCGAGCATGACCATGGACACCCCGATGCCTGCGTGGGGGACAAATCCTGTCTGCGTCTTCGGGTCGTAGTCGAAGATCAGGGTGACCCACAGAGACTGGAGGGCGGTGACTACGAAGAAGCCCATCACGAAGAAGTTGATGCGCTCCGCCACGAACAGTTCGGTGATCCGGTGGGTGTAGCGATTCGCCGCAAGTTCGACGACGATCGCGACGACGGTGATCGCGATCGCCAGCACCGCGGCAACGATCTCTCCGGCGTTACTCAGCGTGGCGGCTGCGGACTCCGGATTCGGGTCGAAGATCAGGCCGAGGGCTTCACCGGTATTCGACACCCCGAGCGCGTCGAAGAGATAGGTGATGGAAAAGATGGTGACCGCCCCGCCGAGGAGCAATCCCAAGGGAAGCAACCACACGCGGAACGGACGCTGGCTCTCCTGGCCTTCCACCGGAAGAGAGTACACGACGGGGAATCAGCAGCCGCAACGATCGAGAACCCGTGGGCGTCGACCGCCAACGCACCGGCCCAGCGAACCGGTCGACCTCCCTCCCTCCCCCGTTTCACCCGGAATAGGCCACGGGACTACGCCAGATCTTGCTTTCTGCGCCGGGCGAAAAGCAGAAGGACACACGCCATTAGGCTGGCGCTGGAGACCGGAATTGGCCCCCCCGCGCTGCATCCGTCGGTGTCCTCGCGGGGCGTTTCGGTCGCCGCGTCGGGCATCGTCCCGGCGTCGGGCAACGAACCGTCCGCACACAGGATGCCTTCCCCAAGATCCGAAGGACAGCCGTCTTGTCCTTGAACACAGCACATGGGAACTCCAAACCCGGTGTTCACGCAGACCGAACCTGGGTTGCATTGGTCATTGCAGCTGCACGTCGTCCCCGCGTCGAAAATGCCCGAGTCCCCCACCGACGACTCCGCGAACGCCAAGGGGGTCCCAACCCATCCGAGCAAAACCACCAGAGCTCCCAAACAAATCATGTAACGCATATTCAAAGCCTCCGCGCCTGTCGGTGCAGGAAGCTCGCCACGCCTGTTTCTTTCCCCTCGAACTGCGGCTGCGGATTCTCGAACACATACCGACACACTAAGGCGCAAATCGGCCCAGACTGCTTCGCGGGGAGAGGCCTGGGCTCTCTCAGTTTTCCTCCAGACGAGGAGGCGATTCTCTATAGTTTGGCGGTGGGGATGAGGTCTTTGATTCGGGTCAGCGTGCTGGCCCTTGCCGTGGTTGGGCCACTCGCGTTCGCGTCGGCTCAGCCTCCCGCGGATGCCCAGGACCGGAACTCGCTTCCGGAAGTTCCGGAGACCTACGGAGGCCCCCCACCGCCGGCACCTCCCGAGCCTCCGCCTCCCCCATCGGTTCTCGTTACACGCGACTTTTTGCTGTCCACAACCGTCGAGCTCGTCGCAACTCCGGACAGCAATCTCGATGAGGTCCTCAACGCGGCCGACTATCAAGACTCGCCGCTCGTCCTTGGCCTCGACCTCCAGCTCCGCTACCGCATCTGGGAGTTTCTTTGGGCGGGAGTGCGGCTCAACGCGCGAACCCGCTTCTGGGACCGGACCGGCCGAACCCCAGCCACTGCCGTCGCCGGTGTGGGCCAGGTGGTGGTCGGAGTTCGCCTGAATATCAACCGAGCCCTCGACGTCGGGCTCGCCGGCGGCGTGGGCGGCGGCTTTGTGAGCCTCGCCGTGAACTCCGTGGGCGATACGCGGGGGGCGTTCTCGGCGCATCTTGCGTTGGAGGTGGGCTTCACGCTCTCCGGTCCGGTTCGGGGCATCATCAAAACCGGGTGGGACTACCTCCAGGCGCCGATCAACGACTTCGACCACGACCTTCGGTTCGACGGGTTTTGGTTCGCGTTCGGCATGGAGGCTCGACTATGAGTCGCTTTGACTGTGAGACCGATTTGACTGTGAGACCGATTTGACTGTGAGATCGATTTGACCTTGAGATCGCTTGACCGTGAGATCGCTTGACTATGGGAATGCCCTGACTGTGTGAACGCCTTGACTGTGAGATGGACCATCATTGCCGCGCTCGTTTCGGCCGCTGCCTGCACCCAGGATGTCGAACCTCCTGCGCGACTGCTGTATGAGACCTTCGACGAGCCCTGCGACGGTCTCCCCTGCGGGTACTCGCAAACCATGGGCCCACCAGGAGCCGCGCTCTACGGACCGGGCTTTCACCCCGGCGACGGTGCGCTCACCCTTCGCGGAAACTCGACCGCGGTCACCGGCCCCGGTGGCGAGTCACTGCAGAGCGGCATCGACGGGCTCAGCCTTGGGACCCTCGAAGCGCGAGTCTTCGGCCGCTGTGACTCGGGGGACTCGATCCGGCTGAGCGCGGTGATCCGGCACACGTCGACGTCTGGGGTGGAGACCGAGGACATCTTCGACGGTCGTGCGATCCTCGCATCCGACTGGACCACCGACGAACCGATCCCCATCAGCGCAAGCTCGGTCCTCGATCCGATGAGTCCATTCTCCCAGTTTTCCATCGATCCCCTTCAGGTCGATCGGGTGCTTCTCGAAAAGACCGGCTCCGGAGAGTGCAGCATTTCGACCCTCATCATCGGACGTCGGGACCAAACCCTGACCCGCTGAGCTTCGACCACGGCGAGGTCGAGACCCCCTCCAGAGTCGCCCCGACACGCTTCTCGCGCACCGCGCTTCTCGTGCCCAAAACCAAAGAAAGAAAGTCAGCCTTGGAACGTCCCACATCGGCGCCTTGCGCCCGCGGGCGCGATACCATACAGCACCCGCTTCCTCATGCCCTCGGGGCTTACCATGGAGCAACAGACCTACACCGAACACACCGATCCGGCCCTCCTGGCCGTTCGTTGGGCCGCGGATCTCCCGACCCATCCCGAACTCGCTAAGAGTCCCCCGAAGCGACCCAGCCCAAAGGCTCTTCGAGCGATTCCGGTCGCCGACCTTCGGGTGGAGCTCGACCGGCTCCTTTGCAGCAAGAACCCGGACCACGGGCTCGAGGCGCTCCACCAGATGGGCGTCCTCGACGCATGGCTTCCGGAGGTTGCGGCGATGGTCGGCTTCGGCGACGGCGAGTGGCGTCACAAGGACGTCTGGAAGCACACCAAGCAGGTGGTGCGGC
>JBCCZL010000318.1:0-11139 GCA_039187775.1 Myxococcota bacterium
AAGCCACCCTCGCCGAAGGCGAAGGCTTCGCCGCGCGGCTTCGTCGACGAGGCCCGCCACGTACTCGACGAAGGCTTCGTCCCGCCCAACCCTTGGCCGGACGCGATGCCAATCCACCTGTGGGCCCCGGCGCTCGGCGACACGAAACTCCGGGTATTCTTCGGATACATAAATGCCCCCGAAGCGGGCCCAAGGGATCACCACCGCGTGAACGCCCGGCTGGTCAAAGACTCTGGGCCCGGCGTTTCGGCCACCCCGGAGGATGACTCCTCGTTCGTCGTAATAGAGGTCGCGGTGAGGAATCACACTCCTATTCAGCCTAAGGCGCGGCTGTCCGAGAGGCAAACCCGACGTTCGTTTTTTCTTTCTCGTTCTTCTCGTTCTTCTCGTTCTTCTCGTTCTTCTTTCTTCTTCGTTTCTAGAAGGGACGCGGCCACGCCGCACCCGGCGGAGTATCGAGCACGCCTTGGTCGATCGCTCGGTGAAGCGGGCTCGCAAAGAGAAAGGTACGCTGATCGGCGGTAGAGGGAAGCACCGCCGCCATTTCGCGCAGCATGTTTTGGCACCGTTTTCGTTCCTTTGCCGCAGCCTTGCTGCGCCCCATGCGCTGCAGCGTCAAGGCATGAATCCAACGCATGTCGAGTTCGGTGCCGAAGACGTCCGAGAAGAGTGTCTTCCGATCGCGCGTACGCACGCCCTCCCTCGCCGCAGCGACCGCGCGTTTGACCTCGCCCGCGGCGTCGAGCCACATCGCTTCCGACGAGAAGTACCGGCGGCTCGCCTCTGCGATCTTGAGGTTCTCGCGGTATTCCGCGAGTCGGCCGATGACCTCGCGCGCAGCGGCCCGGTCTCCGTCCCCGCCGCGAAGAAGCAGGGTTCGACTAAGGCCCGCAAATGCATGCGTTGCTTGCGAAGCATGGCCGTGTTCTTCGCAGTGTCGTGCAGCCGCGCGGTAACGAGCGATCGCATCGTCGTAGGCGCCCAACAGCGCATGGAGGTCAGCGAGGTTGGACTGAGCGATGCTGTGAATCAGGCTTTCATCGGTCTCATCGATCAGCGCGCGGAGAATCGTCTCCGCCTCCTCGTGGCGGCCGACCCCGATGAGCAAGGCACCAAGGTTATTGAGGCTTATGTGCTTCGAGGCTTGGGCTCCGATCCGGTCTTTGAGGTCGATGCTGCGAAGAAACGCATCTTGGGCTTCGCCGACCTGACTCGTCCACTGAGCCACCGTTCCCAGGTTATTCAACGCTTTCGCTTCTCGTAGGAGGTCTCCCGCACCGCGCGCCGCGAGGACCGCGCGTCGATAGGTTCCGAGGGCTTTTCGGTTCTTTCCCTGCGCGCGTTGAACGTTGCCGAGCTGCCGAAGGGCGTCCGAGCGGAGCGAGCCATCCTGCCGGCCCTTGGTGGCCTGGAGGGCCTCGGTCGCCGCCTTGAGAGAGCGCTCCTGATCCCCGAGGTAGAGCCCGGTGAGGCTCGCGCCCAGCGATCCTCGAGCCTGTTGCAGGGCAAGCCCGGCGCGTTTGCCTCGCTCGGCGCACGCCTCGTAACACGCAAGCGCCTCTCCCACTCGGCCGGCGAACAGTTCAACTTCGCCTCCCAGCGACAGAAGCTCGCATTCATGCGACGCAAGGGAACGACTTCGCGCTTCACGCAGCGCGGTCTTGAGCAGCGACCGAGCGTCGTCCGCGTTGCCGCCGTGACTGAGCTGACGCGCGCGCCGGAGATCGATTTCGATCTCCTCCTCGGGCGTGGCGTCCGATCGACGTCGCTCCAACTCCGATAGCGCGGCCGCCGTGGCCTCCCGCATCGCCGATCGTTCCGACAAGTCATGCTTCCAAAGAAGGAGCTCGATGTCCAACGGCAGGTCTTCGAGCAGCCGGTGACCGAGGTCGGGCCGACCCGCACGGTCCGCAGCCCGCGAGGCTTCGATCACGGTTTGCCGAGCGGCCTGGGAATCGCCGGCGCTTTCGAAGTGCCGGGCGGCGCGGGCCAATCGAAGCGGGTCGTCCTTGGTGCGCGAGAGAAACCGGGCGGCACGACGATGGGCCGCCCGAAGCTTCGTCGGCGAGGAAATCGAGAGGACCGCTTCGACATAGCGTTCCTGCATCGCGTAAGTGCGGGGGGCACGGGCCGCCTCTTCGAACATCCCTTGCCGCACGAGCTCCCCGGCCGCCGGCGCAGCCTTGGCCAGCGGATAGCCCGCGATTTTGGCAAGCTCGGTCAACGGGCTCGGTGCCTGGGCAACCGCCGACGCGAGGGCCATCTGCCGCGCCGCACCACGAAGACGATTCACCCGTGCTTCGAGCACTTCGGCGAGGTTTCGCGCCCTCGGTTCCCGAGCCACCCAGGTTCCGTCCTGCCGCACGACTTCCTTCGATTCCACCGCGAGGCGAAGCGACTCCTGGAGCCACAGCGGGCTGTGGTCTCCCTCATGGATCCGTTCACCGAGGGTGGTCCCGTCGAGGAAGTCAACGTCGCCGAAGACGCTCGCCACCAGGCTCCGGCAGTCGCTCGAGGAGAGCGGGGCGCACTCGAAGGTGTGCGCGGAGAGAACCCGGGTGGCTCGGTCGGTGGCGCCACCCGGACGGCCGGTGAGCAGGAGCTGGCAGGGCGCGCCGGCCTTTCGCGCGGCAGCACTGATGTCCTGCAGGTCGGTGAGGGCCCCCACATCGAAGAGATGCAGGCCTTCGAGGGCAAGGAGCCCCCGGCGTGCCGAAAACCGTCCGCTGATCGCCCGCCCAAGGGCTTCGATGCGGCGTGCGCGGGCCCGTGCAGGATCGACGGGAGTGGCGAGCCGTTCGCCGCGCTTTCGGAGCG
This sequence comes from Myxococcota bacterium, assembly GCA_039187775.1. Lineage (GTDB taxonomy): Bacteria > Myxococcota_A > Polyangia > Polyangiales > JBCCZL01 > JBCCZL01. The sequence goes on from JBCCZL010000318.1 coordinate 2,818, forward strand.
AAGGGACCGCACGGGCGAGCTCCCGCCGGTCGTCTTCGGAGAGGAGCTCGAGCACCTTCGGCGTCAGCACCGCCTGCGCGAGCGCGGGCACGAGCCGAAGGCGCTCGGGAGTGCGCGGAGCAGCCACCGACACGACCGTTCGCCCGGCCAGCTGAGCCCGCTGTCGGAGCTCGCGAAGAAGCCGGCTCTTGCCGGTTCCCGCTTCGCCGATGACCACGATCGGAGGGGCGTCGGCGGTCGCCTTCTCCGCTCTTCGAAGGAGCTGTTCGGTGAGGGCATTCGCGCCCACGTGTCGGCTCGAGAGCACATAAGACACGAGTGAGTCCGCGTCCTCGGCTTCGATCGGCGTCGAGAGCGCTGCGCCGATCGCGTTCAGCAGCTCTGCCGCCGAGGCGTAGCGCTGCCCCGGTTCTTTTTCGAGGAGCCGCTGGATCACCTGCTCGATCGCAGTCGGCGTAGGCGGGCCCATCGGCGGTGGCGTATCCTGAAGGTGGGAGTAGAGAAGGTCGACGCCCCGCGACGCGAAGGGAAGCCGGCCCGAGCCGACCTGGTAAAGGGTGGCGCCAAGGGAATAGAGGTCGGCCCGCGCGTCGATGTCGTCGCCTCGAATCGCCTCTGGTGACATGTAGGCGTGAGTCCCGATGATTCGTGGCGCGGGGCTCGGTCCGAAGGCCCGCGAGATCCCAAAGTCGAGGAGAGTGAGTTTCTGCGCGGCTCGATCCACCAGGATGTTCGAAGGCTTGAGATCCCGGTGGAGAATCCCCCGGGCGTGCAGGTAGCTCAGGGCGCGACAAAGCTGGGCAAGGAGCGGCACCATGCTGCGCTCGCCCAGCTCGAGGTCGGCGCGGTCCAGCCGAACCCCGGCCACGATGTCCTGGGTAAAGAACGCGACAGCTTCGCCGACATAGCCAAAGTCGTAGACCCGCGCGAGGTTCGGGTGACGCAGCGTTCGAAGAAGCTCGAACTCCCCTTTCAGCGACTCGAGCGCCAGCGAGTTATCGGACACGCGATGCAGTTTGAGGGCAAGCTCACGGCCGTCTTGCGTATCGACCACGCGGTATACCTCGCCGAATCCCCCCCGACCGAGAAGGCCGCTGACCCGAAAACGGCCTCCGATGATGTCGCCTTCGGGAAGCCGAGGAAGAGGAATCGGCTCCGCACTGAGTGCGCTGGCCGACGAGCCGGGGTCGACGCGGGTGACCTCCCCCGTGTCCTGCGTTTCGTCCGGGGTCAGTCTTCGCCCATCAGGTCGTCGAAGGCGCGGTCGACATCGTCGACCTCGGCCGCCGCCGTCGCTCCGGGGGCTGCGCGACGGCTGGTGAGCGCGCGCAGCTTATCCCCCACGTTGCGAAACTTGGCGTCGCGCTTTTGAACTTTCTGATAGTAGTAGAGCGCCTCCTTCGGGTCGTGAAGGAGCTCGTAGGCGGTGCCGAGTTCGAAGTAGAGACCGAGCTCTTCCCGCTCCGACTTGGACTCGGCGTAGAGCCCTTTTTTGAAACTTGCGATCGCCTCGGGGATCTCTCCCTTTTCCACGTGGCAAAGGCCGATCATGGTGTGGGCGATGCATTCACGGGTGGGGTTGGATTTGGCGAGTTCGAACTCATGGACGGCGTCGTCGAGCAGGCCCATCTCCTTGTAGGCGATGCCGAGGTCGAAGTGGGTGTCACTGTCCTCGACGCCGATCTGTTCCTCCACCCCCTTTTTGAACTGCGCGAACACCGACTCGACGTCCAGGACGTCGCTTCCCACGTCGGTCGCGGACATGTCGTCGTTGAGTTCCTCCGCGAGCTTCTCGGCCAAAAGGAAGCTGTCGTCCGCAGTGGCATCGCTCGGGCCGGGAGCCACCGAGCCGGCCTCCGGCAACTCCCGAAGCTTGTCGGTGAGAAGCGGATGGTCGGGGTGGGTAGTCAGCGCCTCGCGAAGGGTGCTCCGCGCCTCCTCCACGAGACCCTGGGCGAGAAAGAACTCGGCCTCGTCGAGGACCTCTTCGATCTCCCCGGGAGGAAGCGAAATGCGTTGCTTGGCGGCCTCCATGTCTCCCGGCGAACTCGGTCGGAGCGGTGCCGCCTCGAACTCTTCGGGCGACATCGGCGCAAGACCCTGCTCCTCGATCGGCGCAGCGGTGGGGTCCGCGGGGGGCGGAGGCAGAGTGACCGGCCGGGGCTGCGGGGTGCGCGGCTGTGGAGGAAGGCCCACCGAAGGGTCGGCTTCAACCGAGGGGTCGAGGGCTTGGCCGGGCGTCAGTGCCTCGGGAGACGGGAGGGACGCGGCGAGCGACTGCACCGACGGCGGGGCAAACGGTGGCTGCGCAGGGACCATCTCGGGTGCGGGGGGCGGAGGCGGAAGTGCCTCCTGCACGGTTTGGTCGCCAAGGCCCGAATCGCCGACCCGGGGATGATGGCCGGTAGGCGGCTCTTCCGAGCGGTCGTCGAGCGGTTCATCGACCGTCGAATCATCGACGAACATCACCTCGTCGTCCTCGTCGAGGGCCGGAGGTTTGCGGCTCGCCCGCGCCATTACATGATCGCGCGCGGGCTCGCTCGAAGGATCGAGTTCGACGATCTGCTTGTAGTAAAGCAGCGCGACCTGGGGTTTCTCGTCTTCAAAGAGATCCGCCAGCTTGTAGAGTTCGATCACCGCCTCTTCGTGCCGGTTCTGGTCGACCAGCGCGTCCTTGAGGCGCTCTCGGGCCTCGACGTGGTCCGGGGCGATATCGAGGACCTTTCGAAGCTGTTCGACGACCTTCGCCCGGAGTCCGTACCGGGAAAAGACATCGCACTCCGTGAGCAGCCGGGCGATCTGCGCTTCGCGGGCCACGTCTGGCGGAATCGAAGGGCGAACCGATGACGCGGGCGCGTCGCTGGTGGGAGGCTCGACTTCGATCTCCATCGACGGCTCGGACTCGACCAAGAGGACGTCGTCATCGATGACCTCGAGCTCGTCCTCGTCGGCCAACATCACGTCGTCGTCGTCTTCGATGACTTCGAGCACCGGCTCGTCGTCGTCGGGAAGCGGCTCCATGGGCGCCTCCGCCGGCTCGACCACCGCGCTCGGCGGCGGCGCGGCTTGCGATCCGCTTCGCTGCGACTGGGGCGGAGCATAGCCGGCGAGGTTTTGCCGGGCGTCGGCGTCATTGGGGTCGAGCTCCAGAATCCGACTGAGGATCACCGCGCGCTCTTCGTCGCGGCCCGCCTCCTGATGGATCCGAGCGATCTCCTTGTAGACGCTGATGGTCTTTGGAAGCTGACCCAAAAGATGGAACGCCCGCGCAAGGAGCTCGAGGGTGTCGATGTCCCGTGGGTTGGCTTTGAAGCAGAGCTGGAGTTTGGAGAGCGCGCGCTTCGGATCGTTGACATCGAGATAACGCGTCGCGAGGTCTCGGGCGAGGGCCACGTCTTTGGGTCGGTGGTAGAGAAGCCGCTCGGCGACCTTGATGTAGTCGTCGATCCGCCCCTGGTCCTTAAGAAGCTCCGCACCGATCGCGAACGCATTGGCGGCTTCGTCGGTTCGTCCAGCCTTCGAGAGGGCCTCGGCGAGCTTGATCCGCACCGGAATGTTCTCGGGGTCGAGATCCGCCATCCGGGCCAACGTGTCGAGGGCCCGGTCGATGTTGCCTTCGCGGGCGTAAGCCGCCGCCACGTGCTCATAGGTATTAAGAGCGTCGCTGACGAGCTGGAGCCGCTCGTACATTTCCGCCAGCGACAGGGACACATCGAGCCGGCCGGGGTCGAGCTTCAGGATTTGCTTGTAGACCGCGACCGCCTTCAGAAAGAAGCCCTGGTTGGCATAGTGCTGGGCGACCCGGGCGTAGGTCTCGCAGGCCTCGCTCCGCGACCCCTTGCGCGTGTACAGGTCACCGATCTTCAACCACGTGCGGACATCGCGCGGGTCGGCTTGGACGAGCTTCTGATACTCAGCGATGGCCTTGTCGTAGTGGCCCTTCGCCAGGTGTTTCTGAGCTGTTTCGAGGACTTTCGAGCGGTCGACGGCCACCCGCGGCTCCATACAGGGGTACGGCTACATCTACGGCCGTCTCGCCCACAGGGTCAAGAGAAGGATCGCCTCCCCAAAAGTAAAACCGACGGGATGGCCGGTTTTGTTCTCATTTCTCAACGAAATCAAGGCTTACATCCGCTCCAGAAAACGGGTGCTCAGGCGGCCGGATTGAAAGTCCGGGTGCCGAATGATCCGTTTGTGGAGTTCGACGTTCGTTCGAATGCCGGTGATGATGGTCTCGTCGAGGGCACGGCTCATTCGAACGAGCGCCTCGTCCCGGGTCCGGCCGTAGCTGATGAGCTTGAGCAAGAGCGAATCGTAGTCGCCGGGCACCCGCCAGCCTCCGAACACCCCATCGTCGATGCGGATCCCCGCGCCCCCGGGCGGATGGTACTCGGAGATGAGGCCGGGCCAAGGCGCGAAGGTGTCCGGATCCTCGGCATTGATCCGACACTCGATGGCGTGGCCGCGGGGCGTGAAGTCCTCCGGGCGGAGCTCCTGAGACTCGCCGGCGGCGATTCGGATCTGCTGCGCGACAAGGTCGATGCCCGTCACCATCTCGGTGACGGTGTGCTCGACCTGAATCCGCGTGTTCATCTCCATGAATGCGAGGTCGCCGCGCTCATCCATCAGAAACTCGAGGGTCCCCGCAGACACGTATCCGCTTTCGCGCATCGCCCGGGCGATGGTCACCGCCATGTCGTCGCGAAGCTCTTCACTCATCGCGACCGATGGCGCCTCTTCGACCAGCTTCTGGTGGCGTCGCTGGATCGAGCACTCGCGTTCGCCAAGGACGAGGACCTGGCCCTTGCCATCGCAGAGCACCTGGAACTCGATGTGCCGAGGTTCCTCGACGAACCGCTCGCAGTAAAGGTCACCGTTTTTGAACGCGGCGATGGCTTCGGCCTGGGCTTGCGGAAATGCCGTTCGCATCTCCTCTTTGCTGCGGATGACTTTCATCCCTCGTCCGCCGCCACCTCCCGACGCTTTCAGCATGACGGGAAAGCCGACCCGGGCGGCTTCCGTCGCGGCGTGGTCGGGGTCGCGGAGCACGTCGGAGCCAACCATCAGCGGAATGCCGAGGCGCTTGGCGAGCTGGCGCGCCTGCACCTTGTCGCCCCACTGGCGCATGTTCTCCGGGGTGGGACCGATGAACGTAAGCCCGCATTTTTGGGCGATTTCGGCGAACCCGGCATTTTCTGAAAGGAATCCGTAGCCGGGATGGATCGCGTCGGCGCCGGTGATTTCGGCGGCCGCGATAATCGCGGGGATATGGAGGTAACTCTTGGTGGCGGGGGCCTCGCCGATGCACACCGCTTCGTCAGCGAAGCGAACGTGGAGCGCGCCTTCGTCCACGGTGCTGTGCACCGCCACGGTGGTCACCCCGAGATGCCGGCAGGCGCGGATCACACGAAGGGCGATTTCCCCTCGATTGGCGATGAGAACTTTTTTGAACATGCGAGGGCTAGGACTTCTGGACCTTGAAGAGTCGATCGCCGTACTCCACGGGCTTGCCGTTTTAGACGAGGATCTCGACCAGGGTGCCCGCGAGCTCGGACTCGATTTCGTTCATGAGCTTCATAGCTTCCACGATGCAAAGGGTTTGACCCGGCTTGATCTGGTCGCCCTTTTCGACGAAGGGGGCGGCATCGGGGCCCGGCGAACGATAGAAGGTTCCGACGAATGGCGAGGTGACGAAGGCGATGCTGGGGTCGTCCTCGGATTCGGCGGGAGCCGGAGCGGCCTCCGGTGCGGGTGGAGGAATCGTGGCGTGATGGGACAGGGCCATCGGAGCCGAGGCGATCACTTCACCGGCACCTCGACGAAGCATGATTCGTTCGTCGCCGTTTTCGATTTCTAACTCGCTCAGGTCAAACTCGCGAAAGGCGGTGAGGAGTTCACGGAGCTGGTTGAGGTCGATGTCCATCGTGGATACCTGGCTTTTTCGAGGAAAATGCTACCGCGACCCCACATAGTCGATGAGCGCCCGCAAGCCAAGCGTGTAGCTCGCAGGGCCAAAGCCCGAGATGATTCCGATGGCGACCGGAGCGGTCAGCGAGTGGGCGCGAAAAGCTTCTCGGGCGTAGATCTGGCTGAGGTGCACTTCGACGGTAGGAATCGATGCGGCGATCGCGTCGCGAATGGCGACCGAGGTGTGAGAGTAAGCCGCGGGATTCATGAGGCAGCCGTCGAAGTCATCGCGAGCCACGCCGAGCCAGTCGACGATCTCGCCCTCGTGGTTGGTTTGTCGGCACTCCACGGTGACCCCGAGCTGGGTGCCGAGCGCGATCAGCTGCGCGTCGATTTCCGCGAGGGTCGTGGTTCCGTAAATCTCGGGCTCGCGGGAGCCGAGGAGCTGAAGGGTGGGGCCGTGGATCACGAGGATCCGAGGGCTCGTGGCAGGCACGAAGGGCTATTCGAGATTGGCGCGGAGCGATTGCGCCGTGGTGCGAAGAAGGTAGCGAGCCTTGCCGGTGTGCCCGTCCGGAGTCAGCGTGATCGCGACAAAGTACTCATCGTTGATCAGGCGAATCACGGTGATGAGTCGGTCGGCTTTGATCGACACTTCGTGGGCGCTGCCCGCTTGGAGCATCTCTGCCGCCTTGCGGATGTCGCGAAGAATGACGCTGTACTCCATGCCCACGGTTTCGACGTCGACTTCGCTATTGTCTTTGACGTACTGCTCGACGGGGATCCCGTCGTAACCCATGAGCAACCCCGCCACCCCGCCGTGGGTACCATCGACGACTTTTTCTAGGACTTCCCGAAACATCGAGCCTCCGACGCGGATCAGGTCACGAACCGAGGCCTGTCGTCAAGTAATCGCTAGCGTTTCTCGGGAACGCTGGCCGTTTGTGTAGCTTCGCCTTGAGCCGTGTTGGAGTCGGGGTCGGTCGGCGACATGCTCTCCGGACGAAAGGAATCGCCGTCGGGATGACTGTTCCTTGCACGGTCCCGTGGGTTAGATCTGCGGGGAGGTCGATCCGTCGGGGTCGTGGGAAGGGCGCGGTCGCGATAGGCGGCCACCGCGAGGGCCACCGCGCCGATAGTGAGGAAGAGAGTCCAGGCGAGGCCTTCCATTCGCGGAACGTACCCCAGAAACCGGAGAAGGCACGGGGGAACACGAATCGGGGAACCGGCGTCTGTGGATGGGCACCGGCTCGGAGTTCCCCACGGCTTAAAGCAAAACGGAGAGCCTGAACGTCAGACTCTCCGAAGGCAGTGCGGAAGAGAGGAATCGAACCTCCACGGGTTTTACCCCACTAGATCCTTAGTCTAGCGCGTCTGCCAATTCCGCCACTTCCGCGTATGGGGGCCGAAAAATAGCTTCCGTTTTTGCCTTGTCAAGCCGTCTCGGGGGGCGCCAGGTTCGCGGAAGGTTCGGTCGTTCCAAGGAGGGCGTTGGCCGATCCTAGAAGAGAACGCCCCCGGCCACCGCAAACTCGCTCCGAAGATAGCCAGGCGGAGTGGGGGTTCCGAGGCTGTCCGGCTGGTAGCTCATGAAATGGGCACCCACCGAAGCCTCGACGAAAAATCGGATCGAACTGGTACGGTTGAACATCATGCCCAACTGACCGTTGCCGCCGAAGCCCAATGCGATGGCGTTGTAGTCGTAGGGACCGGAACCGGCGCGGAGACCGAGGACTGCTCCGAGGTAGGGCGCGGCGGACGAATCGGTGAGATAGACGTTCGCGCCGAGGTCGAGGCTCAGGCCGCCGGCCTCGAGGTCGACACCGATCTGAAGGTCGCTGCTTCCACGGAGTACCCAGGTGCCGAGTTCTTTTCGAAGGTCGATGCCGACGGTCACGAGCGGCGCAGGCCTCGAGCCGTTTTCTGCGCCGAGGTCCCAGCCAATGGTGGCGATACCTACGCGGGGTCCGACGAGAAACTCACGGTCCAGGATTTCCTGCGCATTGGCAGTGGGTGTCGCGCCGAGGGCCATCACCATCGTCAGTCCAAAAAGTACCCGCTTCGTCATGTCGTTCCTCCGTCGCACTTGAAGAGCTTACGAAGACACGCGTTTGTCACTACTCGCCTTCCACGAGCGGCTCCACGCGGAAAACCGGAGCGTTTCATGAGTTGTTCGGCACTCAGCGAGTTGGTTGCTCACGTTCCCACATGGCGTCTTGGGCTGTTCGTTCAGCTCCATCGGCGCGCTGCGCACCCGTAGCTGACAACTTAGGGGACGAGGTAATTAGTTGCCTCACCACGACGCGCAAGTAACTGGAATTAGGTATCGTGGACGGGCGGGGCTCGAACCCTCCGCTGGAGAACTCCGGGCGCCAATGTGATTTCAGGGGGTTAGCGATCGTGGTGAGGCAATTA
>JBCCZL010000319.1:0-11134 GCA_039187775.1 Myxococcota bacterium
CTCGACGAGGCCTTCCCGAAGCGCGCGGCGCATCGCGTCGGCCAGAAAAACGGCCCACGCGAGACAGAGCGCAACAATGTTCAATCAATCGTTGAAGGTATAGAAAGCAACGAACACCCGGGGCTTGTCTTCTTGAAGGTCGCGATTGTAGGTGAGCGGGAGGCCCTTGAGGGTGACCGCGAGATTCACGAGGGAGCCGACGACGCGTCCGCATTTCCCCCGGACGAGCTCCGCCATGTCCGGGTTTTTCTTTTGGGGCATCATCGACGAGCCGGTGGTGACCTTGTCGCCCATCCGAAGAAACCCGAACTCCTGCGAGCTCCAAAGCACGAGCTCTTCGGCGATCCGTGAAAGATGAAGTGCGCAATTGGTCAATGCCGCGAGGGTTTCGAACAGGAAGTCGCGGTCGGCGACCGAGTCGAGCGAGTTTCGGGTGGGGGCGCGAAAGCCGAGCGCCCGGGCGGTATGCTGCCGATCGATCGGAAAGGTGGTGCCGCTCAGTGCGCCGCTTCCCAACGGGCATTCGTTCATCCGTTCCTGTGCATCCCGAAGCCGGCCGCGGTCGCGGAGGAGCATTTCGCACCATGCGAGGAGGTGGTGCGAAAGCCGCACCGGCTGAGCGCGCTGAAGATGGGTATAGCCGGGGAGGATCACATCGATCTGCTCTTCGGCCCTGGCGACGAGCACCGCGACGAGCTGGTCGATGTGGCCCGTGGTTTCGATGCAGGCCTCTCGAGTCCAGAGGCGCATGTCGGTCGCGACCTGGTCGTTCCGGCTTCGACCAGTGTGGAGCCGGCCCCCCGCCTCGCCGATGTCTTCGGTGAGCACCGCTTCGATGTTCATGTGCACATCTTCGCGCTCGGCTTGCCATTCGAGCTTGTCCTCGCGGATCCGAGCTTCGATCGCCTGGAGTCCGGCGACGATCTTGGTGACGTCATCCGAACCGATCACGCCGGTTTTGCCAAGCATCTCGGCGTGGGCGATCGAACCCCGAATGTCCACGCCGGCGAGCCGTCGGTCGAAGGAGACGGACTCGCTAAATTCGAGGGCTGCGCGGGCGGTGTCTTCCTCAAAGCGCCCACCCCAGGCTTTATCACTCATCTCTTCCTGCTTTCATCCGCGGTGCGGAACCCGGAGCTCGATGCGCCGGAGAATGCGTGCGCCCTCGGGCAACACGAAGGCATCGACGGCCACCGCAAGGAGCGCCGCGGCAGCGGGCGGAGCGAGGCCGCCGCCTGCGAGGAGCATCAAGATCGCTCCCGCGGCGAGCGTGCCGGTGATCGCTCGCCGACTGCCTCGGCGGCTGGCGTGGGCCATGAACAGTGCCGCGGCGGCATCCTGAACGTCGTCGCTTGCCACCGCGACCGATCGCTCGCCGGCGTTGCCTGCGGCCCGCAGAAGGATCGGGACGGGCGCCGCGTCCACCATGTCGTCGTCGGTTCCGATCGTGCCGATCGCGGCGACCACTTGGCCGGGAGAGCCCAGGCGGCGGACTTCGGTGGCGCGCTCCTCGGGGGTGAGTTCGGCGCGGAGATTGGTGAGGTCGAGCTTTCGCGCGACCGCCTCCAGGGTTTGGCGGTGATCGCCGGACACCAGGACGACCTCCATGTCGAGGTCGAAGAGGCGCTGAATTGCTGCCCGCGCGCCCGGGCGCACCGAATCGGAGAGCGCAAGGACCGCACGAATCCGCCCGCCGATGCCGATGAAGATGGCGGTGTGGCCGCGCGCTTCGGCGCGGTGTGCCTCGGCGTCCGCGACGGCGACAGAGACGCCTTCGTCCAGAAGGAGTTGCCGGTTGCCGACTACGATCGCATCGCCGGCATCGCTGAGCGCGGTCACGCCACGGCCGGGAATCGAACGGGCGCGTCGCACGGGAACGAGACGAGCGCCGCGGTCCCGGGCAAGCTCGCGGATCGCGATGGCGATAGGATGGGCCTCCGCCCCGCTCTGCGCCGACGCCGCGAGGGCGATCACTTCGTCGAGATCGGCGTCGGCGATCGCATGAGCCTCCGCGACCTGAAATCGTCCTTCGGTCACCGTGCCGCGCCCGCACACCGCGGCTACCGACGCTTGACCGGCGCGTTCGAGGGTGGCCGAACTCGGAAACACGATGCCCCGGTCGACGGCCGCGGCGCCGGCGGCCACGAGCGGGAGCTCGGCGGCACGACGGAGGCTGAGGAGGGGCGCCGCAAGGAGGACGGCGGCGGCCACACTCAGCGCGTCGTCCGAGGCGAAGGCGGTCCCGAGAAGCCCGACGCCAAGGGCGACCAGGCCCGCAATGCGGGTGATCTGCTGGGCGCGGCGGATCGAGCGAGCGGCGGTGGGCCCCGAGCGGCCAAAGGTGTTGGGCCGGAGGAGCGCTCGCTCCGGGCCGACTCGGGTCGCCGAAATGTGGAGCGCGCCTCCGGTGACCTGTGCGCCACCGAGCACCGGGTCTCCCTGGTGGCGCGGCACCGGCGAGGTCGCGCTCGGGTGAAGGAGCACTTCGCCGTGCCCCGCTTTCACGAGCCCGTCGACGGGAATCGTCTCACCTTCGACGACGAGGATCGTTTGGCCGGCGCGGATCTCGTCGCTCGACACTTCCCGAAAGGACAGCTCCACCGGATTGTCGTCGCGGATGAGAGACGTTCGCGCGAGTTCGGGAAGGCGCCGCTCGAGATGGTCGAGAGCTTGAGCGACCGGCTGGCCCGCGCGGACGTCGAGCCACGTTCGGCCCACCATCGCCAGTGCCGCGACGGCGGCGCCGAGGAGAGACAGATAGGCTCCGCCCGCGGCGACGGCGGCGACGGCGGCGAGGGCGGCACCGAGCGGGCCGAGAAGCCAGGGAAGGAGGCCGATTTCCGATCGCGCGGGAGCGCTCGCATGGAGTGCGCTGGCCGCCGCCGCGATCGAAGCCGCCGCGGACGCGTAAGCGAGGAGGCCCTCGAGCTGGCTGAGGAGCGCGAGGGCGGCGCCGAGCGCGGCCAATCCGATGCCCCAGGCCACGGGGGGGGACGCAAACGGCTTGGCCGCGCGCTGGCTCGCGCGGAGCGGGGTCACCGGTTGATCGGTTCGAAAGATGCCGGTGGTCGGATCCCGTCGCGGAGCCGGGGGCGTGTGCCGCGGGGGCCGGTCATGGGGCCGATGGCCCGCGCGAAACTGCGTGGCGCAGTCGTCGTTGCACAGGTATCGGAGCCCGTCGTCCAAGGCGAGGACCGCCCCCGCACGCAAGGGATCCACCGCGATGCCACAGGTCGGGCATGGCTTCTTTCGTGCGTGGGGCCGGGGGTGGAGCACGGGGATGCGTACGAGCTAGCCAGGGGGCCTGTCAACCGGTGTCGAAAAGCCCGCGCGATGCTCGTCGTGCTGGCCGCTAATCGGTGATGAACACGAAGGTCCCGCGCCGTTCCCGACCGTCCGCGAACATTCCGTGCCACGCGGCGGGAAGGCCCGGCGAGGACCAGTGAAAGAGCCAGCGAGCATCGGCGGGGGCAAGGTTCACGCAGCCGTGGCTTCGGGGACGGCCAAAGGTGTAGTGCCAGAACGCGCCGTGGAGCGCGTAGTTGCCATAGAAGTACATGGTCCAGGGGACATCTTCGATGCTGTACGCGCCGTCCTCGGCGGCAAGGTCGTCCATGGTGGTCGAGACGTGCTTCGACTGAATGCGGTAGAGGCCGGTCGGCGTCTCGTGCCCCTCTTTGCCGCTCGAGATCAGCGTGGCGTAGACCGGGGTTTCTCCCTCGTAGGCGACGAGAGATTGCCGTGCGAGATCCACGTGAATCCACTTCGCGGTGGCGGGGACACCGTCGGGAAGGCCGCGCTGTCGAATGATCCGAACCGAGGGCTCGCGAACGATCGTGCCGCGGCGGCTCATCACATAACGTCGACCGTCGACCACCACATTGTCGTCGGCGAGCGGCAGCACCGCGTGGCGGTCGATCGCTCCGCGCCCCACGAGCCGACCGCTCGTAGCGTCTCGGCGATACCGGTCCACGCCTCGGCGGAACACGATCGCGAGCGGCAAGTTCCAGTCGGTCCCGAGGCTCACCCCCTCGCTTGCCGGTGGATCGTTATCGACGACGTCACTGTGCCGAACATAGCCGCCCCGCACCGTTCGGTAGAACAAGCGTCCAAGCTCGGTCGACTCTCGGCCATCCACGCTGACGTAGAACCCCTGCCGCATCCGGAGCCGGAGGTGCTCGGGAAGCTCGACCCCGTCCTCTTCCTGAGGCTCGGTTTCGGGCGTGCCCACCTCTTCCTCCTGACCCGGCGGCTCCGGCGCTTCGATCGCCTCGCTCGGGCTTTCCTCGTTTTCCGGCGGGCTCGCGTCGGTGCCCGCATCGGGGGCGTCGGTGGGCGGAGGGTCGTCTTCGCTTTCCGCGCCGAGCTCCTCGGGTGGGGCCTCGCTCGTGGGTTCGGGTTCGGCTTCAACTCGTTCCCGCCGACGGAGCTCAGCGATCGCGTCCTGGGCTTCGGCCTCCTCCGCAAGGGTCGGAAGGCGCCAATACTGCGGCCGAGTGTCGACGACCGTATAGGCATAACTGTACGGGAGAGCGTCATCGAGGGCCGGCGGCGCCGGAGACGGATCGAAGGACTGCGGCTCTTCTCCGATCAGATATCCGTTGCCGCGGCATACAAAACCCCCACCGGGCACTTCGTGCCAACTTTCATCGCAGCCGCTTCCGCGAATGCCCGCCTTGGCTCGAAATTGGCTCCCGCGCCGCATGTAGCCGATGGCTTTGTTGCGATTGGGTTCGGCGAACACCTGGGCGATGAAGTGATAGGCGATTCCCTGGAGGGGATACATCGCCTCGAAGGCTCGCCGCTCTGCTTCGGCGCGGGCTTGCTCTTCGGCGATTCGCTCGGCTTCGAGTCTCGCCGCCTCCGCTTCGGCGGCGAGCCGGGCGGCTTCATCGTGCGCTCGACGCGCCTCCTCGGCGCGGGCGATCGCCTCGAGCCGGGCTGCTTCGAGCTCGCGGGGGTCGACGCCGAGCGTCTTGTCGGCCGCCTCGCCACCGTCCGAGCACCCCGCGAACAGCAGGAGGCTGGTGAGGATCCATCCAACGGTCATTGCTCTTCGGTTCGCACAGCGGGTGCCGACCGGTCCAGTTTGTGGCGCGAGTGTGGTCCAAAGCCCCCAGTTCACATCGCTCGGCGTCGGGAATCCGCTAGACCCTTCCGATTGTTCCATGGAGGCTCTCGAGGTCGCGGTAGAAAGCGCTTCGAAGAGCGGAGGTACGTGCGAGATGGAGTGGCGATGGTTTCTCCTGGCCCTGGGGTTCGGGCTGATGGTCCCCCCGGGGGCGGGTGCCCAGACCGTAAGCGAGCTTCGGGAGGACCTTTCCCGACTTGAAGCCCGGTCCAACGGGGTGCCTCCGGGGACGCTTCGGAGCATCGCCTATACCATCGACGTGGCCGAGCGAATCGACGGTCGCTTCTCGGAACAGTCCCGTTCCTGGCGTCGCCGAGCCCGCCGATTTCTCGACGCAGCCCTCGAGGGCCGAGATCCGTATCCCGAAGCGCGGGGACAGATCGTCAACCGGAGCTACCCCCAACGCCTCTCCACGTCGCGCCAGGGATACGCGATCTATTTGCCGCCGGACTACGACCCGTCCCGTTCCTGGCCGCTCCTCATTGTGCTTCACGGGGGCTCGTCGAACGGCAACCTGTTTCTTGGGGTGGTGCTCGGCAACAACATGATCTGGGAGTCGTACAACCAGTACCTGTGGAACGACTTCGAGGCCCGCTGGAAACCCAATCTCATCGTCGCGGCGCCGGATGGTTACGGACAAGTGATGTGGCGCTGGATGGGCGAGCAAGATGTCCTGGACGTCATTGCCGACATCACCCGCCACTACAACGTCGACGCGGACCGGGTCGTGCTGATGGGACTTTCAAACGGGGGGGTTGGGGCCTACGCGATCGGAACGCGGCACGCTTCGCGGTTTAGCGCGGTTCAGGCGATCGCGGGTTCTCCAAGCTGGCTTCTTTATGCCGGAGGTCGCCAGCTCCCGGAAGAACGTATGGCGATGCGCCCCTTCTCCGCGATGCACCTCCCGGAGAACACCACCAACACCTTCTTTCGCTTTTATCACGGGCGGTCGGACACGGGACCGATGCAGCCTCCGTTTGTCGAGCGTTTCGAGACCGCGCTCAATCGTGTCTCCGTCGAGCCGCAGGTCACCTGGTATGACGCCGGTCACGACATTCTCTATCGCGTGCATCGCCATGGAACGTTGTTCGACGCGCTCGCCGAGCATCGACGCGACCGGAGCCCGAGCGAAGTTCGGCTCCAGACGGGAGACCTCCGGGCCGCGCAGCAGCATTGGGTGACGGTGACCCGCTTGGAGCGACCGCCGGAGATCGGCCGGGTGCACGCGCGGGTCGACGGGGGACGGGTGGAGGTCGACACCGAGGGCGTGGTCGCGCTGTCCTTCGACCTTCGGGACCTTCCCGGGGAAGGAGACATCGCCTTCCAGATCGATGGAGCGGAGGCGTACCGCGGATCTCGCGACCAGCTTGGCCATCGACTCCATTTTCATCGGGGCGAAGACGGGTGGACCCATGGCTTTCCCCCGGTGCCCGACGATGGACGGGAAAAGCGGCCCGGTCTCGCAGGGCCGCTTACTGACGCCTACTACGAGCGAATGGTGCACGTGTACGGCACCGGCGTGGAGGATGACACCGCCGCGCTCCGAGCCGCCGCCGAGCGCGGCTCCCGGGGTTGGCCGCTCTGGCTCTGGCGGTTCAATCAGGAAGTGGTGGCCGACACGGAGGTCGACGAGGGGTTGATGGCGGACGCCCACCTCGTGCTCTACGGCACGCCGGGCGCCAATGCGGTCCTCGACCGGATCGCCGCGGATCTCCCGATTCAGATCGACGACAGCGCGGTGCTCGTCGGGGGCCAGCGCTACGAGGGGCGAGACGTGGGTACCCGATTCATCTATCCGAACCCCCTTTCGCCGAACCGATATGTGATCGTCCAGGCGGGCATCAACCCCCGGGCGGTCGGGGGGGGAAACAACCTGCCAGACTTCCTGCCGGACTATGTCGTGTACGACGCGGAGACAACCGCGCGCCGACCGCGCCTTACCGCCGGACGAAACGAGCCTCGAACCCTGGGGTACTTCGACCGTTTCTGGCGCCTCCCGCCGATGGACGCTGAAGGGGGCGATCCCTCCACGGGATTTTCCAAACAGCTTCCCCTCGACGGCGATGCCGGCGGTTCACCTCGGGATGCGGGCGCGGCGGACACCGGCGCGACCGAAGGAGAGGTCGAGGAAGAAGAACCGCTCCTCCCGATTCCTCGGGCGCCCCGAATGCTGCCTCGGCCCCGCACGTTTCTCGCTCCGGCGGATGATCCGGCCGGGGCGGCGGCCCGAACCATTGCCGGGATGGTCCGGACGTTTCACAATTTTCGCGCGGAGATTCCCGGCGCCACGTGGCGGGTGGACCGCGATGCGGTGTGGCAGATTCGGGCGGAGGCGGAGTGTCACCGAGAGCTCGAGCGCCTCGACATCCCGTTTCGAGCGAGAGGAGAGCACCCAACCCCGATGCCTTCGCCGATCGAACTCCTCGGCCCGATCGACGGCGTGTGGTTTCGAATGATGCATGACGATCGCCCCATCGAGATCAGCTGCGAGCTCGCGACCCGGCTCCACGCGATGGTGCAGGTCCTCAAGCGCCACGGGGTGGTTGGAGTCGATGTGATGAGCGCCTACCGGGACCATCCCCGGCCAAGCTTCCACACGATGGGCCTCGGCCTCGATATCGGCCGGTTTTGGACGGATCGAGGCTGGATCAGTGTCCTTTCCGACTTCCGGGAGACCCCGGCGCACTACACCTGCGGCGGCGGCGCTCCGGGAAACTGGCGCGGTCGACGCCTCCTGCGAATCACCTGCGATCTGTATCGGGAGCGAATCTTCTCATCGGTGCTTACGCCCAACTACAACGAAGGTCACCGAAACCACTTCCACCTCGACGTCCGCCCCAACGACCACCGCTTCTTCCTCCGGTAGCCTGCCGCACCGAACTCGATGGTTCGACCGTTGGATTCACGCGGACCCCAGGCAGCCGTGTTTCGGTCCCGCGCGAACGGTGGGGAGCTCATCAGGGGAAATCGAACTCGAGGGCGTAGAAGTCGTTCGATCCTGCAGTGGCGGTAGGGTGGCTCACCCAGATCCGGTAAGTCGCATCCCCTTCGAAGGCGAATTCCAGTTCTCGGCCTCCGTAGGAACTTTTTGCCCCGTCCGACCTGAATCGACCGCTTCGACGGCCCGAGCCTCCACCGGAGGTTCGGCCTAGCGATACCGAGATACTACCGTTCGGGTAGACCCTCGGAGGCTCGGCTATCGGCGCCGGATTCGTGTGCGGGAGCGGGGCTCCGCGACCACGTAGAAGGTAAGCGAATATCCGAAACCGTTTTCGAGTTCGTCTCCGTCGCCGACGAATGGAAGGAAGTCGTTCGCACTGAGCTCGGCCGCGATCTCGTAGTTGCCCTCGCAGAACTCGGCCGCGTATTCACCGCGCGGCTCGAGCGCGACGGTTCGAGGACAGGGGCCGGCAAACCAGACCATGAGCCGATGGGGCGTATCATTGACAACCGAGACGAGGGGCCAGCTCTCCTCCTCGAGTTCGCCGAGGCGTTCGACCGGAGGAAGCTCGCCGTGATCGTCCTCCTGACGCTGTCGGACGTGCTGGGCGACAAGATTGGCCCGGTCTGGATCCGGCGTGGGACGTGCGCGCGCCACGTCTTCTCCTCCGCCAAGATCGATCAGTGTGACCTCGAGGGGAGGAAGGTCCCGCGAGGCGCCGCCGCAAGCCGCGAGAAGCGTGAGTACCCACCACCGCTGCACGCCGCTCATCGAACCCTCAGCCGATACCGATGTCCCCCGTCGCACTCCATGGCCACGGTGGCGGGCTGCCGACCGTCTGCGCGAATGGTGAGCTCGTGAGCGCCCGAGTCGAGAAAGAGGGGGAAGTCCGAGACGGTTTGGTCCCCCACCTGCACGTCGATGTCCATGGACGCATCGACGGTGATCTGGCAGGGCGGCACCCGTTGCGCCACTTCGGTGGCGGTGGCAAGAATCTGCTCGGCGGTTTCTGCTTCGGTTCCCGTGGCATCCACCGGCGGGGCCCGAACGATGCGCTGAAGGGACACCACGGCCACCCGCACACGAAGCGCGAAGCCATCGTCCAAGGACCTTGCTTCGACCAGGATCAGCGTCGGAGCCGCGACATCGTGGGCGAGACTTCGGATGCACGGGTCTCGATCGACGCAACCGGTCCCCCCGCCGAGGCGCTCGAGATGATGAAGAGTGAGGACCGGAGGGACGACTTCGAAGGCGTTGGCCCGAAGTACCCGCGCGAGAATCTCGGACAGATAGACTTGGATGAACGAATCATCGGCCTCCACCGCCACCGCGACGCGTGGACGGATTGTGATCTGGGCCTCCGCCGGCGCCGCGAACCAGAGCGAAAGCCCGAAGAGGAGCGCGAGCCCGAGAGCCGGCGCAACGCTTCCTTTGCCTCGACGCGGCCGCCAGTCGACCGCGCAGGACTTGACCTCGAACCGGAGCACGAACCCGTGAACTGCCGGGCTCACGGATCGAGCCGCCAAGAGCGTCGAAGTTCGTCGACCCGGCCGAGGAAGCGTCGGGTTCCCTCTGGGGTCCGCGATGCTTCTTCGAGGTTGGCCTCGAGTGCAGCCAACGCCGCATCTTTCATCGGATCGGGTTCCGCCGCCTGGTGAGCCTCGAACGAACGGGACAAGTCCGCAAAGCGCTGGCGAAGGACGGTTTCGGTGCGGATGGTCCGAGAAGTGTCGTAGAACACGTTCAACTGGTTCACGGCCTCACGAAAGTCGAGGGCACGAGCCGCTTGGTCCTGCGCGTTCCATGCGGCCTGAGCCCCCACGTTCCGCCGAATGTCTCGCACGGTCAACCCCCGACGCAGGAGCTCACGCTCGATCTCGCGACGCCGAACTTCGTACTCCGCCTGCGCCTCGCCTCCCGGCATTTCTTCGATCGCCTGATCGGTGCGCACTCCGATCGTCGGCCGATCATGGCGCTGAAGCGGGGGAAGGGCCCCTCCACCTCCTGGCCGCCCGTCCTCGAGCACCACCGGATCGGGCCGGCTTAGCCAGGCATAGCCAGCGATGCCCGCGGGGATGGCGATCGCCAACCCTGCCGCGGCGGCGAGTCCGAGCCGAATCCGATGCCTCCGACGCTCGCCCGCGAGCGCCTGCGCGAGCACCCGGTCCGCCTCGCCGGTCCCGGTGAGGCCCACGAACGCGTCGCTTCCCGCTTCCGGTGGGGCCACCGGGGGAGCGGCGATCTCCGGGTCGACGGGGGGAGGCGCGGGCTCCGAGCGAGTCTTCGCCTCGGCTGACGGCGGCTCCGACAGCGCCTTCACTAGGTACTCGTCTTCGCGAAGCGGATCGGCGAGCCCTCGGAGCATTCGCGCAACCTGACGTGCACTCTTCGGTCGTTCGTCCGCGCTCTTTATTAAGAGCTTTCGGATGGCCTGATCGATGGCCGCGTGGAGCGGAGGGTCGAGCCCGTCGAGCTCCCAGTCGGGGACGGGGCTCGCGAGCTGCTTCGCGAAGACCTCCGATGCGCTGGACCCCTCGAACGGCGCGCGTCCCGTCAAGAGCTCATAGAGCACGCAGCCAAGCGCATAGAGGTCCGATTTCGGAGTGGCTTCGCCGGCCCGAATCTGTTCGGGAGACATGTACTCGGGGGTGCCAAACACCATGCCCTGGCGAGTGAGCCGGTGCTCCCGGTGTTCTTCGGGCCGGAGTGCGAGCCCGAAGTCCAGCACCTTCACCGTGAGCTTTCGGTCTCGAAGGTCGAGCTGGATATTCTCGGGTTTGAGATCGCGATGTACCACCCCCACTCGGTGCGCGGCGTCGAGGGCGTCGGCGAGCTGCGCGGCGATCGCGAGGGCGTGGTGCGGGCTCAGTCGACGATGGTGCCGAAGGACGCCATCGAGGGAGCGGCCGGTCAGGCGTTCCATCACCATGTAGGGCGTGGCCCCGCCGCCGTCGCCGTAGGCGAACACCCGGACGACCCCCGGATGATCAACCGACGCGAGAGCCTTCGCCTCTCGCCGAAATCGCTCCTTGCTCCTCGGATCGCGGGTCCGCTCGGCGTAC
>JBCCZL010000320.1:0-11133 GCA_039187775.1 Myxococcota bacterium
CCGCTGACGAGCCAGCGGCGGATGAGATCGTCGTTCAGGTCGGAAATGAGGCGACGCTGCCGGAGGTGATCTCTGCGATCGGTGACGCCGATTGGGGACCCGGACTCGAGGGAGACGACTGCGCGTTCCTCTGGGGCGACGTTGGGCCCGACGATGGCCTTCGGCCGATGCGAATCGCGACCGAGGACGCTGAGCTTCGCGGCTACGCGACTTGCGACGAGCCAGCGATGGAGTCGGTTTGGCGCACCTCCTGTGGTGTTCTCATGGGGTTCCAAGGCGAGGATCTGATGGCCGCCCACGCTTCGGACATCAGTAGCACGATCGTGTTTGACGAGACTTACGCAACCGGGGAGCCAAGAGCCGAGTGCTCCGTTGTGATCTCGGTTCAAGGAGGCGAAAGCGTCACGGCAAACACGGTCCTGCCCCTCATGACCACCGTGGCCGAAGCGTTCGCATCCGCCCTCATTCCAATCGGCCGCACCCTACCTTCCCTTGACTAGAGCTCATCGGAACTCTGGAATCGCAACTCGATCGTCGTCCGCGGTACATGGTCCCAGACTATGATCGATGAGATGAACGCAGTGTTGGATTGTTTTTGGTGACCAAAACGTGCGCAGTCGTGAGCGCCACGTTAGCGCTCATGGTGGGACCTGCATGTGCTAACGATCCTGGCCCCGTCGGTCCCGATCTCTCGGACTTCACGCGGCTTACCTGGCGGGTGGATGGAGAACTGAGTTACGCGCTTACTTTTGTATTCATCTACGACGGTTCGGTTCGAACGGAGACCCGGATCCTTCGTGGGACCATGGGCCGAGGAAGTACACCCGGCCCGCACTTCGTAGGTGGGGAAGACGCCGCGATGATCGAGTTCTTTTCGGGTCTCGATTCTCGCACGCTCGCGACATTCGAACCCGGGGCCTGTCACAGCACTCTCAGCGAGGTCGATCGTTGCCCAGACTCCCTCCCGATCGATCTCAGAGTGTCGAACTTGCAGCTGGGTTTGTTCTTTAACACCGAGCGGCTCGAGGACTCGTCGCCGGCGAAGATGTTTGCCACGCGAGTCTTTGACATCATGGTTCGGTACTTCCAGAACGGCCAACCCGAGGAGCGCCTCGATGAGAATCTGCTGGCCACGGGGGACTGGCCCCTCCCGACGCTGGAGTAGCGCTGGCCGCCGCGCGGAGCCTGAGCACGGAGAAGAGTCGGTGGGATCGCTTACTAGGGGGTTCCGGGCTAGGGTTCGGCGGCCATGCGGGAGCAATGGGCGAAGGACTTCGCGAAGCGCGCAGCGGACCACTGGACGCGGGAGCGTGTGGCGGGGCTGATCGGCGATAAGAAGCTCCCGATTTTGCCCAACGAAGCGCCGCTCCTCCTTCGTGCCCTTGGACTCTTGCATCGCGATGCGTTGATGCCACCGGCGGAGGTTCGGAAGTTTCGGCAGATCAACCATATGGTTGCGGTGTTGGGGCCATCGCTTCGAGAGCTCGCCGCCAAGTTCGATCCCGTCCGCATCGTCGACATTGGGTGTGGTCGTTCTTATCTCACGGCCGCGGTCGGTCACTACTTTCAAAGGGTGCTTGACCAGGCGGTGCAGATCATAGGCATCGATCGGAACGCCGACGTGATCGCGGAGTCCGAGCGCCGAGTTGAACTCGCCGGCCTTGCCGACGTGGTTCGCTATCGCGCGGCGGACGCGGACAGCGTCGACCTTCGACAGGTCTGGAGCGAGGTCTTCGGCGCGCCCCGGCAGCCGGACATGCTCATTTCGCTCCACGCCTGCGATACCGCCACCGATGACGGCATCGCTCAGGGGGTGCGCGCCGGGTGTCATGTGATCGCGGTGGCCCCCTGCTGCCAGGCGGAATTGGCGGCGGGGTGGAGGCGAAGGACGACTCCAAACACGGACTTCGGTTATCAGTCCGACGGTTATCAGTCCGACGCTGGCGCGGACGAACCCTTTTCGCCTCTTTGGTCGATGCCGCATCTCCGGCGCGCGACCGCGGCGTCGATCACCGACGCGATGCGTGTCCTTCTGCTTTCGGCGTCTGGCTATGCGACGACGGCGCTCGAGTTCGTACCTGCCCATGGAACACCGAAGAACACGCTTATTCGTGGGATTCGCCGATCCGCTCCGTCGGACGCTGCATATCAAGAGTATCTTCGGCTCCGCGACGCCACGGGGGGCGTGGGCATCAAGCTCGAGCGCCTCCTCGCACTTCGCAGCTCATCGGCCAAGCTCTGATGCGGACAAGCCGAGCTCGGCGAGTTCGGCTTCGGTGAGGCAGCGGATCGCGTCGACGTCATCGAGTCGAAGCACGCACGAGCTGCCGTCGCTTGGGGCCTCGATGTGGTCACGAAGGAACTGTAGGTAGTCGGCCTCGGTCCTTCCGGGCATCAACATCGGCCAATACTCCTCGGGCTGCGGCCGAACCGCGGTGGCCCGATCGATCGCCTCGGGAATACCGACGTCGCGCTCGAGCCACAGCACCATGGCCAGGCTCTGGGCGTAGTATGTTCCTGCGACTTCGGTGTCTTCGGTATCGACGATCGTTGGGCCGCCGAGCCGCTGAAACGGAACTGCAGATCGTTCTCGGATTTGCTGCACCAACCTCCGCACCACATCCCCCGCACGTACCTGGGCGTATTTCGCGAGACCCTCGTTGAGCCACGCCGGCACGCAGCCGACGGCCGCGTGGAGCTGCGCGTGCATCGCCTCATGCCGCATCACTCGCCGAAGTTCGGGGAGCGGTGAGTCGGCGCCCGCGCGAATGGCGCCGTCGTAGAGGCCATTGACCCATTCCGGCAGATGGTACTCGCTCCGGAGCTGGTGGATCTCGGGGTACACCACCAGCGTGACGTCGCGGCGCTCCTCGGTGTCCGTGACCGCGGCGGCGAACGCCAGCCCATCCCGCGCTGCCTCTGCGAGCACCATCGCGGCGGCGGGGGTGGTCTTGCGTTCATCGTAGGCTACGCGAAGGCCGGCGAGCTCATTCTCGACGAACCCCGATGGAATCCACGGGTCCTCGACGAGCGGCTCCTCGCAAAGGTCGAGAAGGTGCCCGTGAAGATGGGTCGGATAATAGAAGCGGCGAGGACGTGAGGTCACGACGGGAGCCACTTCCGGTTCTTGGACGGCTCGCGCGAGGTCGCTCGCGGAAGTGCGTGGCTCATCCCCCGGTTCCCAGAGTGGCGACGGCGTCGAACGGATCGCCTCGCGGCGATGTTGGGCTGGCGGTTCCAGGTGTTCGGTGCGGAGCGGCCAGAGGATCACTACCGCCAGCGCCAAGGCTCCTCCAAATCGCCGGGCCCACGCCAACATCGTCGTACATGACGATGGCACCCGCCGTCCCAACGGCAAGCGTCGATTCCCCGCCGGGACGGCCGCGGTTGCCGAGCGCGCTCAAAAGGAGGGTGGGAGCTATCGATCCCCGATGTCTTCGATCAGCTCTGGCTCTGCGAACTCCACGTCGTCGGCCTGTGAGAGAGTGGCCGCGAGTTCAAACTCATCGGGAGAGGACGAGGAGCGGACCTGCAGCGTGTACAGGTGGGTTGCGATCGGCAGCGGCTCGAGCCGTTCGAGTGCAAAGGGCTCGAGAAGCTGCTCGATGGACTCTTGGCTCACGTTCTCTTTGAACTTTGCCGTCACCCGACCCGACGACAATGCGAGCCGTCCTCCCGGCAGCCGCAGCACTCGAGCCAGCGATAGCCGCGGGTCTTGGGTTGCCTTCGCCGTCGCCCGACCGGTTTCCACGAAGCGCCAACCGGCGGCTTCGAAGGGTGCTCGTTCGCTTCGGTCGACTCCGTAACGCGTCGTGTCGATGCTTTCCGGAGTGTTGACGCTGCCCAGGTCATCACGAATCGCCCGAAGCTCTTCGATCTCATCGGCCGTGGCGTCCCGGTGCCGCCGTCGATAGCTCCGCCGAAGCATTCGACAGCTTCGCACGAATGCCTGCGGGAGCAATCCGCGTTCAGCGATACGCGAGCGCGCGGTGTGCATTGATTCGTCCGTGACCGTACTCGGCGTTGCGGCCATCGTTGTCGTAGGGACCGGGACCGATCTTGTCGCAGGTGTCGCACAGTCTTCGTCGGAGCTCTAAGGGAGTGAGACCGGGGGTCTTCGACAGGACGAGGGCTCCCACGCCGGCCGCGAGCGGGCATGCAAAGCTCGTCCCGGTTTTGATGCCATAGCTGCCACCGGACTTGGTGCTGTACACCCGGGCGCCCGGGGCGAGAAGATCGAGCTCGTCGCCGTACGCGGACCCATCGGCGAGATCGAGGTGATTGCTGCGCCCCACCGCGATTACCCGCGAATCGGACGATACTTCGTCGAGCGCAATGTCGAAGTATCCGTTGCTCGTCGCCCAAAAGATGGCCGTGCCGATCCCGTTTCTCCCCTCCGAGGTCACTCGCCGAATCGCGAGGTCGAGTACGGAGGTTGACCGCCACACCCCACCATTGGGGCCGAGGCTACAGGTAACGATGTCCGCGCCCGGTTCGGTGAACGTGGGGTCGATGACTCGAGGGAGCGCTGCGTATACCAGGGCCAACGCCAGCGTAGTTTGCGAGCCGACCTGATCGCTCAGGCACGCCACCGGAATGAGGGCGGCTTCCGGAGCGCCCCCGACCCCGCCTTTTCCGTTCGCGCGCGCGCCCGCCATGCCCAAACAGAACGTTCCATGGTTCGCATCGGGGAACTCGATTCCGGCCTCGCGTCGAACGAAACGTGAGCCATCGTGCTCGTCGGTGAAGAAGCCCCCGCCGGTAAGCGCGTCGACGAGGTCGGGGTGACCGACGTCCATGCCATTGTCGATCACCGCGACGCGAACGCGCCCGTCTCCACTTTTGCCCCGAGTGATGTCCCAGGCCGCCTCGGCATCGATGTCGGCGCCGGGAAGCCCGCCGGAGCTTCCGTCATTGTGGTGATGCCACTGATTGCGATAGCCGAGGTCCGCTGGACGAAACCGACCGCCCAACCGCGACATGAGGGCTGGCTCGGCAAACGTAAAGTCCCGAGCCTCCTGGAGCTCTGCGACGTGCTCCAAGGTGGGCATCGATTCGGGCAGACGAACTTCGTATACGTTGGAGCCCACGCCGAGCCGTTGGGTGATGTGAAGCTTGTGAGAAGACAACGTCGCCTGAACCTGCTGCAGCGTCATGTCCCCCGGCAGCTGAACCGTCGCTAGTCCCGTGTCGATGGCCGTGTGCCCTTCCTCGTCGAGCAGGACCTGCCGCACCGCTTGGCCATCGAGGCGCGCCGCACAGCGGGCAGCCTCGGCAACGTGTTCGTTCTTTGGCTCCGCGAACGCCCATCCTGCGCGCTGAAACGTGCCCCACTGGCCAGCGGTCTGAACGTTGGCGGAAGAGAGGGTGTCGAGGTCGGCTGTGTTTAGGAGGCCCTTTCCGGTCGTTGCCGTGACGTGTGATCTTCCGATGGCGCTCGCGTCGCCAGACCGTAGCGCAACCAACGAATCGATCTTTTCGTAACCGATGTCTTTGCCTCTAAGTTTGATCTTGATCTCTGTCATGCGCGATCTCCGTCGTGGAATATCGACGCAAGGGAGATGCCATGACGTTTGCGATATCACTCCTGCACAGCGGCGGTGTTTCAAGGGTCGGCGGCCGTGCATCAAGCGTTGGCAACGGTGTTTCAAGCGTTGGCAACGGTGTTTCAAGCGTTGGCAACGGTGTTTCAAGCGTCGGCAACGACGCGAAAGCGTCACCCAAGACGCTCTCGCAGTGAAGCCGCTCGCCGAGTGCACACGCGCAGATGCGTTGTTTGCAGCGTTAAGGCGCCGTCCATCGGAGGTTTGTCGATCGAGTCGTGTTGGCATCCGCAGTGCTTTGTTGCCTTGCGGAGGTTTTTTTATGTCCAACAGCAAACCAGCAACGAAAAGCAATCTGTCCAACACTCGCTCGTCAGCTAGGAGTCGAGAGGTCGACCCAGGGACGGTCGGGATCACGAACCCTGCGGGCACGGCGTGGATCGGAATGCTCGCGACAAGCATCGATGGTGCGAGTCGGGTAGAGCATTTTGTAGTCGCCGACAGCAATCCCCTCTTGTGGCCCGAGGTCGCAAGCTTCGGCCACAAGAGAGTGAAGCTCACGCAAGACGTGTTCGGCATCGAGCACGACGAGGTGAGCTCCACTTTCTTTGACTACGCGAAGGCGGTTCTCGCAACGAACGACATTCGGTACTACTCAGTCCTCCTGACCGAGAGTGGCTCGTCACCTGGGGCCAGCCTGGTCAACCACTACTGGGAGGACGCGGGTCAATCTACCCGGGCCACCTTGGAGACCGACTGCGACGTGACCGATCCGGACAGCATGCCGATCCATATGAAGATCGAGTACGACGGGAACTTTTTCGACGAGGCCCTGCCCATTGGGGACTCCCTCAAGATCGTCACCGGTACCACGACGCTCTCTTCGCCTGTGGTGCTGGATCTTTACGGGACGATCCTGCGACTGATGTAGACGAAGCAGTCGAGTATACCTGTGGTCCCTGACGCTCCGGCGGAACGGCGCGATTCATGTCGAGCCGCGCCCGGCGTTCGAGGAAACTTTCTCGTGCGCCGGGTCCGCCGCGGGTGGCCGCCCTGTTTCCGTTCGGGGAGGATGCCTGGGCAGACGATCGCTACATTCCCTTGAAGCCAAGCGGGCAAGCGTCACGGTTGACGCGGTATGCGTCAGTGACGACGCCGACCTTGCCATCCGCACACACGGGGGGTTACCCCTATCGGATGGTGGAATGGTTAGGGGGGCTCTCCCGGCGGCTTCGCACCCATCCGGCGTTCGAGGAGAGAGCCCGAGCCGTGTTGGAGACGATGTTTGCGCGGATCTCGCGCGCGATTCACGAGAGCGAGTACCGAGACCATGGGCGAGTGCTTCGCACGTGGATCCACTATCGCCCGGCCGGGTACGAAGGTCTTGTTGTCTACGAGCCGTCGTCGACCACCGTCCCGGATCCCACCCCGTCCGCAACTGCTTGGCACTACGTGTCCACCACCGGGTCTGCGGTGGCGATCGACGTCAATCTGGGATTGGTTCAGGTCGGAGACTTGAGCGTTCAAGACAGCAGCAACGCGTTGACCGAGCAGAGCCAAGTACGACTTCTCAAACGTGATGCCACTCATCTATTTGCAGTACCTCTCTTTCGTGCGGACGGCGAAGTGGTGGGCCTGCTCAGCGCAGAGGCATCGTGCCAGCAGGCGCTGGGTCGGGACTTTGTATGGCCCCGGTGCCAGCAGGACATTCTTCTCCTCGGAGCGCTGGCGGGCCCGTGGGTCGTGCGCGCTCAGCCGGAGCCCGAGGTGAGCGGCCAGGACCCGCTCTTGCCCGTCGTGGGCAAGCGAATGCATGGGCTCATGAGCGCGCTCCGCGCGTTTGCTCGGCAGGACGACACGCTTCTCCTGTACGGGCCCAGCGGGGCAGGAAAGAGCCGACTCGCTCGCTGGTGTCATCACCATTCGCCGCGAGTGGATGGCCCATTCGAGGTCGTGGATCTTATGAGCGCGCCCTCCACGACCCAACTCGCCGAACTCTATGGATGGAAGAAGGGCGCGTTCACTGGCGCGTTTCGCGATCAGGACGGCGCGGTGGTTCGCGCGGCCGGCGGCACGCTTTTCCTCGACGAGGTCGATAAGCTCTCACTGGCAGCGCAGGCCGGGCTTCTCCGCCTCTTGGAGGAGCGGCAGTTTCGTCCGTTGGGGGATGCAGCCTCGTCTCGGCAAGCCGACGTTCGCTTCATCGTGGGCACGAACGCCAACCTCAAGGCCGCCGTGTCGGAGGGTCGTTTTCGGGAGGACCTCTACTTTCGGCTCAGTGTCCTTCCTTTCGAGGTTCCGTCCCTCGGAGAGCGAAAAGACGAAATCGAAGGTTGGGCCAAGTTCTTTGTGGCTCGCCGCGGAAAGGAGAGCGATGTGTCCGCGCTCATCGATGAGGGAGCAGTGGACCTTCTCTCCGATCGACCGTGGCCTGGGAATCTTCGCGAGCTCGATAACTCGATCCGCCGAGCCTTCGCCCTTGCCGCTGGCGATTCAGGCGAGAGTCCGGTGGTGGTTCGCGCCGTCCATGCCCGTGAGGCCCTCGGCTTTTTGCCCTCTCCGACCCCCGATGGCAGCTTGGAAACGGTGCTTCGCCAAGCGGCGTCTGCCTTCGTGGACCGGGCCATCGATGGAAAACTCGAGCTGGAGCATGTCGACGCGATTCGTGCGCTCATCCTTCAGGAGGCGGAGCGGCGGACGGGAAGCCGGGAAGAAGCGCTCCGCCTGCTTGGCAAGGAGCAGGCGATCAAGAGCCGCAACGTTCAACGGTTGTGGAAGAAAGAAGAGGAGGCGTTGAAGCGCCTCCAGGCGCTCGGCGTTGAGTAGGATTTGATAGAGTTTCGGTCTCGTGCAGGCGCCTCTCGAAGCTCGTCTCGATTCGCAGGAACTCGGCAAAGACTCCGTTATTGCCGATCGCTACGAGCTGGAGCGAGTCCTTGGGCGCGGCGGGAGCGGGACGGTGTATGTGGCCTTCGACCGGCTCCTTCAGGAGCGGGTCGCGGTCAAAGTCCTGGGTGAGCTTTCACCGACCGAGCAAGTGCGATTCCGCCGAGAGGTGATGGCCCTTCGAATGCTCCGGGTGCCGGGGGTCGTTCGCATGATCGACGATGGCGTGCACCAAGGGCTCTATTTCTTGGCGATGGAGCTGGTCGACGGACTGCCGTTTCCGGGCACGGAGACTTGCCGCTGGAGCGATGTCGAAGATGTGTGCCGAGCGACGCTGGAGACCCTCTCCCACGTGCACGCCGCGGGCATTGTGCATCGCGATCTCAAGCCGTCGAACCTGATCGTCGATGCACAGGGTCGCCCCACGATCCTCGACTTTGGTCTGGCTCGACGGCTGGGCGACGAGAGCCTCACGCGCTCGAACACCATCGTGGGCTCGCCGGCCTACCTTGCGCCGGAGCAGATCCAAAACCGTCCGGTGAGCCCCCAAACCGACCTCTATGCCTTCGGAGTCGTCCTCTATGAGGCGCTCGCCGGTCGACGTCCTCATCACTCCGAGGATTGGCGATCGCTCATGCACTCGAAGCTCCTGCGGTCCCCGCAACCGATCCAGGAGATCGTTCCCGACATTCCCGCGCAGGTCGTCTCGGGCCTCGAAGCGCTGCTTCGCCGCGACCCAGAAGACCGTCCGACGTCGGCCCAAGAGGCGATCTACCTGCTCGGGCTCGCGGATCAGCCTCCGCAGGATCAGCTCGTCTGGCTCGGGTCGCGGCGGCCGATCGATCTGGCGGTCGAGGCGGGTGTCCAGCGGAAGGGATTTGCCATCGGTGGCTCCGAGGGAAGCGGGAAGAGCCGTTGCCTCTACGAAGTCGAGCGAGGTCTTCGCGATGCGGGCGTGACCGTGCGGCGGAGTGAGGTCGCGGCGGTCCCGTTCGGAAGCGTGCGATCGCTGGTCGATGTGACCGATCTATCGACGATGACGCTCCAGCAGGTTTCCGAAATCGTAGTGGCGCGCCTCTCCGAGGTGCTGTCGAAGGGCGATGTGATCCTTGCCGACGACTGGGAACGGGTGGACCGCTGGAGTCGGTCAGCGCTTCGCGAAGCGTCCCGCAACGGTTCGCTGATTCGCGCGGTGAATGCAGAGGCCGAAGCCGACGTGCGCCTTGAAACCCTGCCGCCGCAGGCGATCGTTCCGCTGATTGAGGGCTCCGAGCGCATCCTCCATCTCCTGAGCGACTGGGCGCGCTTCCTTTGGCACCGCACTCGAGGCCTCCCGAAGCAACTCGCCATCGAGGTCCGAAGCCTCGCCCAGCAGGGGATGGCGGTGATTCGCGATGGACGGCTCCTCGTGGACCGGGCGGGGCTCGAGCGACTTCAGCTGGGCCTTGGCGCACGGAGACGCCAGCGAGTCCAAGAACTGCGCGCCGAGCTTCGTGATCCGCTTCGAGAGCTCCTTGCGTGGGTGGAGCTTGCCGACGGTTGTGCCTCCACCCAGATGATCGCCGGTTGTCTCGGCAAGCCGCTGTGGGTGACGGAGGCCGAACTCGATGAGCTCCAGCGGCTCGGGTATGTGGGGATGCGCGAAGGGCGCTGGTCGACCGATGGGTGGTGGGCGGCGTACGAAGTGTGGTCAGAGGAAGAGCGACGATCGGCGCACCGAGTCATCGCGAGCCGGCTGGAGGACTCATCGAGCGGCCGACTGTTCCATCTCATTCTCGGCGAGCACTTCGAGCGACTGTCCGCGGAAGCCCTGCAGGTTGCCGAACAGCAAGCGCGCGCGGGGCGCCTCGGAGCCGCTTCCGCGACCCTCGCGACCGCGAGTGCAGCGCTTCGCGATCGCGACCCCGAGGAGGTGATGGACGTGCTCGCGGCGTGGCTCCGGGTCACCCTGTCGATGGGCACCGCCCGTGGGGTCGACCGAGTTGTGTACGAGATCAGTCGACTGCCAAGCAAAGCCGAGCGAGCCCACCATCTCGAGGCGCTTGCGCAGGCTGGCGTGGCTGCGTTCTCGAAGTCCAAACAGGCCTCCGCGATTGTGGAACGCGTGTCGTCATTCAACGACCTCGAGCTCGAGCTTTGGCGTCAAGCGCTCCTCGTCGCCACCGCAAGGCAGCGGTCGCTCGAAGATGAGCGCTCGGTCCTCGAGAGGGTTGGAGAGTGGGCCGAAGGGACCGGAAGTCCGCTCGCCACCGCGCATCTCGACGGCTGGATGGGTCGTCTTCACTATCGCCTCGGCGAGTTCCACGAAGCCGCAGCTCGCCATCGAAACGCGCTGGGGCAAAAGCCCTGGGTGTCGTCGCATCTCTCGGACGAGCTGAACTGCGCGGCCGCGCTCCTGGAGGCGTTGGAGTTTGAGGAAGCATTCGAGATCGCGGTGGACGCTCGAGCTCGGGCGGCCGAGTGCCGGCTGCCGTTCTTCGAGGGCCGAGCCGAGTGGTTGATGCGGGCAACTCGGTATCGGCGAGGCGAAGCACTGGAGGTCGACGACGAGCTTCTTCAGGCCACGGCCGAATTCGGAGCCCCGGATCTCGATGCCCTGGTCGCACTCACCGAGGCGGCGGTGGCGTGGCGCGCGACCGCATCGGAACGCGCGATCGAACTATCGACCCGGGCAGCCAGCAGCTCTGAGAGCGCGGGAATGCCG
>JBCCZL010000321.1:0-11124 GCA_039187775.1 Myxococcota bacterium
CTCCGGTGAAGGCCCCTTTTTCATGACCAAAGAGCTCACTCTCGATCAGCGAACCCACCACCGCGCCGCAGTCCACCACCATGAACGGTCGGTCCTTTCGAGGGCCGCTGTGGTGAATGCTGCGCGCAAGCACGTCTTTTCCCGTGCCGGTTTCTCCTGTGAGGAGCACGGTGGCGTCGGTCGGCCCCAGCCGTTCGAGAAGGCCGAAGATCTCTCGCATCGCGATCGAAGAACCCACCGCCTCACCAAATCGGCTTGCCGAGCTCGGCAGAAGTTCGATCCGTTCCGAAAACGGTCGCACCTTGAGCTCGACTTTGCCAACCGTGATGATCGCCCCGGGCTTAAGAAACGCCTCCCGGATCTCCGCGCCATCGAGCAGCGTTCCATTGGTGGACTCGAGGTCCCGAAGAAGATAGCCGCGCGACTCACGCACGATCTCGCAGTGGTTCCGCGAGACCGTCTGGTCGGCCAGCACGAGGTCGCTGTCCGGACTCTTGCCGATGCGAAAGAGGTCGCGGTTGATGACCTTTTCCGAACCGCGGTCAGGTCCACTCAGCACGACGAGCGCGCAGCGGGCAAGCTCGAGGATCCGCTTCCCCTCGTGTTCGGTCCGAACCTGCGTTCCCGCGGTCATCCCGTGCCCTCCTCGAGCCGTTTCGACATCGAGGCAAACCCCACCTCGAAGAGGTCGATGCGGACTACGCCCTCCGAAGGCACGACAAGCGCCCGCTCGAACGATCGCTCCCCTTCCGCGTGGGTAAGCCAGGCCCGCACTTCGTAGCGTCCCGGCTGCAGCTCGACGACATGAACCAACGTCTGTGGCGCCCCGTCGGCCCACTGAAACCGAGCGCCTTTCACTTCTTGCCCATCGAGCCGGTACGAGATCACCGCCTCTTCGACCTGTCCGTGGAAGGGCCCCAGCCGAAAGTGCACCTCGGTCTCGTGAGCGATGCCCTGGCAGACTTCGCCGCCGACCACGATGGCACCGATGAGGAGCACCGCGGGGGCCAAGCGCCGCCGATGGGTCAGAAGCGCGTGCCCCGCTTTCTTCAGCCAGTCCATGCAGATGCGCGCGGTGAAGGGTAGCACGAGGCCGAGACCCCCGATACCGAATAGGTCGGTCAGGCCGAAGGGGGAGCGAACACGTTTCCGCGCGACATGAGGCTCGTCGTCGACGACCGAAAGGTCCCAAAGAGCGGCGCGAGCGAGTGCGCCGCTTCGCGGCTGAGCGAGCCCCGCAGAAACACGATGAAGGCGCCGTGGTGGTCGCCTGGCCATGCTCCTCCGGCGCCGAACACCGTTACTACCCCCTCGGTCTCGACAAAATCGCGGGACGGGATCACAAACCGACCTTGGGAGTCCCGGGCGGTTTGGGCGTCGTCGATGTGGAACGTGCCGGCCGCTTCGCCTCCGATCAGTCGGTTGGTCTGGATCCCTGGCTGTGAAGACAACCACGCGGTGCCGATGCCGGTCTGGGCGAAGAGCGCCGAAAGCATCGGGACCGAGTCGACGAAATGCTGCGATACCAATGGGATGCTCGCGTGGCCCTTCGAGAGAAAGCGATTGCGCCAGGAGCTGGGCGCTCCGTAGGTCCCTAGGAGACAGAGGACTGGAGTCTCGGGGACCAGTTTGCCAAGGAGTCCCTTTTCCGAGGCGAGATGCCGCGCGAAGTCTCGATTGAACTCGGGGAGGGCCGCATACCGCTCGCTCACAAAAACTCGGCAAAGAATCGCGGAGTCCCCCAGCTCCCGGAACAGCGTCATGGCGAGCTCCTGGGCCGCTGTCTCCACCGATTCGGCGGCGTTGAGTCGGCTTCGGAGCCCGGTTCGAAGCGAACGGACCCGTCCCGCCGACCATCCGGCGGCCTGTCCCGGGGTCATTACCGGGGTCCTTTGACGAACAATTGCAATCCTTTGGAGTACGGCATGGGGGAGCCAACCTTGAGCCGTCCACCCGAGGCCTGGCCAAGGCTCGGCTCGGTCACCAGAGATCTAGGGAAACGTACATTCCGACCTCGCCCCTAGTTCCCATCCGAGGAGGGCCACTCGAGTTTCCGTTTGCTTGTCCACGGGTGGGGTGGGTGTTACGTTTTCATTGAAGTTTCGCGTTTGATCCGGCCCTCCGGTTTACAGCGTTAGCGCCATGGTCCACCTGACCGAGATCGTAGACAAGGTCAAAAGTTATCACGCGTCAGCCGACACCGGCTTGATCGACCGCGCGTACGAGTATTCGTCGCGCATGCACGACGGTCAGAAGCGGAAATCGGGGGATCCGTACTTTGTTCACCCTGCATCGGTGGCGGACATCATTGCCGACATGAAGCTCGACACGGCGAGCATCTGTGCGGCGCTTCTCCATGATGTTGTCGAGGACACAGACGCTAGCCGTACCGACATCGAATCCATGTTTGGAGAGGAGGTCGCGTTCCTGGTCGACGGGGTAACCAAGCTCGGACGGATCAACTTCACCTGCAAAGAGGACCAGCAAGCAGAGAGCTTTCGCAAGCTCCTCATCGCGATGGCGCGCGACATTCGCGTGCTCCTCGTCAAGCTCGCCGACCGGCTCGACAACATGCGGACCCTCGAGCACATGCGGGTGGACAAGCAGGAGCGAATCGCTCGCGAGACGCTCGAGATCTACGCGCCCCTCGCCGCACGGCTGGGAATCCATTGGCTGAAGGCCGAACTCGAGGATCTGAGCTTCCGCTATCTCTATCCGGACGCGCACAAAGACCTCACTCGCAAGGTCAAAAAGGCCTCGCGGGACAGCGAGCGCTACATCGTTGACGTCAGTCGACGACTGCAAAAGATGCTGATCGAGCGCGGATTCGCCGTCGAAGTGCAGGGCCGAGTGAAACACCTGTATTCGATCTTTCGAAAAATGCGGCGAAACAACCTGGAGTTCGAGGATATCCAGGACTTCGTCGCGTTCCGCATCCTGATGGAGAACGTCGCCGACTGTTACGCCGCCCTCGGCGTGGTGCATTCGCAGTGGACACCGATCCCGGGTCGCTTCAAAGACTTTGTCGCGCTTCCCAAGCCCAATATGTACCAGTCGCTGCACACCACGGTGATCGGTCCGGGGCATCGGCGGATCGAAGTCCAGATCCGAACCCACGAGATGCACTCCACCGCCGAGTTTGGTATCGCCGCCCACTGGCAGTACAAGCAGCAAACCGGTGGACTCGATGCGCGCGACGCGGCGCGGTTCGCTTGGCTCCGCCAGATGCTCGAGTTCCAGCAGGAGGTCGACGACCCGGCGGAGTTCTTCGAAAGCGTGAAGGTCGATCTCTTTCCTGACGAAGTGTACGTCTTCACCCCGAAGGGCGACGTGAAGACCTTTCCTCGGGGCGCGTCGCCGCTCGATTTCGCGTACTCGATCCACTCCGAAGTGGGACATCACTGCGTGGGGGCCCGAATCAACGGCGCCATGGTCCCGCTCCGCCACAAAGTGAAGAACGGTGACGTGGTGGAGATCCTCACCAACAACAATCAGACCCCGAGCAAGGACTGGCTCGACTTTGTGGTCACCGCCCGCGCCCGGTCTCGGATCCGCACCTATCTTCGGAGCCAGGAGCGTGACAAGAGCGTGAAGCTCGGCAAAGAGCTCCTCGAGCGCGAGATGCATAAGCAGAGCCTGTCCTTCTCGCGCTACTTCAAGAACGGCGACGTGAAGCGCCTGATGGCGCACTTCAAGGTCAACACGGTCGAAGAGATCTTCGCGCAGATCGGCTACGGCAAGCTCAACGGCTCCGATGTGGTCGACGTGATCGCGCCGCGTGAGGATTCGTCGGCCCGGGACAGCATGCGGCCGAGCCTCATCGAGCGGACCGTGCGGGCGGTCACTCGACGCGACACGTCCGGGATCACGATCGAAGGCATCGAGGACATCCTCGTTCGCTACGCGAAGTGCTGCAATCCGGTCCCGGGGGACTCGATCACCGGTTGGATCACCCGAGGACGAGGCGTCACCGTGCATCGACGAGAGTGCCCGAAGGTCATGGAGCTCGATCCGCAGCGGCGCGTCGAAGTGTCGTGGGCCAATAGCGCGAAGGTCGAGCTTCCCGTGCAGATGCGCGTGGTCACGAGCGACAAACCGGGCATTCTCGCCAACGTGTCATCTACCTTCACCGAAGCGGGCGTCAACATCAACGAAGCGAACTGTCGCACTGCGGACGGACGAGCGGTCAACCTATTTCAGTTTGCCGTGCACGATGTGAAGGCGCTTCGCTCGCTCATGCGGCAGATCCAGCGCATCGACGGCGTCATCGACGTCGAACGAGTCTAGCAGCAACCGTATTCGGCTAGAGGTCGTCGCAGGAAAAGAATCCCTGGCCGAAGCTCTCGAACGGGCCGGCGCCATCTTCCTGCACCGCAAACGCAATGGCGAAGTGATAGCGGCCAGCGGTGCCTGCCGCGGAGATCTCCAACGAGCGGATCTGATCTCCTCCGAAGTCGAACAGGTCTTCGATTTCGATGAGCTGAGGCGTCGGACCGTCTCTTTGCACGACCAAATCGATCCGACTCCCGCGGTTGAGCGCAAGAAATTCGTCGGCTCCCCCAAAATCGATCGCGGCTTCGACCACTCGAGGAAATGACCCGTTCTCGATGACCTCGTTGAGGGTTCCACACTGCGCGATGTCGTCGACGCCGCAGCGGTACAGCTCCACGCTGGTGTCAGTGCTTACCGCAACAACGAGTGATGCGCCGTTCGACGCAACGTCGGCACGCGCCATCGGAACGGACGACGGAAGAGTGACGCTCTCAGCGTCGCCGCCAACTTGGGCCAATACATAGTTGTCGCTCTCCGAGGCGCGTTGCCGGACCAAGATCGCGCGGCCGGATGCACGGAGACCTCCGGGAACCTCGGTGTGGCCCACGCCGAGCCCGTCCGCGGGGTTTATTTCACCGGCGGTCCCGTAGGAAACGCGCGGAGGCATCTGTGCGCGCCAGAACGCCGCCGGTCGAAGGCCTGAAGCAACGAGATTCAGCCCGACCGCCGGCCCGGGCACGATGCGACTACCGTCCCCCGCCCATTCCCCGAGATCGTCTACGCCTCCCGGACCGTTCACCTCCCAGAGTCGATGGACTCCTCCCGGATTATAGTAAGCAGCGAGGGCTACCCGGTCGTCGAAGAGCGAATCCGCGGAGAACGCCACGAGCTGTTCTTGAGGAGGCGTATCGATCTGGCCCCGTTCTACGACGGTCGCGCCGATTTCGTAAGCCGTGATGCGAAGCACGCCTGATTCCATCCCGAAGAACTGACCTCGCGTTCCCTCCACCCCGACGTCGGCCATGGGGAGCATGCCGATTCCGAGCGCTAGGAGAGGAGTCGCGCCGAACTCTGCGACGCCGAGTTCATCGGTGAGCTCGGCGAGGGGACCGACGCCACACCCGTTCTCAATGCCATCGCCACACACTCCGGGCGCACCGGGAAAGTTATTGGGGTTCATCGGATCGCAGTCCAAGACGTCGCGCCGCCCGGGGCACGGAGCGGGAGCATCGGGATCCAGGAACTGGTCCCCGTCAAAGTCGCAGCAGCCTTCGTCGATCGCGAATTGGCACTCGGTCGGCAGCACGCGGTCGGGGGCCGCGTCCATGTCGACCCGGCCGTCCGGCTGCGTACCCGCGTCGCGGGTCCCGACATACTGCCCGCTGTCGATCACAAGCGAGCAGCCGCTCACCAGCCACGCAACAAGGGTCAGGGACCACTGGGCGTTCGGAGTGTGAGTCGCAACCAATGGAGACCCTAAAACTCCGTCCGGAGCGAGGCGCCGCCAAACCCGGGGCCTACCGCTGGCGCAAGGCCAACTTCGGGCTCACCATCGCCGCCGCCGCTTGTCAGCAGGAATACGACACCGAGCGCCGCTCCGACCACTGCAACCCCAAGGCCGATGTCGGAGATCAACGCATAGGTGTCGAGGGTGCTCACGTCGTCTTCGCTGCAGTTCCCAGCGCTAAAGCAGTTGTCCTGGATGCTCGACTCCTCCGTGAGCGCGAGGACTCCAAACACCACCTGGGTCACGAGGCCCACGCCCGCGGCGATGAACGAGACCAGCGCGGCGATGGGAAAGCCGCCCCCCTCCGGTTCGGCAATGATCGGATTCGGGTCGGGTTCTGGATCCGGGTCCGGGTCGGGCTCTGGATCCGGGTCCGGCTCTGGATCGGGCTCCGGGTCAGGCTCGGCTTCTTGGGCGGCGAGACGCTCCCGCAGGTTCTCGAGTCGGCGCTCGAGGTT
Organism: Myxococcota bacterium; assembly: GCA_039187775.1. Lineage (GTDB taxonomy): Bacteria > Myxococcota_A > Polyangia > Polyangiales > JBCCZL01 > JBCCZL01. The sequence continues at coordinate 6,238 of JBCCZL010000321.1, forward strand.
GTCACGGTTCGCCACGTCTTCGACCTCGGTGAGGTAGCGGGAGAGAAAGTCGACCGCCTCGCGAAGATTGCCAAGCTGCTGGTGGGTCAGCGACAGGTTGTAGAACAGCTCCGACCGCCCACTGAGCGCGTGGCTCCGCTCGAACTCGCGAAGGGCCTCGGTGTACTCACCTCGTTCATAGTACGAAGCTGCCGCCTGGAAGTGCACCCGTGCGAGTTCATCATCGCCCTGCTGGGCCGTGGCCGTGGGCACTCCCCCAATCGGCCCGCCGAGCCACGCCCCACCGGTCAGCAGCGCCACAAGTCCCCAATATCGAATCGAACCGGCCAAAGGGTCACTCCTTACCAGGCAAAGCTCTCCCACGGCTTTCCCCTGCGTCATCCTAAGAATGCCACGGCCGAGGCCCGATTGCGCACTTTCATCGCTCGACGCAGTTTCGAATCCCTCCGACCCAGAGTTCACTGCTGGCTCCCCGAGCCACCCGGAAGGCCATGCGCGTCTCGGTGACCGGACTCCCATCCACTCCCGCGCCCGACGTGCGGACTCCGCGCACCGATCCGTCGTCGCCAAGCTCTGCCGGGGTCAGAAGGGCATCGAAGAGCGGCGCCACCAGCGGCGGATCCTCGCTGAGCACCACCGCGTAGCCCCGGAGCTCGGGCCGCGCATCCACCCGCGGCGCGGCCGCAAACACGACCACCGTATCGCCACCGAACGGCACGACGTGTACGAGGCTCGTTTGCTCGGGCAGGTTGAGCTCGAACGGAAGAACTTCGCAGTCGGCGATCGTTTCGGGTACGGCGCAGCGAATCGCCGCCGCGAACACGCTCGTTGGCCCTTCGACGGGCGTGGCAAAGAGATAGACGATCTCATTGGCGAGTTCGTCGAATGCAGCGAGCGCAAAGCTCGGGGTTCCCGTCGCTGCTTCTCCATCCAGGAATAGCTCGAGATCACTGAACCCGTCGGAGATGAGAAACCGCTCGGGTCCAATCTGCCGCGCAATGACCCGCCCCTGGGCTTCGAGATAAGGAGCGGGTTCGGGCGACGCCTGGCCTGCAGCCCAAACGGTCGGAGCCTCGAATACCGACTCGACCGCCCCATCGCGGGTTCGCACAAACAGCGCGGGACCCATGGCGGTGATCGAGAGCGCGACGGGCGCAACCAGCGCACGAAGCGGTCTTGGTTGGACGATCGTTTCGAAACCCCCCGGAGTCTGGCGCGCGATGAGGGCAAACCCTTGGTCGTTCATCCCGGCGTAGCCGAGGAAGTTGGTGAGGTCGCCCTCCTCCGACGCTCCGGGCGCCATTACGACGCCGATCGCCGGGCCCATCTGCATGTCGTTGAACGTCGCGAGCGGGTCCTCCATGACTTCGGCGGTGCTACCGGGCGTTCCTCCCTGCTCGATCGTGGCCCGCGCCACGTAGGCTTGGCGATCATCTTTGATGTAGGTCAGGAGGTACGGGGCGCGGGGATCGAGCGAGGAGCCCACACCGAAATCCGATCCTGGAGGCACTCGCCCGACGAGGCGCGGAGCGATCCGTCCGGTTTCCGTGGCGGGATTGGTGTTCTGGTCAACCTCGCGGCAGTTATTGATCTTGCCGTCCCGGCACACCGGATCGGCTCCGGGAAACACCGTAGGGTCGGCGTCGTCGCAATCGAGTTCGAGAAGGTCGACCCCATCGCGGCACTCCGGCGTGGCCCCGACAAAGCCGTCCCCATCTTCGTCGCAGACGGCCTCGTTGACGTACTGGCCACTGTCGATCACGAGACTGCAAGACAGACTGCACGACAAGAGAAGCGCTGCGGCAAGGCCAGCGATTGGCCGAATCATCCTACCAGCATAGGAGTTCGGCGGGATCGTGACCACTCAACCGGCGCGAAGGATGGCGAGCGCCTCTTCGGGTCGATTGGTGATCACCCCGTCGACCCCGAGCGCATCCACGCGTCGAAGCTCCTCCTCCTTGTCCACCGTCCAGACGTTCACGAAGCCTCCCCGACGCCAGCGCTGAAGGCGGGGCTCCGTGACCACCACATGCTCGGGATGCACCCCCCGGGGTCGGAGAAACTCAAGGGCGGCGCCCGCCCGTCGCAGACCGGTATGGGGAGCGTCGAACAGGAAGGCCGCGGGAAGATCGGGGTTCGCAAGCTGAAACGCAAAGAGTATGCGCGGCGAAAAGGTCGACATCATCATCAGCCCTCGCTCCGAGGGCGACCGTCGGCGAAGAGCCAAGCTCAGGCGACGCGCCGCTTCGATCTTCCGCCCATCGTCGCCCTTGACCTCGATGTTCACGAAGCATCCCCTGCCGCAGAGCACGTCGAGTGCGTCGTCGAGGGAGGGGATCGAATGCCCGTCGACTCGACAGTCCGAAAGATCGCGATAGTCGAGTTCGCCCAGGCGCTCCGGCCGACCGACCAATCGTTGAAGCGTCCGGTCGTGAAATACCATCAACTGCCCGTCTCGGGTCAGCCGGACATCGAGCTCGACCCCATCGACACCCAACGCAAGCGCTCGCTCGAACGCGGCCACAGTGTTTTCCGGCGCCGACTCGGCGTGCGCTCCCCGGTGCGCATACACCAGCGGTCCCTCGGGTCGTCGAAGGAAGCGTTCGACCGAGGGTTGTCGTCGCCACTGCACGGGTTCGCCATAACCGTCGGGCTCGCAAAAAGAAAGCTCGACCAAAAGAGCGCGCGATGAAAAGCAAGCCGGCTCCGGCGAGCTTAAAGTGAAAGACCGGCGGGGAAGCCGGACTTTCGAGGGGTTGGGGGATTGGGGGTTGGGATTGGAAAGATTGTGGGCATGAACCAGATGAGCGTCGGAAATCAGAGAACCAGCGAGCAGAGGGAATCGGCCGCTGCTCCCTGACTTCCGACGACCATCTCGTCGTTCCTGCGTGGGGTTACGCAACCACCATGCCGGCCGACGCGGAGGCAAGATCCACCAAAAAGCCTGAAGATCGTTCGAGCGTAGCGGGGACAAATGACAACAGGAGGTCCCAGGACCGGTCACTGGCGTGGCCAGTCGTTTGATCGACCCGATGGATTGGCTAGTTTCCTCCCTTGGAACAACTCATGCGGCTTCTCGTCTTTCTCCTCGCCTCGTTGAGCGCATGCGGCGACGACACGTCCGCGCCCCCGGACGGGGCCACCGGGATCGATGGATCCATCGACGCACCCATCGACGGGTTTGATGGACGCGATGCGGCCGCCCTGCTGCCCGTCGATCCCGCGTTCGATGAGGACTACCCCCCGGTGGGCGACGGGGTGGTGGTGACCACGCTTCAGGAAACACTGCGGCCGCGCCACGGCTGGGAGCAGTACGTGACGGCGAGTGGAGACGTCGTCGTGCCGCTCGAAGAGTTCGGGGTCTTGCACCCACAGGCGGGCGAGCCGCACCTGATCCGTGACCAGCTCGGATTCACCGATCCCGCGGTCGCGTCGTGGTCTGCGGGCGCCCTCGATGACGCAGCTCGCTCCGTGATGCATTCCTTCATCATCGGAGATCCGCAGTTTCCCGACTACGAGTCGCCAGTGGTCGCGGCCAACAACAACGTCATCGGTCAATCCGCCTATCGGCCGCACGGCGACCTCGCCCCGCACGTCGCGGACGTCTTGATCCGAAGCATCAACCTGTATCACGACGCTCAGCCTCTCGACATGGTGTTTGTGGTCGGAGACCTCATCGAGAATGCACAACGAAATGAGCTCGAGTGGTTCTTCACCGCGATCAACGGCGGCGAGCTTTCCGCCGACAGCGGGGACCGCGATGATCCGGTCCCTGGACCTGGCAACGATACCGGCGACCCGTTTATTGCTGAGGGCCTTCGGAACTCGCTCCCTTGGCTCGCGGTGATCGGCAACCACGACGTGCTGCCCAACGGGAACTTCCCCGCTGGACTGCTGGAGGAGCTCAACGGCGATCCGATGGCACTCACGGCGATCAGCACTCGGCTGGCTGCGTTGGGGCTGACGTTGCCAGGGGTTGCCACGAGCGATCAGCACCCTGCGATCCTTCCGCGCGATCAGTGGGCGAGCGTCACCGTCGACCCGGACAACTTTCAGATCGGTCAGCTGCCCTACGCGAACGACGCGTTTGTTGGAATGCTGTCGGCCGGGCCGATCGTCGGGGATCCGGAACGTGCTCACGTATCGGCGTGTGGCATGATCGCGGCTGCCCTCGCCACGGGTGGAACGCCGGTTGGACACGGGTGGGACGCCGACGCGCAGGCCGACTGCGCCGCCTATGAGGCAGAAAACGTCACCACCGCACCCGGCGGGTGGTACACGATGGACGTCGTACCCGGGGCGCTGCGGGTCATCGCGCTGGCCCTTGGTCCGACCGAGGGCGGGGCCGAGGGCATCTTGTCGCGCCCGCCCGCGGGGTGCACGGTGGGCACCGAACCTTGCCGTGACGATGTTCGCTACGATCAGATCGCCTTTCTCGACGCGGAGCTCGCGCGCGCCGAAGCGGACAACGTCGCCGTCGTTCTGATGAGTCATCAATCCTCGGGTGACCTCGTCACGGAGCCTGCGATCGACTTCGTCCGGCCGCTGTTCATGGGAGACGCCCAGCTCGAGGCCATCGTTGCCCGCTGGTTTCCCACCCCGGTGGAGCCGATTTCCGCCGAACAGTTTCGACAGCGGGTGGCGGCGAGCCCCAACGTGATCGCGCACATCGCCGGCCACAACCACATCAACCAGGTGCGTGCGATCTGTGCCGACGGCAGCGCCGCCTCCGCGGAGGATGCACGGTGCGCGGCAGGGGCCAATGGCGAGATCGGGTACTGGGAGATCACCACGGCCGCGATCATCGACTTCCCGCATCAGGGCCGCTTCTTTGAAGTGGTGCACGTGGACGGTCAGCTTGGTGCTATCTATCTGACATCCCTCGAC
>JBCCZL010000322.1:0-11119 GCA_039187775.1 Myxococcota bacterium
CGCAGCGGCAGACGGGCACGAGCATGTCCTTTTCAACGGTCGCAAGCGGCATATCCTTTCATACCTGCAGGAATTCCTCCCGGCAACGAAGCCGTAGATGCATCCATGAGAGCCATGTCCGGCCGCGCGGAAGGACGCGCCGTTCGAGCGCCCAGCGCGCTTCCTCGCGCCTACCCTGCTCCTACAGTTCGGCCACAGCCCAACCCCCAACCCAGCTGAACGAACAGACCAAGAATCCTCACCGCGGAAGGACGCGCCGTTCGAGCGCCCAGCGCGCTTCCTCGCGCCTACCCTGCTGAACGAACAGACCACGAAACCTGAATCCGGAAGGTCGTGCCGTTCGGGCGCCCAGCGCGCTTTATCGCGCCTTCCCCGCTGAACGAACAGGCCAAGATACTCATCGGCTGAAGATTGATCCTACGCGCCCCTCCGCGGTAGAAGGCTCCATGGATTTGTACAGCCTATCTCGGCGAATCGAGCGACCGTTTGTGTTCAAGGACGCCGACGATGGGAGGAAGCTTCCGATCAGCGGTCGAGGGATCATCGGGGATGGGTTCAGCGCTGCGCTCGTCCGCGCCGACGGCGCCATCGACTGGCTTTGCTTGCCACGCTTCGACAGCCCCAGCGTATTCGGCGCCATGCTGGACCATGAGCGCGGAGGAATCACCCGCCTTGGCCCAGCGAAAGCCCCCTACGAGAGCCTCCAGCGCTACGACCCCGATACCAACGTGCTCGAAACGCTGTTTCGTGTGGAAGGCCAAGGCGTCCTCCGCCTCACCGACTTTATGCCGTGGACCAACGATCCGCGCGCGTCGGTTCACGAAGTGCATCGACGACTCGAGTGTGTCGAAGGGACCGTCGACGTCAGTGCAGTGTTCGACCCGCGCTTTGGCTACGGAGCAGGAAACACGAAGCTCGATGTGCAGGAGCACGGCGTTCTCGCGCAGGGGGAACCCGGAGAGAATCTCGTGGCGGTCCTTCAGGACAGCTCGGACTGGAGCGCGCGGGCGGCCGGCGGAGTCGAGTGCCTTTTTACCCTTCGCGCCGGACAGCGCCGCTGGATGGTGCTTTCCTGGGGTGCTCCCGAACCGGAACCTCTCGCCGCTTACCGGCCGTTTCAGCATCTGCGTTCGACCCGCCACTTCTGGCGCGAGTGGACGCGGTCCATCACCTACGACGGCCCGTGGCGGCACCATGTCATGCGCTCGGCCCTTCTTCTGAAGCTACTCATCTACGCGCCGAGCGGAGCCATGGTGGCGGCACCGACCACGTCGCTCCCGGAATGGATCGGCGGCGTGAGGAACTGGGACTACCGCTATACCTGGACCCGCGATACCGCGATGGCGATTCGGGCCGCGAACCTCGTCGGGTGCGGTTCCGAGGCGCGCGACTTCTTTCATTTTGTTCGCGATACCCTCGACAACGATCAGTCGCTGCAGGTGATGTACGCGGTCGATGGTCAACGCGTACCGGACGAGCGGACGCTTTCGCATCTCCGAGGATTCGCCGATTCGGCGCCGGTTCGCGTCGGCAACGGGGCGCGGGATCAGGTGCAGCTCGATACGGTCGGCGCGCTCATCGACGCCGCGTATCTCTACGAGCGGTTCGAGCAGTCGCTTTCGCTTCGGGCCTGGCGCCGAATGCGAGGGGTCCTCGACGATGTGTACGAGCGATGGACCCAGCCAGACCACGGGATTTGGGAGCCGCGCGGGGATCCTCGCCACAACGTTCACTCGAAGTTGATGAGTTGGCTCGCGCTCGACCGTGGGGCGCAGCTGGCAGAACTCTTTGGCGACCGGGACTACGCCTCCTCCTGGGCCCGCTCCGCCGAAGATGTGCACACACACCTTCGAGCGAATGGCCTCGACAGCAAGCGGAGACACTTTGTCACCGCCTATGGCATCGAAGAGCCGGACGCCGCGCTTCTCTTGATGCCGATTCATGGGTTTATGGATCCGGCGCATCCACTCATGACGTCCACGGTGGACTGGATCCGCGCCGAACTCGGGACCGGGCCGTTTCTCCATCGCTATCGGATGGACGATGGCGTGGGAGGCGACGAAGGAGCGTTCGTACTGTGCGGGTTCTGGCTGGCCGAGGCACTCGCCCTCGGGGGGCGGCTGGAAGAAGCCATGCAGGTGTTCACCGCGCATGCGGACGCGTCAAATCACCTCGGGCTCCTTGCGGAGGAGCTCGACCCCATCAGCGGCGTCCATCTCGGAAATTTCCCGCAAGCGTTCAGCCATCTCGGCCTCATCAATGCGGCGCTACGCATCGACAGTGTTCTTCGGCGCCGCGACGAAGGAGGTCGGCGCGGCGAGCGGCTCAACGATCAGCCGCCGAGTCGGACAACCATCGTTTGAGGATTAACCACGGCGACAGGCAGACCGTCGTCGAAGAATCCGACCCACCCCCATCACCACAAGAAGGCCGAGCGCCCCGTACGGCGCCGCTCCGGCCACCCCCGGTGCCTCCACCGCGCACAGTGGCTCGAAGAAATTCCCTTGAATGGGGTCTTCACACCGAGGCTGCCCATCATCGTCCACATTGCCCACGCCATCTACCGCGTGCACCGCCACGCAGATCGGACTCACCGCATCTTCCGGCTCGAGGTTGAACGCGACGATGACGCCTCCAGGGGTTTGGTTTCGGACCCGGCGCTGTAGCTCCGGTGCTTCCACATTCGGTCCCCGGCTCAGATAGAGGAGGTACTCGATGTCGCCGTCCGGACCATCGTCGGTCGCGGCCTCGAACGTCACATCGATCCGAAACCCGCCGTTCGGCGCATCGCAGGATCGATCCTGCTCAAAGGCGCGAACGTCGCTGATGTTGCCAAAGTCGGGAGGCCCAGTGTCGAAGGCGTCCCCCGTCACGAACGTCGGATTAAACGCCGAGCCCCCAGTGCCCAATGCCACCGCCTCGTACTCGGTCATCGGAAGGTAGGGCGCATCGGGCGTGAAGATCAGCGTATCGAGGATCACTTCGACGCGCCCCGGCACGAGCTCCCCGGTCTCGGCCAAGCGAAGCGAGAAAATCTCGGCCGGGTCTCCTTCGAACACCCCACCGGTGAAGAAGCCGTCGGTATAGCGGATGCGAACCGGCGCCCCGAGGGTTACGCCTCGCACCCCAAATGCGGGCGTCGCCTCCTCCGGACCCTGGACCACCGGGTCCTCGCACTCCTCGTCCCCCTGCGCAGACGCCAAGCCAGGTGACACCAGGGAGGCCAGGACGGCCAACGTCAGGTAGCGCGCGTTCACCCGGAAAGGATAGCGCAAGTTCCCTTCCCCTGCCCCAGCCCTCAAAGCGCAGCCAACGCCTGCATCAGCTTCTTCAATCGGACATCGAGGCGAGCCTCCACGTCGGCGCCATCCGACTCCACGATGCAGTCACCGTGAGCGAGTGTGGAATCCTCGTGAACCAAAGGCGCAAACTCGCGGGGAAGGCCCTTCGCATCGTGGGGATGAAGCCGAATCCGCACTTTTTGCGCATGTGCGGGGAGCGCTCCCAACGCATCCGTCACGATCGCCTGAATCTTCCCCGGGTCAGCCTGCAGCTCGGCGCGAAGCAACCGCTCCGCCACCCGAATCCCCAGGGTTCGAATGACGGCTTCCGCCTCCGCCAACAGCCGGCGGCGTGCCGCCTCGGCCGCCACCAGGGTCGCCGCCGCACGGGCGCGCCCTTCGACGTACCCGACCTGTTCGGCACTCGCGCGAATCGCGGCGACCTCCCTGTCCGCGGCCTCGATCATCGACTTTAACTTGTCGCGGGCCTCGACCTCCTCGCGCACCACCACCGTTGTCGCCCGAATCACCCTCACCCCTCCTCGCTTCCGGTTCGCAGGAGAAGGGCGTGAAGCTCCGCGGGCAGGTCGGACGGCCAACCTGACGGCAGCGAGCCGCTCGGAGCCACGGCGGCGATCCAGTGTTGGACCGCGCGGTGCCGTTCGCTTCGCTCCGACGCTTGGTGCGCGTCGAACGCCGTCCGGAGGTCGTCGTGGACCACGAACTCGAGGTCCTCCTGGCTCCCCCCGGTGGTGGTAAGCGCCAGCAAGAACCCCTTGATCTGCCCGTCCACCGCCCCATTGTCGTGATTTTGCGGGAAATTTCCTCTGTTTTGGGAGCTGATTTAGCTTCGGCAGGTGCGGTCATTCCTCCCCCTGACGCTCGCCCTGATGCTCCCGGCCCCGGTGGCCGAGGCGTGGACCGAGGCGAACGTGCAGAGCGCCGTCGCCTCCGTCGAAGTGGCACCCGACGGGGCCGCACGGGTGGGAATGCTGCTGACGGTGCACATTCACGGGGGATGGCTCGAAGGCCTCGAGGTCGCCGGCCTCGACGAGGACCTGGTGCTCGATGAAACCAAGCGCCCCTGGGCCACCGGCGAGGACGGGGAGAAGTTCTCGCCCGAGGTGAGGATCAGTCGAGACGGCGTCTTACAGTTTTCCTTCCGAGGACGCGGCCGCTCCCCTCGGCGCGGCACCATCGTCATCGGTTTCGTGTATCACACCGAGCTCGCCCACCGGACGACGCGCCCCGGAGAGGACGAAACGATCGTCGTGGGTTGGACGCTGCCGGGGTGGCGCTCGGGCCTCGATGCGGTCGAGGTGGACTTGTCGTTGCCCGGCGAGGCGACGTCCCTGCTCGAGAACTTCGAAGACGATGCGTCCATTCGAAGCCGGGTCGTGCCCACGCGATCCCGCACGATCGTGCGCTTTCATCGCGCCCATCTGCCGCGAACCGTTCCCTGGCGGGTGGAGGCCGCGACCGACGAAGCGGCGATGATCGAGGAGCTGCGTGCGGTCCCCGTTGCCGAGCCCAAACCGCAACCGGAATACAGCTCGGAGCGGACGCCCGAGGAGATGCTTATTCCCGTCCTCGCGCTTCTTGGGTTCTGGCTTGTCGGACACCTCGTCGCCCATCGTTCCCAGTGCCGCCGCCGCCGCCTTCGAGCCCGCGCCACGGTGTTCTTTCCTGAGCTTCCGCTTCCAGATCTCGTGCGCGCCCCGCTCATTGTCGGTCCTCTCGTGGCGACCTATTTCGTATGGGAGGCCCAGCCGTTCGTGGGGTTTCTGCTCGCGCTTGCGGCCACCCTCCTTACCCTACGGCCCACTCCCAAACCTCACGCGTCAGGCCCCGACCTCACCGTTCGAACGGCGGACCGGAGCCACCACCGAATCGCGGATCGGCAACGCCTCTTCGGGCGGCTCGGCCTTCGGTCGGTCTTCGACCTCAGCGCCCCTCTCGGCATCGTCGCGACGACCGGCATCGCCTTCGCCGCGTTTCAGTTCTCCGAGGCCGAGCTCACCACCGACCCCTACCTCTGGGGCACGCTGGCGCTATTCTTCGCACCGCCGGCCAGCACCACGCGGTTTCACCTTCCCGACCGCGGCCCCTTCGCACTTCGGGAGCTCCGACAGTTCGCCGGTCAGATCCGGATGGAGGATCTCCGCCTTCGCCTGGACGCGCACCACGACGAAAAGGACGATTGGATCGACTCCCGCCTTTCCCTCACCAACCCCTTGGGTGAGACCGTCGAGCTGAGCGTTTGCCTCCGGCCGGGACTCGGCGGGATGATCGCAACGATAGTCGGCGAGGACGGTGCGCCGGTGCTCCTGGAGCAGGTTGAACTGCTCTTTTCACCTCCCGAAGCCGCGCCCCTCGCAGAAGCGGCCTAGCCGGCGCCTGCAGATCTTGCGAATGGGGCTAGGGCAGTTCCCCGAGCCGCTCTTCGAGCCGGGTCAGCGCCCCGATGAGCTCTGGGTTTTCGGAGGTTCGGAGTTCGGCGCGAACCGGGTCGATCGCTTCTCGGCCGAACACGGTGACCACCAACCGCATCGCGTGCTCCGAGGTCACCTGACTCGCGGCCATTCGGAGAAGATCCGGCAGCATCCGCCGGTCGCCGCGAACCGTCGGATCGATGTCGGTCGCACGTTGGTACCACGAAAGCGCATCGCGGAAGTAACGCTTGTCGACGTAGTAGTGCGCCAACACGAGGCTCGGTCGGGCGTCTTCTGGCAGGGTTCGCTGGAGCTGGCGCAGGGACCGGACATCCCGATTGGAAAGATTCGCTCCCCGAAACACCCGACGATGAAGACGCCGAAGCGCCGTGGGCATCGGCTCGAGGAACGGATCGCGAGGCGCGTGGGGATCTCGCGGCACCGCCTCGGGCTCGTCGGTCGTCACCTCGGGCTCGTCGGTCGCCACCTCGTCTGGAACGCTCGCTTCGACATCCTCGGGCTCGCTCCCCTCCTCCGCCTCCTCGAACACCATGTCCGGCTCAAAGTCCGGCTCCGGCGCGTCTCCATCGCCGCCCTCGCTTGGCTCGGTCAACGGCTCGAGGATGGAATCCCCGTCCTCGCCGTCAGAGACCACGGGACTCGATTCTGCTTCCTCGGCCGGCGAGGGGGACACCGAGATGTTCATTTCGGGCGGAAGCGAGATCTCCGTCGATTCTGCGCCCTCGCCCTCCGAAGCTTCTGGCGGGGCTTCGTCCGGAGCGATCGCGGTCCCCCCTTCGACGTCGCCGAGTCCCGCCTTGGACGTAAAGAACGCCGCGACGATCAACAGGACCAGCGCAGTTGCGAACCCGACCGCCACGAGCCCAAAGCGCGGGCCGGACGGCGCCGGACCTGACTCCTCGACGGCGGACGGCTCCGACGCTCGCTCACCGACCCCACCCGACGACGCCGGTACGGTCTCCTCTTGGTCTCGGGACGATGACTCCACGCGCGGAGAACGGGCGGACGGCGCAGGCCGTCGATACCCTGCGATATTCCCGCTTGGAAGGGCCTCGACCGCCGCCAGCATCGCGCCCGCGTCGCTGAATCGATTGACCCGCTCCTTCGCCATCGCTTTTCGCACGAGCGCCCGAAGTTCCGGGACGATGGTCAACCCGGGACGCGCCTCTTCAAGCTCGGGGAGAGGTTCCAGCATATGGGCGCGCAACATGTCCGCCCGCGTCGCCGCTTGAAACGGGTACCGACCGGCGAGCATCTCAAACAACAGCACGCCCGCGGAATACACGTCCGCCCGTTCATCGACCGGTGACCCGGAAGCCTGCTCGGGGGCCATGTACGCTGGCGTCCCAAGAATGGTTCCGCTCTTCGTGAGGGTGGGATCGGCGTCGCCGTCTTCGGTGCTGAAAATCTTGGCCAAACCAAAATCAAGAATCTTCGCGTGATGGGGCGCATCGGGCAGCGCCACGAGAAACACATTCGCCGCCTTGAGATCTCGATGGACAATGCCCCGGTCGTGGGCAAACGAGAGTCCTCGGAGGACCTGCCGCATGATGTCGAGTACGACATCGGCCGACGGAGGCCCATCGTCGTCGATGAGGTCGGCGAGGGTCCGACCCACGAGAAGCTCCATGACCAGGTAGGGCATCCCGTCGTGAATGCCGTAATCGTTGATGGCCACGATGTTCGGGTGGCTGAGGGCGCTCAGCGCCTGACCTTCGCGCTGAAAGCGAATCCGAAGCTCGTCGATGCCCCCAAGCTGGTCATGGAGCACCTTGATCGCGACCTGGTGCCGCAGCTTGAGGTGCTCCGCTCGATACACCACCCCCACGCCGCCGGTCCCCAGCACGTCCTCGATTCGGTAGCGGCCGTCGAGGACCCGACCGATCAGCGGGTCACCTGACCACGGGGAGTCGTCCGAGGACGCGACCCCTCCCGATGAGCGCCTGCTCATCCGAGGAGGATAGCGAAGGAAGGCGCCCCGGGGAAAGCGGGCCAGGCCGTCGATTCCTCCCTCAGCGGAACCTCGGGCCGGCGCTTCGCAGGCCCCCTCAGCGGCAGTCGACGGTCGCGGAGGGAACCGCCACCGACCGGAAGTCCGGGAGTTCCCCCGGCATCCGCTCGCCCTCCGCGAATTCGTAGCTCAGCACCACGCGCACCGGATTTCCCGCGCACAGAAGCGACCGGGCACCGGCCTGCACCATCGTCGACGCGGGATCGCTCGCAACGCGGACGGTTCGCTCTTCGCCCGGGTCGAGCGTCCCATCGAAGCCGACAATCCCCTGGATCCCGGCCATCGCCGCGTTGCTCTCGCCAACGTTCACCCCGATCGCGGTCGGAACAAAGCTCTGGTTGCTGGGAGCGAACTCACCGACGCGAAAGCGCACATGGATCTCCGCCTCGACGGTCGCCGGATCGCCTTCGACCACCACGGTGGCGCCAAGCCCCTCCGCACCCACCCCGAGCTCCGTATCCACGCTGCAGCCCCCAGAGGGGATCAGCAGCAGGACCGACACGAGGCCGCGCTTCATCCGACGCGAGTGCGCAGGTGGGGCACAATCTGATCGATGTGCTTGAGTTCCCGCGCGACGTCGTCCTCGTCGAACTCGAGCTGCTCGACGAGGGCTTCCTGCACCGCGTCGTACAGCCAGGTGGCCTCGTCGTCGTCGGTGCCGCACTGCTGAGCGGTGTGCCCCACATGGTTGAGCTTGTTGACGCCCGCCGCCGCCGCGTCGAGGACCTGCATCAGGTCGCCGAGGTAGTCGCGCGTCACCTTCATCTGCTCTTCCATCGGGCCGAAGAACTCCGGCGAGTCGTCGCGGTGGCGCTCGATGACCTTCGGGTTGGTCTTCTCGATGTTCTCCACGACGAGGCGAAGAATGAGGGCGTCATCCACGAACGCGAGCGTTCCCACCACCCCGGGGATGGAGTTCGAGGCCGACAACACGTGAAGGAGCGCCCCGGAACACTGGACCCGTCCCTCGTCATCAATGTCTGGATCTTCGGCGATCCGTAGCATCAACTTCATGTCTTGCGGAAGCGATAGGACCGCCTCCGTCATCACCTCTGCGAATCTCTCCCGGGACATGGTTCGTACTTGCTTTCACTCGTTGGGGTTCACTAACTCGTGTGCGGTTTGCTTGCGTGCGGTTTGCTTGCGCGCGGTTTGCTTACGTGCGGTTTGCTTACGTGCGTTTTACTTGCTTGCGTTTACTTACTTGCGGTTTGCGTGCTTGACGGTGCGAAGACGCTTCTCCGAAGCGCCTGCCGCAGATTTCACTGCGGAATCAGCTCGCGACCGGCGGGGCAGGCCACCTCCACACCGGTGGGTCCGTCCTCGGTGCGAATGATCTTGAACTCCACGCGACGATTCCGCTCCCACGCCTCGGCATTGTGGCGCGGATCGACCGGACAGCGCTCGCCGTAGCCCGCGCTCCGAAGTCGGTCTCGAAGCACCCCGCGCTGAACCAGCGCCTCGACCACCGCCGCCGCGCGGTCTCGGGTGAGGCGAATGTTGTAGGAATCCGACGATCGCTCGTCGGCGTGGCCCTGCACCTCGATGAGCGCAATCTGCGGGTTGCCGTTCAGCGTCGCCGCCACCGCGTCGATGATCGAAAAGCTCCGCGGCACGATGACCGCGCTGTCGGTCTCGAAGTAAATTTTCTCGAGGATCACGATCTGGTTTTCTTCGATCACCACCGAACCACGGTCCGGACAGCCGTCCTCGTCCTCGAAGCCGTTGTAGGTCTCGGGATCGTTCGGACACGAATCGTCGACATCGAGGATTCGGTCTTGGTCGTTGTCCGGATCGGGACAGCCGTTGGCGTCCTCGAAGTTGTCGATGTCCTCCGGGTCGTTGGGACAGAGATCATCGACATCGAGAATGCCGTCCTGATCGTTGTCGGGGTCGGGGCAACCGTCCTCGTCCTGGAACCCATCCCGGTCCTCCGGATCGTCGGGACATTCGTCGACGTCGTCGAGGATGCCGTCGCCGTCCCGGTCGCCCTCATTGCCTTCAGGGCACCCGTCATCGTCCGCGTCGCCATCGCGGTCCTCGGGAACGAGCGGACACTCATCGTCGACGTCGAGGATGCCATCTCGGTCGTTGTCCGGGTCGGGGCAGCCGTCTTCGTCGGCGAAGTTATCGAAGTCCTCGGGCTCGTCGGGACACTGATCGTCATCGTCCTTGTACCCGTCACCGTCGCGGTCGCCGATCGAGGGCTCGAAGATGAAGCCGAGCGTCGCGCGGAAGTCCGCCGCCTGAAAGCCGTCGGTGGGAATCCCGACGCCGCCGCCGAGGAAGAGGTAGCTGTTCCGCTCGACGAAGATCTTGAGACCACCGATCGCCTCGGCGCTCAGCCCCTCGGGATCGCCAAAGGCATTCACCAGCTGGGTGGCGTAGCTCTCGATGACCAGGTCGACGGGCTCAGCGACGCGAAAGCTGGCGCCGAAGCCAAGGGTCAGAAGATGCCCGTACTCGATCGCCGTGCCGGTGTTCACCAACTGCGCGTTGGTCGCATTCCCGGGCATGCCCAACGGCGGCGGCTCCGGTTCGGTCCGACCGCCGATCGGGAGCTCGGCATTGTCGGCGAAGTTGAGTCGGTAGCCGACATTCAGGGCGAGCCGAATCTGCCGAATCGGCCGCACCTCGAAGGCCACCACCGGCCACAGCGCAAATCCGTCGCCGGCAAACTCGGACGCGCTTCCCGTGGGAAGCTCCACGTGAAGGAGTGCGGCGATGCCGACGGGGTCGCGCTCGACCCGCGTGAAACGGATCTTGCCGTGGAGGGTCAGGTCGCCAAGACCCTGAAAGTCGAGACCGCCACGCGCCGTGCTGTTGAAGCCGGTCGAGCCATCGGCGGTGGGGACGGCAATGTTCTGGCCGCTCGCGATCTGGATGGGCACCTGGGCGCCAACCACCACCAGGTTTCCAAGGCCGAAGTTGAAGTGGAGCGTTCCGGTAACGAACAGATCCACGAGATGGTCGGTGCGATTGGCATTTGCCGCCGTTTCGGTGGCGTTGTTCTCGAAGCCTTCGAAGGACAGTAGATTAAAGCCTCCGTCGAGGATGAGGCCGAAACTGAAATCGGTGTGGCCGAGAATGTCCGTGCCGTTGACGGTGAAGAGGCCCTTCGAGTCCACCGCGGGACGGAAGAGGTGAAGGTCCATTCCCCGGTCGCCATCGAGTTCCGCGCTGGTTTGCGCGGTTGCTCCACTCGCTGCGATCACCGAAGACAACGCCAACGCCAACGCCAGCCCGACCCGTAAACGCATGCTGTCCCTCTCCTGTGCCTCGGAATGCATCTGTGCCGCTCTCTCGTCTGCCAGCTAGTAAACAGGGCCGTCCCCAAAAAGACGAGGGATAGCCGCACCTTCCGGCGTCCGCCC
>JBCCZL010000323.1:0-11102 GCA_039187775.1 Myxococcota bacterium
CGCCGCGTCGTTCAAGTTCGCGGAGCAAGAAACCCGGACCGATTTCTCCGGTGAGTCGGCCATTTCCCCGCGGGCGCTCGGAGAGTCCACTCTCAACCGTTGCCTGGAGTCGGTAGTTGCGGAGCAGTTCCTCGTTTCGTCGGCGCTTATCGACGATGAGGTTCGAGAGGAGCTGTTGCATCGCGTAGGCGCCGGCCACTTCTCCCACCGCCACTTCGTCGAGGCCCTGGCGTCGAAGTTCGTCGAGGGCTGCCCCGCCCACCCCAAGGTCGCGGGCAAATGCGCTGGCGGCGCTTGCCGCCCGGGTTCCCTCGAGCTGGGACTGCTGCAGGTAGAAGTGGCTGGTGGTGTGCAACACCCGGCCCTCACCGGCGCCGAAGCTCACCACTACCGGAGCATGGCCATAGCGGGCTCGCATTTGGCGGCTCGAGAGCAGAACTTCGACTCGACGACGGTTGAGAATGCGGATGGGGTAGCTCTGCCCCTCCAGCCACCAGCGGAGTTCGTCTCGAGTGGAGTGCACATGCTGGAGCAAGGGATGGTTGGCCCGAGAGGTGCTCACCCGGACTACGTCATCTCGGGTGTGCTGGCTCCCTCGGGCTACCGTCTGAGGAAATGCCTGGGCCACAAGGTTGAGGGACCAGTCGGTGCTCACGACGTAACCCCCGGCTTCCACGAACTGCCGAACCTTCGCGACCGCGGCAGGGTCGACATGGCCGTCGCAGTTGAGCACCAACGTTTGGGTGGTCATGAGGGGCAGCCGGGGAACAAGGTGAAGCGGGACCACCACATGGTTCAGTCCGATCGCGGCGAGGACGTCCTGTACACGGTCATGGTCGCCCGCCGCCACGATAATCTCGGCCTCCCGCGCTTGCGAAAGAAGCTGAAGATCAGACGGCCGAGACGAAGCCATCCGCTGCCGGAGAAGACTGGAAGCCACCCGATTGGCGCGTCGCATGCGAACCGACCCCAGCCGCCCGTCGGCGTCGCCATCGGATTCCACGCTTCCCGAAGGAACCATCGTTTCCGCCTCGTCCATGAAATATGCCTCTTCGGCGGCCTGGGCCTGGACGTGTTGGGAAAGCGAAAGTGCCCCGAGGAACGCAAGGAGGGACCAACCCTGAGATGCCGTCATGCACCCTGCGACGGCCGGGCCGACGAAAGGGTCTCGATTTTATTCATTCGGCTGCGTCGAACCCTTTTCCCCGCCCACAATTGTCGACACCATTGGCGCTCGTGGCCTCAAGGCTCTTCGGAAAGCGGGATTCGGAACGGCCCTCGGCCCGGGCGCTGGCCAGGGACGCCAAGCGCGCTTCGGACCCCGAGCAGGCCGCGACCCTGTACACCAAGGCCGGCCGAATGTCGGTCGAAGAGGGCAAGGACAAACGCGCGATCGGGTACTTCGAGGCGGCCTTGTCCGTATACCCCCTCCACCGTCCCGCATCGGTACGGCTCATCGAGCTTCATCGTCGGCTCGCCGATGCGGTCGGGGTCCTGCGGGAGCAGACCCGGTGGCTCGAAGCTCTTGCGCAGGCGAGGGCGGACGCGCGCCATCTCTCGGCGGCGCATCTCGAGCTCGCCGAGACCGCGCACCGGAGCGAGAGCTTCGATCTCGCGCTGGTCCACTACCGGAGCGCGTTCGAGCTCGACCCTGTGAAGGTCGACGCGATCGAAGCGGCCCGTCGAATCGCATTTCAGATCGGTCGCTTTGCCATGGTGGGTGAGCTGATCGAGGTGCAGGTGTCGGTCACCAGCTCTCCCGCTCGTCGCGCCGAGCTCTTTCGAGCGGCGGGCCTCGTGCTTCGAGACAACGTCGAAGACATCGAGGCCGCGCTCGCGATGTTTGCGCGGGCGCAAGACACCGATCCGGCAAACGCGAAAGTACGGTGGGAGGTCGCGCGTACCCTGATCCGTCGCGCCGAGTTCGAAACCGACATCGACCGAGCGATGCAGGATCGGAACGCGGCCGCCGACCGGCTGTGTCAGCTCGTGGAAATGGTGTCGCGAGATCAGCAGCGAGCCGCCCTCGATCTTGCGCTTAGCGTTGCCCCGGAGCACGTTGGCGCGGTGCGGCTCTTCGAGTCGCTGTTTCCCGACGCGGTTGGCGATCAGATCGAGCTTTGGACGAAGCACCTTGAGGCGTTTCCCGATGGGCCGATCTCTGACGATGTGCGGCAGCGGCTGAGCGATGCGCTGGCGGCCACCGGGGATATGGTCCGTGCGTCCGAGGAGCTCTTCCCGCTTGCGGAACGAGGGCTTCTTGCGCCGATGGTTCGCCTCGCCGAACTCGAAGCGGCGCGGGGACGGGTCGATGCGGCGCACCGTTGGATCGAGCAGGCCCTTACCGGGGCGCCCCCGGAGCAGCACTCGCTGGTTCGTCGCCGGGCGTTTCGCGCACTCCGAGAAGCGGCGCCGGAGCTGGCGTTGGACCATGCGGAGGCGCTCCTCGAGCTCGATCCAGAAGACGACGAGGGGCTTCGGTTCTGCCGTCAGCAGGCGGAAGTTCAGCGCGACTTTCCCCGATTTGTTCGCGTGCTTTCCTCCCTCGGGGAACGCTTTGAGCTCGAGCGAAGTGCTCGCCTCGCTCACCTCTCCGAGGCCGCGCGAGTATGCGAGGAGCGGCTCGATGATCTCTCCGCCGCCCTCTCGATCTGGGGGGCCGCCGCGGAGGTGGCGGACGGTGACCAGGGCGTGGTGGTCCGTCGCGAGCAGCTTCGGCTTGCCGATGCGACGGGCCGGTGGGATGAGCTCGTCCCGTTTCTTGAGCAAGAGATCGGGGACACGTCGGCGGCCAACCGCGTCCCGCTCCTGGAGCGCCTCGCCGAAGTTCACGCGCGTCAACGAAACGACGCCACGGCGGCGGTAGAAGTGTGGCTTCGACTCCTCGGTCAAGAGCCCGAGCATTCGGCGGCGCTCGAGGGCCTTCGAGCGTTCCTGGTCGCCGGCGACGGGGCCGAAGGGGTCGAGTCGACCCTCCGCCGGCTTGCAAATCAGGCCGGCCGCCGTGGCGCCGCGATCTATCGGCTGTTGGGGGAAGCAGCGGATCGCTTTGAGCGAAACGACGAGGCGCTCGCTCACTGGCGCGACGTGCTCGCATATCTTCCCAAGGACGCGGAGGCGCTCGGGCGTGTGGCGGACCTAGCGCTCGAAACCAATCGTGATGAGCTGGCGAGAGAGATGCTCCGAACGCAGATCGCGGGCCTTGCTCAAGCGATGCGCCGCGAGCCCCGCCAAAAGCTCGCGACGCTTCTCTACGAGCGTTTCGGCGACCTCGAAGGGGCCGCCGATGTGTTGAAGGCCGCCGTCGACGATGCGCCCGAGGACCTCGAGCTCCGTGAGGAGTTCGCGGCGGCGCTTCGTCGAGCCGAGCGCTTCGAAGAGGAGCTCGTGGTCGTTCGAAGCCTCGCCAACGCGGCGCCGAACCCCATCGTTCGTCGAGCTGCGCTCGAGCGCATCGCTCGGGTAAAAGCCACCCACCTTCGGGATCCGGCAGGCAGCCTCCGGGTGTGGAAGGAGATCGGTGAACGGATCGACGACCACACGGTCCTCGACGAGATGATCGACGACGCGGTGCGCGAAGAGGCGTTTCCTCGGGCCGACGTGCTGATGGCCCGAGGCGTGGAGCTGAGTTCGGGAGACGAGGCGGCGGAGCGGATGGTCCGACGCGCCGAACTTCTCGCTGAGCTCCTCGAAGATCGGGAGGGCGCATTGTCCCTCCTTCGCGGTTCGGCGCGGGGCGCGGGTGCTGCCCATCTTCCGACCCTTTCGTATCTCCAGGCGTTGGCGGAAGCGGAGGGCGACGACGCGGCGCTCGCGCACGCCCTCGAGCTTCAGCTACCGCTTGTCCCGGTCTCCGCTCGAACTCTCTATTACCAGCGCCTCACCACGCTGCTTCAGGAACGGCTCGGCGACCCGATCCGAGAAGAGCGGCTTCTCCGCGCGTGGGAAACCGCGGTTCCGACCGACGCCGCACCGCGCGAGCGACTGATCGAGCCCCTTGCCGCGTCGGAGGACTGGCCCGGGCTGCTCGAGCGGGTCGACGAGCTGATCGCGCTCGTTCCGCCGCGTCGTCGCGACTTCGTGGAGCTCGTCTTTGCGGCGGTGGCCGATCCACCGGGCGGAGCGGCCCGCCACGAGCTCGCGTGGCTCCACATCGAGCTTGCGAAGCGATCTCGATCGAAGCCCCAACGGATCGAGCTCCTCGATCGTGCGGCGGAACACTTCGAGGCGGCCGATTCGCATCGCGAGGCGTTTGCCGCGGCGGTTCAGTGCCTGATTCTCGATGGGGCCTCGGAAGCGCGACTCGCCAATGTCGAGCGCTTGGGCGGTCTCTCCAATGCGGTCGCGGAGCTCGACTCGGTTTACCAGCGAATGGTTCGCGAAGGAAAGGACGAGCGCGTTCGCCGGATGGTCATCCTCCGCCATATCGATCTTCTGACCGTCCAGAACCGGCGCGACGATGCGCTGGACGAACTCCTTCGGGCGACCGCGCTTCAGCCCACCGATGATGAGCTCCTCACGTATGCGGAAGCCCTCGCCGGACAGACGGATCGGGTCGACGAACTCTTCGGCACCTACGCCGAGCGAATGAACCTCGTGGGTTCCGGCGAGCAGGCGGTAACGATCGCGCTTCGGGCGCTCGACTGGGCGGACCGCCGCGACAGTGGTCGCGAGCGGCGTCGGTTCATCGACCTCGCGGTGCGACTCGCCGGCAGCGAGCGTCAGCTCCAGCGCATCGAGGCTCACGCAGAGCAGCTTGGCGCCCAGATCAGCGAACTTCTCGTGGCGACCTACGAGGCCATCGCCGAGAACGAAGGAGCGGCCGGCGCGGCTCTCCTCGTGCGCTCGGCGCGGGTCCTCGGGGTCCGAGGGGCGCACAGCGACACGGTGGTGAGCTACCTCGTTCGCGCCCTCGAGCTCGCGCCCACGTCAGCGTTGGTGATGGATCGATGCCTCGAAACGGCGAAGCACAGTCATTTGCTGCCCGAACTCGACCGGCGCCTGGAAGCGATGATCGAGAAGACGATCGACGATGAGACGGCAGCGGCGCTGCTCCGTGGCCGCGGGGTGCTGCTGCGCCGCGACCTCGGCGATCCGAAGGAAGCGGTTGGCGTGTTTGGCCGTCTCGTCGCGCTTCGCCCCGACGACCGGAAGGCGTTTTCCGACCTTGTCGACTGTCTCCGGAAGGAGGGGGACCTGCATGAGTTGATCGGCGTGACCGAACGGGCGCTCATGCATCGAAGCGAGGGAGCAGACCGGCTCGGCCTGCTCAAGAACCTTGCGGAGCTTTGGGAAGAGGTCGGGCAACGGTACGAGGCGTTGGCGGCATGGAAGCGCGCGCTCAAGGAGGCCCCCGACGATCCGGACGCCCCGAACGCGATCGTGCGGCTTGAAGCGGATCTCAAGGGTTCATCGACGGAGGATCGGGGCGAAGAGCCCGTTCCCGAGGACGGGTCATGAGCATCGCCGACCTGCCGGATCCGGACGCGAAGAAGAAAGAGAAACCCACGGGGCCGATGGCGATCGCGCCGTTCCTTCTTCCCCTCGGCGTGGCCGCGGCGGGCGTGGTGGTGCTCGAGAAGATCGTTCCTGAGGCCACGGTTAATGCCTGGCTCTTTGCGGTGATGGGAACGGGGTTCTTTGCCCTCGTGGCCGCAGGCCTCATCCCGGCCTACCGCAAGCCTCTCCGCTTTCTTCGCGGCGGGCAGCGCTTTATCTATTGGCTCGCGGCGGCGAGCGTGGTGGTCATGGTGCCCTACGCGGTTCGCGTGTGGTCGGTGTGGGATCCGGAAGCTCCGCGAAGCGCGTACAACTACCGGAATTTCGAATACCGCCACTATCTCGATCCGACGCCGCCGACCCACGAGGTGGGCACCGAACTCCCGGACGTCACGCTCTACAATTTGTCGGGAGCGCCGACACCGCTGAGTGAGCTCACCCGAGAGCGACCGCTCCTCATCGAGGTCGGGAGCTGGAGCAGCACCGCGTTCCTGACGCATCAGGAAGAGATGGACTCGCTCTCCCAGGACACCGACAAGGTCCGGTTCATCATCGTGTACGGCCGAGAGGCCCATCCGGGAAATGCGCTCCTTCCGTTTATGTCGCTCGAAGAAAAACTCGCCCGGGCCCGCGACATGAGCGCAGCGCTTGGCACCCCTCGGGAAGTGTTCGTGGATGATCTTGAAGGGTCGTTCCAGCGCCTGATTGGAACGCACCCCAACCCGGTGGCGCTGGTGGGCGTCGATCGGGTGCTCGCCGCCCGCGCCGACTGGAACAAGCCGGATCAGCTGGTGCCCCTGGTCGAGGTGCTGCACGCGGGGGACGGCGAAGCGTTTCGCGTCTCGCCGGTGGACGTGCGAGGGAACCCGCCGTCCGGCGCGGACTTTGGGCTGACCTACGGGACACTTCAACGCGCGGGCATCGATGCGATGGGCGATTTCCTCGTCCATATGACCCCGCTGGCGTTCGAGCGGGTCAAAGCGGAGCAGGCGTTGCCCACCGATGCGGAGTGGCCGCGAAGTTCGGTCGTCGATCCACCGCCAGAACGGCGCCGTCGCCGTCGCGTTCGGCGCCGTCGCCGATGAGCCCACGACACCGACGAGCGATCGAGCTTCGGGGAACTCCCGACCAGACCTCGACGCGAGCGCATGGACTTCTCTCTAGGCTGGCCCCGAACGATGTCCTCTGGGTGGGCGAGGGCGGAGGGCGATTCGAATCGGTACGGGCTTCTGCGGTGCGACGGATGCTCGGCGCTGGTTTTTCCGCGGTGGTGCTCGATCAGCACGCGGGCCTCGACGCGGACCTGATCGGCCAAGCCCAAGGGTTCGTCCTCGGCGGCGGTGCGCTCCTCGTTCGGCGTTCCGCTGGGCCGACGCGGCGCGGCAACGTCGCGTTCCCATTTCGCCGACGGGACGCGGGCCGACGGTTCGAGCTCCGCTTCGACCGAGTGACCGACTGGGATGCGGAGGCGGCTCCGCTTCGTTCCGTGAAAGCGCCGACCGAGGGATCGGCGGAGCAAGCGGCGCTCGTCGCGACCCTGATCGAGCGGTGGATGTCCCCCCGTCCCTCGCGGGCAGTGGTGCTCGCGGATCGAGGGCGGGGAAAGTCAAGCGCGCTGGGTCTCGCAATTCGGGGAGCGCTCGACCGGGGCCATGGTTCGGTGGTCGTGGCGGCGGGGGTCCGCGATGCGGCGGAGGAAGTGCTTCGCTTTGCGGCACCGCTCCCCGCCGAGGCGGTGTTCTTTTGTCCGTTCGGATCGCTCGTCGCCCGAGAGACGCCGCCCGCGCTTCTCGTCATCGACGAGGCGGCGCAGCTCCCCGTGGGACTCCTTCGGCGCGTCGTCCAGCGCTTTCCCGGCACCGACCTCGCGTTTGCGACCACGGTACGGGGGTACGAAGGGACAGGACGTGGGTTTGTGCTTCGTTTTCTAAAGTGGCTCGAAGACGAGCCGGTGCCGCTCGAGGTCTTTCGCCTCGACGAGCCAATTCGTTGGGACCCTGGCGATCCGCTCGAGGCGATGCTGTTTCGGGGCCTTCTCCTCGACGCCGTCCCGACGAAAGTCGTCGAGGTGGGCTCGCTCAAGGCGGAACTCGTCGATCGGAATCAGCTTGCAGCGGATGACGATCTCCTTCGGCAGCTCTTCGGCCTTTTGGTTCATGCCCACTATCGGACGGTGCCGTCGGATCTTCAGCGCCTGCTCGATGCTCCGGGAGTCGTGGTGCACATCGTTCGGTGTTCGAGAACCGCCGCAGTGGTGGCGGCGAGTCTGGTGGCGCTCGAGGGGGCGCTGCCTGAAGCGATCGCCGATGCGATCTATGAGGGGCGACATCGGCCCGGGGGGCATGCTCTCGTGGAAACTCTGATCTCGCACCTTGGCGCGCGAGACGCTGCCGGCCTTCGAATGGTTCGGAGCATTCGAATCGCGGTGCACCCTGCCCATCGCCGCCGGGGCGTCGGCTCGATGCTCGTCGACCACGTGCACCAAAGCTACCGGCCGGATCTATTCGGCACGCTCTTCGGAGCGCGGCCCGAGCTCGTCGCGTTTCGTCGGGCCGCCGGTTATCACCTTGTTCGCCTCGGCGCATCGCTCGGGGTGCGAACCGGAGAGCCGAGCGTGGTGATGCTTCGCCCGGTGAGTCACGCGGGAAGGACTCTCATGGATCGTCTCCGGGGTGACTTCGCCCGCGATTTCCCCGCGCTCGTCCGCCGATTCGAAGATGAGCATGCGCTGAGCGACCCACTCGTGTCGGAGTTCGCCGCCGACGCGGTGGCTCCGCGTGTGCCGACGCCCGAAGAGTCTCGCGAAGTCGTCCGAAGCTATGCCTACGGCCCCCGGACCTTCGAAGCGGCGCTCTATCACCTTTCGGAGTTCGTGATCGGAAAGACCGCTTCACCGAGCCTCGACGCGCGGGAGCGGCGGCTCCTGTCGTCGGTTGTCGCACAGGGTGAGCCGTTTCGAATAGCGGTTGGACCTTCGGGTTATCCGTCAGTCCCCGCGGCGATGCGAGCGATGAAGCGCGCGGTGCGAAAACTTCTTGCCGAGGGGTCGACCTGACGCGCGGGAGTCGCACCCGAGACGAACTCCAGGTACGCTACCCGAATGCGACGTTCGCCTTCGTTTCTCTGCGTCTCTTCTCGATTTGTTCCGTGGGTCGCCCGCTTGGCGCTCGTCTTCGCCATGGGCTGCGGAGATGATGATCCGGTGAGCGCGTTGGATGCCAGCGCGGACGCAACAGCGGACGCAGCGGTAGATGCCACCATCGACGCGGTGCCGGACGGCCCGGCCCCTGACGGGGACGCGGCGGCGCCGCTTCCCGGCTTAGGCGATCTCGCTGCCGGGCAGTGGCATGAGCTCCTCCCGGGAGGGGACACCATTTGTTCGCGGGGAACCGAGTTCGCGTTCTACGTCTATCCGGGGACGACCAACGAGGTGGCGGTGAACTTCATCGGTGGCGGGGCCTGCTGGAACGCGGCCACCTGCTCGATTGCCGGCGCGCTCTTTAGTGAGGACATCGAGGACGTCCGGAACGCGTATGCCACCGGGCAGGTCGAGGGTATCGCCGACATGGCGGACGCGCGGAACCCGATCGGAACCTACACCCACGTCGTGGTGCCGTACTGCACCGGGGATGTGCACTGGGGGGACAATGTCGTCGACTACAGCCCCGCCGTTCAGATCAATCACAAGGGCGCGGTGAACTCGCGGGTGGTGCTTGGATGGATCTACGACAACATTGCCGCCCCCGACACGGTGTTCACCACCGGCTGCAGCGCGGGGGGTTACGGTTCAGTGCCCTGGGCGGCGGATCTTCGAGAGAACTACCCGACCGCCCACCACGTGCAATTTTCCGACTCGGCGGCCGGCATCATTACCGACTCGTTCTTTATGGATAGCTTCCCGTCGTGGAACGCGATTCCTGCGTTTCCCACCAACATCCCGGGCTTCGACGCCACCAACGTCATGGACCTCGCCACGATCTACACCGCCCTTGCGGGCTTTTATCCCGACATGCGGTTCAGCCAATACAACACCGTGCTCGACGGGGTTCAAGTAAGCTTCTACGAGGCGATGGGCGGGGCTGGGGGAGCGGAGGGCTGGTCCGACCGGATGACGACGTCGGTCGACTCGATCGCTGGCGATAACTTTCACTCCTACCTCGCCGACGGTACCCAGCACTGCATCATCATTCGCCCCGAGTTCTACAGCCGTTCGTCGAACGGCGTGGCGCTCGTTGATTGGATCGAAGACCTTCTCGCGGACCAGCCGGTCCCCGACGTCGTCTGCGAGAACTGCGAGTAGGTTCTTTATGAACTCCGCGTTGCCCCGAAGCTCAGCCGAACGCGCCAAACGAGGCTGAAGAGCGAAGGCACCACAAACAGGGTGAGGAGGCTCGACAGCGCGAGGCCTCCAAGGACGATCGCACCAACCCCCCGATAGAGTTCGGAGCCGGCGCCCGAAAAGAGCACCATCGGGAGAAGCCCCGCGAGCGAGGTGGCGGTGGTCATAAAGATCGGCCGAACCCGATCCTCGACGGCCTGCGGCACCGCGTCGGTCAGCGAAACGCCGGCGCGAAGGCGCGCGATCGCTCCGTCCACGACCAGGATCGCGTTGTTGACGACCACCCCGATGAGGATGAGGAACCCGAGTGCCGTCATCAGATCCAGTGGCTGTGGTGCGATCGTGGCATCGACGAGCCGAAGCCCGAGGACTCCGCCGGCCGCCGCCAGGGGAACGCTTGCGAGGACGACCAGCGGGGCGAGAAAGTCTTCGAAGAGGGCGGCCATCAGGAGAAACGAGATGATGAGGGCGAGGAGCAGAACGCCGGCGAAGTCGGCTTTCGCCTCGTCCAGGTCGCTGGCCGTCCCCGCGAGCGCGACGTCGACGCCGCGCGGAATGGCGTCGGCCGATTCCATGGCCAGAACCACATCCGTTTCGATCGTGGCGATCGCATCTTCGAGCGGGACTTCTTCCGGCGGGACCACGCGAAGGGTGACCGCCCGGCGACGTTCGATGCGCTGCACGATCGTCGGGCCGAGCTGCTCGTCGAACCGCGCGAGCACCGCAAGGGGGACGATCGAGCCGCCGGGGGTGCGGATCGGCGCCGACTCGAGCGCGTGGGGATCCTCGAGGAGGTCGCCGGCGCGGTTCCGCGCCCGGATCACCACATTGACCTGGGTGGTCCCGTCCGGTCCCAGCTCACCGACGATCGCGCCGTCCGCGAACGCGTTGACGACGGTTCCGAGCTCCGCGGCGTCGATCCCGAGGGCCGAGGCTTCGTCGCGTCGCGGGACCGCGTGGAGTTCGGGGGCGCCGTCGCCGAGGGATGGAACGGGACGGACCTGTGCGCCCTCGAGCGCTTCACGGGTACGGGCAAACATGTCGCGAGCCACCGCGGTCAGAGTCCCGAGGTCGCTTCCGGAGATGTGGACTTCGATGTTTCGTCCGCCCCCGATCCCCCGGCCGAAGAGCGAGGCTTGGTTCGTGAACGTGAGCATCCCGGGCTGTCGCGACTGGACGCCGCGCATCCAACGAAGAAGTTCGTCGACCCGAGTGGGATCTTCGGCAACCGCCCCGGCGAACACCCCACTCGGGCTTCCCACGA
>JBCCZL010000324.1:0-11073 GCA_039187775.1 Myxococcota bacterium
CCTCGCACCACGCTTTCTAAGCTAAACCATTGTGCCGCAGGCAACCTGGCCGCCTCGGGTAAGTGCAGGTGCCAGCCCAACATCGAGATCAGCCGAACCAGATCGTAGGCTGATACTGAATTAGGGCCGAAGCCCACTTCGGGGGCAGCGCTGAGACCCCGCCTACACGGGGTCCATCGGGCCGACCTGCATGAAGAAGCCGTTGCCGCCGACGCCGGTGACGATCGGGCCGGTCAGCGCGACGGTGGTGCCGCCCACGAGCGTCCCGTCCTTGACGTCATAGATCGTCCCCGGGCACGCGGCCTGACCCGGGTTCGGATCCATCGGACAGGCGTCGCAGACGTCGCCCTTCATGTCATTGTCCGCGTCGGCCTGATTGGCGTTCTGGTCGCTCGGGCAGTTGTCGGTGTCGTTGGGCACTCCGTCGCCGTCGCGGTCGTTCGGATCCGGCGGCGAGCAGCCGCTTAGACCCATGTCGAGAGGGCAGGGGTCGCACGCGTCGCCCGCCCCGTCGCCGTCGAAGTCCGCCTGGACGCCGTTGTCGAGCGGCCGAATCGGATTGAAGGTGCACTGACAGTTGTCGGTCGCGTCGGGGATGCCGTCGCCGTCGCCGTCGCCGTCTTCGATGGCCCCCGAGTAGCGATTGGATCCGTTGACCTCCGGGCTCGGGATGCCACCGCCCATCGCGTTTCGCGCGGGCACGCAGGTCGGCTCGTTCATTGGCTCGCCGCAGAAGAAGAGCGGGTAGCTCGAACCGTTGGCGTTCTGGAGGTCGGTAAGGCTTGCGCCGATCTCGCTCTGAGCGCAGATGCGTTTCATCGAACCGCACACGTCGATTCCGTCGCAGGTGTCTCCGCCCGCAAAGCCGGTCAGGAGCGTCTCGTCGCCGTAAAGCGGGCGGCCGCTCCGCATCACGAGCACCACGTCCTGAGCCTGCGACTCGATGATTGCGCGGTGGTCGCGGCGGTTGTCCTGAGATCGGAAGATCGCGAGGTCTGCAACACTACCAACGGCGATCGTTCCAAGGACGTCGTCTACCGCGAGTGCTTCTGCGGCGTTTCGGGTGGCCATGAGCCAGAGCTCTTCGTCGGTGAAGTAACTCCCGTAGTAGAGCTCGTTCAGATCGGCCGCACAGGCGAGCTCGCGGACCATGTTCATCGAGCCGCTGATCACCCAGTCGGTGCCCAAGGCAATCGATACGCCGAGGGAGGCGTACTCGGTGATTCGCGCGGTGTCGCCGTAGAGCGAAATGTTCGAGCGAGGCGACCAGATGAGCGACGACTGATCGGCGGCGATCTCACCGATCTCCGGCGGCGTCAGGCCGATGCCGTGAATGAGCGCGGTCTGCGGTTGAATGAGATCGAACTCCCCTTCTCGGGCGCAGAGAAACTCGTTCTGGGCCTCCGTATCGATCCCCTCCGAGAGATGCGGGGTGTAGGACTCCTCCATGGCGATTTCATCGCCCCGCGTCGAACCGGGATACCCGCAGCCCATCGCCAGCAAGGTCCCGTCGGAGTCGCCGAGGGGAAAGGTGTCGTACTCGACCGCGGTTTGGCCGAGGCCTTCCATCGCCGAACGGTCGAGGTTTCGGAGGAAGCCGTCTGCACTTCCACTTCCGTTTAGTGAGGTTGCTCCCCCCATCATCATTCGGAGCTCGCCCCAGGATACCTGAAGCGAGCTTGCGCGGCCCATGCTGTCGAGCTCGCTGTGGCCGCGGAGGCCTCGGCGCCAGTCGTGGCGGTGCTCCCAGCGCTCGTCGGTCGGCTGGAACGGCACGTTCTGCGCAAAAGTGATGTGCTCGTGCGTGTTGATCAGGCCCGGCGACACCACGCCGTCGGGACAGACGACCTGGGTCGCGCCACCCGCCATCGCGCTGCAGTCGCAGTCGACGCAGGCGATCGAACCGCTCTCGTCGATGAGGACCTGACCGCCGCGAAGCACCGAGCCGGGAACAAGAATATCGCCGGTGATCAGCGTGGCCTCGTTGCCGGGCGTGACCTCGCACGCTCCGTTGGGAAGCGATGGGAGCGAATCTCCTGGGCACATCTGCACTGTTGGCTCGGGGGTGCCGGGAGGCATGCACCCCGGCATCATGTTGCCGCCCCCCGCGTCCCCGTCGACCGCTCCGTCGGTGCCGCCGTCGGGGACGATCGGCCGGCTATCATCGTCGCCGCCGCAGCCGACCAGAGGACCAGAAACCACAAGAAAAGCCGCGAGAAACAACCGGTAGCGGGGGCGCGCCGGCAAGCCGTGAAAAAACATCCGGCGGAGTGTAGCCCCTGGACGGAGGGAGCGCGAAGGGGGATGGTTTTCTCTGACGGATGTCACGTCCCCGTTGCACGCAGATGCAACTGCGCAAGAATGGGACGCCGATGTTTGGTCAGGGTGCGAGCTCTTCGAGCACTGCTTGCAGGGCGCTGAGCTCTTCGCCGTAACGCGCCCAGTCGCCCTCGCGCTGCGCGGCCGTCGCGCGCTCGAAGTGATACCGCGCACGTTGGGCGAGCTCGGTGGGCGGTTCGTCCGCTGTCCCTTCTGCGACCGCTTCAACGATGGGCACGCCGGTCGGGTCGCCGGCCGGCTCCTCGACCTCGGTTGCCGGTTCTACCATCGCGACCTCTTCACTCGGTGGGGGTCCGAAGAGGGTGTCGATCGCCTCATCGAGCGTTTCCTCCATCGCGATCCGGTTTTCGTACACCGCGATGACCCGTTTGAGCTCGGGGATTCGACCGCCGGACGCGCGAAGGTAGAGCGGACACACATAGATGAGCGACTCTTCGATCGGAATGACGAGCAGCGTGCCGAGGATCGCTTGGCTTCCGCGCTGATCCCACAGCGAGAGCTGCCGCGAGATGTCCTCTTCCTGGTCGATCCGGTTCATGATCTGCTGCGGACCGAACACCAGTCGGTCTTTCGGGAACCGATACACCACCATCTCGCCGAGGTTTTCCCCGTCGCTCCGCGCGACCATCCAAGCGGCGAGGTTCTGCTTCCGCTCCGGGGTGTAGGGAAGCATCTGGATGTACTCGGCGTGCTCCTCCTCGGGAAGCCGCATGATCGTGTAGTAGGGCTGCATGCGCTCGCCCTGCGTTTCGGCGCGGCGGACCTGGGGAATCTCCCACTGGTCTTCTCGCTGGTAGAGGAGCTCGGCGGAGGCCATGTGATAGGTGGAGAACATGGTGGCCTGGACCGAAAAGATGCGCTCCGGGTAGCGGAGGTGTTCCTTCAGGTCATCGGCCATCTCATCCATCGGTCGGAAGGTGCCGGGAAAGATCTTTTGCCAGGTTTGAAGGATCGGGTCCTCGTCGTCGGCGACGTAGAACTCGACGCTCCCGTGATAGGCGTCGACCACCACCTTCACCGAGTTTCGGATGTAGTTCATCCCGGGCAACGGCTGCGAGTAGGGATAGCTTCGCGTGGTCGTGTACGCGTCGTAGATCCACACGAGACGCCCGTCCTCGCGCAGAACCATGTAGGGATCGGGATCGTAGCTGAGGAACGGCGCGATCGTGGCGACCCGGTCGTTGATCCGTCGGTGGAGAAGGACGCGGCTGTCTTCATCGATGTCGCCGGAGAGGAACAGCTTGAGCGAGCCGACGTGCGCCGCGATGGCCGCGGTGGTGATGAACCCGTCGATGTGAATGCCGGCCTGGCCGTCGTACTCGTCGTAGACCCGCTCGTTGCCGACCGGATAGTCGAACTCCTGGTTGGCGGTGCGGACGAAGACATAATCGTTCGAAAGCTCCCCGAAGTAGATTTCGGGCTGGGTGACTTCGAACCCTTCGAGGGCGGTCGCCGGCGGAATGTCCTGGACGAACAGCTCGGGGAGGCCCTCCGGCGTCGCGGTGTTCACCGGGCCGAGGGTGATGCCGTAGCCATGGGTGTAGGTGAAGTGCTCGTTGATCCAGTTTCGGCTGGGAAGGCTCTCAACGGCGAGCTCTCGGGGCGAGAGCATGGTCTGTCGAACTTCACCGTTGATGCGATAGCGGTCGTTATCCACCGACTGGAACTCGTAGTAGGTTCGAATCTCCTGAATTTGAGCGAAGGTGTCGAGGAGCGGTCCGTGGTCCCAGAGCCGGATGTTCTCGATCGTCGCCCGATTTCGGTCGATGTCCTCCCGGTCGAGGGTGACCTCGCCGCTCAGCTCGCGCTCGGTGATGCCTTCGAGGTTGTAGGCGGCGCGGGTGGCGGCGATGTTGTGCTCGATATAGGGAGCTTCCATCCGCGACTCGTTCGGCTTGACACTGTACTCGCTCACGATCGCGGGGTACGCGCGGACGGCCAAGAGCTCGACCACCAGATAGAGAACGATCGCGGCTCCCGCGAGAATGATCCGCTGCCGCGTGGCGCTCACCGCCACGAGCACCGCGGCGATCACCGACACCGCGATCTGCGCCTGGAGGGCGGGGAGCTTTGCGTTCACGTCGGAGTAGCTTGCCCCGGCGACGGGACCGACCTCGGAGAACAGAAGCTCGGGCATCGCGAGCCACGCCTCGAAGGCGAGCACGAGAAAAAGCGCCGAAAGGAGGACGCTCAGATGGACCCGAGTTCGGCGCTCGGCTCGGAGACCCCGACCGGTAAACGTCAGGCCGCCCCGGACGAGGTGAACGACCGCGGCGCCGAACAGTGAGAAGCCGACGAGGCTCATCAGGCCCGAAGAGAAGGCGCTGAGCCCGGGAAGCT
This sequence comes from Myxococcota bacterium, assembly GCA_039187775.1. GTDB lineage: Bacteria > Myxococcota_A > Polyangia > Polyangiales > JBCCZL01 > JBCCZL01. The sequence goes on from JBCCZL010000324.1 coordinate 4,681, forward strand.
CGAAGACGTAGAATCCGACATCCCGACCGAAGATCGGATCCTGCGTTCCGAAGTCGCTGGCGTTGGCGTAGAGAAGCCACGTGCGCCAATGTTCGGTGCTTGCGAGGCCCGCGAAGAGGCCGACCACGAGCGCCGCGGGGAGGACCAGTCGGGCGACGATCGGCGAGACGTCGATCTTCCGCTGGCCGGTCGGGTCCTGAAGGATCACGCCGGTGAGCCCCTCGGTCAGGCGTACCGCGACGTGAAGATTCGCGTAGAGGACCACCGCGAACACCAGGCCCACCACCGCCCCGACCCCGACCTTGCTCCAGAGGATGGTGGTGAAGATCGGTTCATAGCCGACCGATTTGAACCAAAGCAGATCGACGTAGATCCGGGCCGCCGGCGAAAGGGTGACAAACAGGAGGACCACCAAGAGCACGATCCCTCCTCGAATGAGGGCAGTTCGCCGTGGGTCCTTCGCCTTAGATTTTTGGGCCATAGGAGAGGTCGGGCGGTACCACGAAGCCATCGATTTATCAAACCCACGGGCCGGAGACCCGCTGAAATCGCGCGGTTTTTGCGCCGAGATGACCTTTCGCGGTCAAGCTCCGGCGGCTGCGGAGAACCTCACTGAAAGGCCCAGCGATCGTCCAGTGGTCTGGCGTCGAGTCTGCTAGAGAACCCCGGCGCTATGGGGTCCTCCTCCGAGCTTCGCGTGAGTCATCGAGCGATCTTTGCGATCGCCGGCCCGATCATGCTGTCCAATGTCACGACGCCGCTCCTCGGCGTCGTCGATACGGCGGTGGTGGGGCAGATTCCGAGCCCGGTGCACATCGGCGCGGTGGCCGTGGGCTCGCTGATCTTCTCGTTCATCTTTTGGGCGTTTGGATTCCTTCGCATGGGCACCACGGGCCTCACCGCTCAGGCGCTCGGCGCCGACGACCAAGCGGAGCTTCGTGCGACGCTTCTCCGGGCTCTATTTCTGGGCGGCGTGGTCGGCATTGGTCTGGTGGCGGCCCAGCTTCCGCTTCGTGAGCTTGCCTTTGCCCTGCTCGATGGGAGCGCGGCGGTGGAGCTTCGGGCGCGAGCGTACTTCGACATTCGAATCTGGGCCGCTCCCGCGACCCTGATGAACTATGCGCTTCTCGGGTTCTACATCGGGATGGGGCGGGCTCGAATTGCGCTGGTGCTGCAGCTCGTTCTCAATCTCACCAACATGGCCCTCGACAGCCTGTTCGTGCTTGGCTTCGAGTGGGGCGTGGAAGGGGTGGCGCTCGGCACGGTGATCGCTGAGTACGGAGCGCTCCTTGCGGGGCTTGGCCTAGCGTTTCGTGATCTCCCGCGGGTCCGTGGCGCCGGAGTGTTTGCGCTCAGAGAGCTCCGCCGCACGCTCGGGGTCAACGGCGACATCATGGTTCGGTCGCTCGCGCTTTTGACCGTGTTTCTCTGGTTCATGGCCGATGGAGCGGCGCAGGGCGACGAGATCCTGGCGGCGAACTCGGTGCTCATGCAGTTCATCTCGGTCTCAGCGTTTTTTCTCGACGGCTTGGCGTTTTCGGCGGAGGCGCTGGTCGGTCGTTCGGTGGGAGCCGGCGACCGCGCGGCGTTCTTGCTCACCGTCCGTCGGACGACCGCCTGGGCGTTTGGCGTGGCGGCGGGGCTGACGGTTGTGCTCTTTGTCTTCGGCCCGTTCTTCATCGACGGGCTCTCGTCCGACCCGGGGGTTCGGGATACCGCCCGTGACTATCTTCCCTGGGCGGCTGCTGCGCCGCTTGCGGGGGTGGCCTGCTTTCAGCTCGACGGGATCTTCATCGGCGCCACCAGAACCGCGGAGATGCGGAACGCGATGCTTGCGTCCCTCGCCATCTTTATCGGCGCGTACTGGGCTCTCACGCCGTTTCAGAATCACGGGCTCTGGGCGTCGCTCTTCGTCCACTATCTGGCGCGGACGGTTTCGCTTCTCGCCTACTGGCGGCGCGTTCCGCCATCCCCATGAACTCGGCCGGCTCCCCGGCGTTTTTTGGCGGAGCCGGCCGATGCGGTGTTGGCGCGCTATCGGTTGGGCAGATCGAATCGGTCGAGGTTCATGACCTTGGCCCACGCGGCGACGAAGTCGTTGACGAACTTTTCCCGCGCGTCATCGGCGGCGTACACCTCGGCGATGCCGCGGAGCTGCGAGTTCGAGCCGAACACGAGGTCGACCGAAGTGCCCGTCCAGCGAACTTCGTCGGAGCCGCGCGCGCGTCCTTCGTAGACGATTCCGCCATCCACGCTCTGCCACTCGACGTTCATGTCGAGGAGATTCACGAAGAAGTCGTTGGTGAGGGTGCCCGCGGCCTCGGTGAAGACTCCGTGTCGCGCGTCGCCATGGTTCACGCCGAGCATCCGGAGCCCGCCGACGAGCACCGTCATCTCCGGGGCGGTCAGGGTGAGAAGGTCCGCGCGGTCGACGAGCTGCTCCAGGGCGGTGCGCTCGTCGACATTGGGAAGGTAGTTTCGGAATCCGTCGGTCTGCGGCTCGAGCACCCCGAAGGAGTTGACATCGGTCGTCTCCTGGGTCGCGTCGGTGCGGCCCGGGCGAAACGGCACTTCGACGGTTTGGCCCGCGCGCTCCGCGGCGGCTTCGATGGCCGCAGCGCCCGCGAGGACGATGAGATCCGCTAGGGAGATGCGCTTGCCGTCGGACTGCGCATTGTTGTTGGAGTGCGCATTGTTGAACTCGGTCTGAATTCGCTCCAAAGCCTCGAGGGTCGTTCCCAGCGACGCCGGTTCGTTGACCGCCCAGTCCCGCTGCGGAAGAAGGCGGAGCCGGCCGCCGTTCGCACCGCCACGCTTGTCGGTGTCACGGTAGATCGAAGCGGAGGCCCAGGCGGTGGAGACGAGCTGCTCGACGGAGAGCCCGGACGCCAGGATTTGGGTCTTTAGCGCGGAGATGTCCTCCGCGGTCACGAGCGGGTGGTCTACCGCGGGAACCGGGTCCTGCCATAGCTGCGGGTCGGGCACTTCGGAGCCGAGAAGTCGGCTGTGGGGGCCCATGTCTCGGTGGGTGAGTTTGTACCAGGCGCGGGCAAACGCATCCTCGAACTGCTCCGGGTTCTCGTAAAACCGTCGGGAGATCTGCTCGTAGGCCGGATCCACCTTCAGCGCGAGATCGGTGGTGAGCATCATCGGGTGATGACGCCGGTTCGGGTCGTGTGCGTCGGGCACGGTGGGAGTGGTTGCGCCGCGGGGCGTCCACTGCTGGGCGCCCGCGGGGCTTCGGGTGAGCTCCCATTCGAACTCGAAAAGGTTTCGGAAGAACTCGTGCGACCACTGCACCGGGGTGGTGGTCCAAGCGCCTTCGAGGCCGCTCGTGATCGTGTCGCCGGCGTTTCCGCTGCCGTGCGAGCTCTGCCAACCGAGTCCCTGCTGCTCGATCGGCGCGCCTTCTGGCTCGGGGCCCACGTGATCGCTCGGTCGCGCCGCACCGTGCGCCTTGCCAAGGGTGTGCCCGCCGGCGATGAGTGCGACGGTCTCTTCGTCATTCATCGCCATCCGGCCGAAGGTCACCCGGATGTGTTGGGCGGCGGCGGCGGGATCGGGGTTTCCGCCAGGGCCCTCCGGGTTTACGTAGATGAGGCCCATCTGCGACGCGGCGAGGGGCTGGTCGAGCTCGCCGTCGTTCCAGCGCGCATCGGCGAGCCATACGGTCTCAGGGCCCCAGTTGATGTCTGCCGGTTCGAACACATCTTCGCGTCCGCCACCAAATCCGAAGGTCTCGAAGCCCATGGATTCAAGGGCCACGTTGCCGGTGAGGATCATGAGGTCGGCCCACGAGAGGCTTCGTCCGTACTTGAGCTTGACCGGGAGAAGAAGGCGTCGTGCCTTGTCGAGGTTCGCGTTGTCGGGCCAGCTGTTGAGCGGGGCAAAGCGAATCGTGCCCGATGCTGCTCCGCCTCGCCCGTCGGTGACGCGGTAGGTGCCGGCGCTGTGCCACGCGAGTCGAATCATCAATCCGCCGTAGTGGCCGTAGTCGGCGGGCCACCAGTCCTGCGAGGTCGTGAGGACTTCCCGGATATCGTTCTTCACTGCCTGAAGGTCGAGGGCAGTGAATGCCTCGCCGTAGCTGAAGCCCTCGTCGACCGGATCGCCAACCGGCGCATTTCGTTGAAGCACTCGAAGGTCGAGCCGATTGGGCCACCAGTCTTCGATGGAGGTATAGCCGGTCGCCTCGGCGCCCGCGGTTTCATTGGTGACGGTGGGCGCTTCGGGGGCCGGTTTCGAGCAGCTGATCGCGGAGAACGACACCGCGAAGGCCAGCGCGACCGACCCCGGAGAAGCCGCTATGCGGGTACATGTGGTTCGAATACTTCGACTCATCTTCTCTCCCTTCATTCCTCAGGCTGGGTTCGTTCCTCAGGCTGTCTTCATTCCTCGGGTTGTGTCTGATGCGCTCGACCCTCCGAATCCACCGAGCGGTCTGAGCAGCAAGATACACAGTTTCCAATGCTAGATCGATTCTATTTTTGGGCGATGGACGACACTTGTCGAGGGGGTCGTATGGCAGATCGCCGACGAGCACTAGGGTGTACTGAAGTAACTGAGATGCAGTGATAATGAGCAAGAAAATGGGAAACCAAGCCATGGTTCAGGCTTCGGCGTGGCTTCAGATTGAGAGTGCGTCACCGTCGCCACAGGAGGAACCCATGCCGATTTCGAGAAGCCAATCTGGGCCAGCGCACACCGCGTGGAGGAGAACATGTCCCAAATCGCTGCGAGCGCCGACACGCCGCGGTGTGCTGCGTGGCGCTTCGGAGGTGCGATGACCCATTCCGAGCTGTTTTGGCTAGGCCGCTCCCGTGCCCAGGGTGGCGCGGGTGGCTCTGACCGCCGTCCTGTGGATTCCCTACATGATCAACCGCGACGAAGCTCCGGCCGATTTCGCGCCCCTCCGAGCGCAACACGTGGAGCGCCGCGATAATGCCGCGCCGCGTCCGGGCTTCGCCAAACCGCTTGATGTCTCGCTTCTCCACCAAGCGGAATTTACGGAGCACGCTGTCGGCCCGCTCGTCGCTGAGGCTGTATGCCTCCATCACGAGGGCCTCTACTTCGAGGCGCAATTGATGACGACGGTCCACGGTCGGAACGCAATGATCGGTCTAGTGCTGATACCGACCTTACGCGAGTTCATTGAGCCGCACCTCCGCTTCCTCGCCGAGGTCGTGATTGATGGGATTCGCGTTTGGCCGATCAACGCGGACCTCACGCCATCTACGGAAACCGGATGATCTACTTGGGCGACGGGGACACAGACATCCCCTCGATGAAGATGGTCAGGTTCCAAGGCGGTCATTCCGTAGCGGTATTCGACCCGGCCAAATGGGCCCGGAAGGATATGCAGCGGAAGGTCTACAACCTCATTGCCGAGGATAGAGCTCACTTCGTCGTCCCCGCCAACTATCAAACTGGAAGCCAGCTGGACGTCACGATTAAGGGCGTGCTGGGCCGTATCGCACGCGACGAGGCGGGCTACAGAGGTCGCGCCGGTTGACGTGGCCGGCAAGAATACGTCACGCGTCGGCTATTGCGGATTCCGACAACAGGCCAAGACCCAGTTCGAGCTTCTTGCTTAACTCGACCGCGTTTCCGGTCCCCAGCCAACCACTGACCCCAGTGATGAAAGGCCACCTCGACTCGATGCGGAGGGGCCAGGCAAGGTTGGTGAACGTTGCCGACGTTCCCGACCCTGTCTCGCTCAAGAGGCCAGGCGCTGAATCGTCAGCGACGCCCTATGAATCGTCACCGGCCTCCTCGGAAGCGTCATCACGGGACTTACAGGGGGCTGAAAATGGTGCCGAGGGCGGGATTCGAACCCGCATGGATCACTCCGAGCGATTTTAAGTCGCCTGCGTATGCCAATTCCGCCACCCCGGCCGGGGAGAGCCTTCCGCCACCCGGGACGAAGCTCCTTGGATCTTTGCCGACGAGTCTAGCAGACTCCGCGGATGCGTCGCCGACGCCCCCGAACGCGCGGGTTTTTTGACCGTGGAGCCAGCCGTGGGGCAAGGCTTGAGTATGAGTAAGGAAGACATGGTCAGCACCCTCCGAGGCCTTCTCCAGTCGGTGCTCGAGGCCCGGTTCTCGGGGGTTCGCTACGCAAAGCTTGCCCGCGCCCACGGTTACGCCGACGGCTACATGCGCGCCCTGATGGACGCCGGTCTTCTCGATAAAGACGAAGTCCTCGAGGTGGTCTGCGACGAGCGCAAGCGCTTCGTGGCGGCGTGACCTGAGAACCCCGAAACCGAGGGGGTTCGGAGTGTGCCGGCGGAAGGGGCGGAGGCGCGATGCGCGAGGGTCGCTCCCGCCCGGGAGGGAGAGAGTTCCCCCGCTGGAATCGGCGAGGATGACGTCCGCTCTCTAGTCCTGCCCCCC
>JBCCZL010000325.1:0-11056 GCA_039187775.1 Myxococcota bacterium
CATGTTGCCATGCACTGGGTGTTGCATCATGGGCCTCCCGCTCGGCATCTGGGGGCTGATCGTGCTGCTCAACGCGGAAACGAAACAGCTCTTCGCCCACAACCCGTAGTGGACCGTCCAAACGCAAAAAGGCCCCCCGTTCGGGAGGCCTTTATCTTCGAGACGCGATTTTGCTACTGGCGGAGCGTGTAGTCGCAGTGCCCTTCGCCGTTGAAGTGGCCGGTGGTCGTCGCCGCGGCGACCGTGTACTCGCGGAGATTGTTCGCCGCGAGGTTGAGCGGCCCGGGGTTGTAGACCAGCGGAGTGCCATCGCGCTCGATCGGCATACCCTGGCGGTCGCGGAGGTCGGAGAGGGACTGCTGCGCGAGGGTGTCGAGGGTGATCGGGCCATTCGCCGGCGCGACCGCCGCCCATGCTTCGAACCGTAGCTCGGCGTCGTCGAACGCGTAGGTGTCAAACCAAAGATGGTCGAAGTGAATGGTGAGCTCCGAGTCCACGACCGCCCCGTTGGGAATCACCAAACCGTCGGTCTCGTCGGTGCCGCTGACACAGCGGGTGTTGTCGACCACAAACTCGAAGCCAAGCTCGAAGGGGTAGGCTTGCGCGTCGCTGGACATCGCGGTCCCCGACACGAGCATCGCGTATCCGTTCTGAATCATCGCGTCGATGTCCGCTTGTGCGATCGCGCCCACGGCGCGGGTCTCGGCGGTCGGCGCCGCGTAGGTGTAGCGCACGTCTTCCCAGCGGCGTGCGGGGACGTCCTCGAATACCCACGCTTCGGGCGTGCCGGTGTGAAGGTCGACGACGATTGGATCCGCGGAGAGCGAGGCAACTTCGCCGTCCGCGCCTCGGAGCTCGAACGAAGCGAACGACACAAGCACACGGTCAAACTGCACGGTGTAGCCGTCGGCAAACGCGATCTGGTCTTCGCCTTCACCGACCGGAAACCCCTCGCGGGATGCTTCCTCCCCATTGAGCTCGACTCGAAGGGTGCCGGCGCCTCCCGAATCGGAAGTACAGGCCGCGAACAACGCGGCGAGGACGGCCAGGGGGAGCGAACGACGAACGAATTCCATATGCATGTTGTGACTCTCTCGGCAACTAAGGGTGATCAGTTGCGTCCCAGCGTGGTGTGATACCCGCTCGGCGCACGGACGTTGAGGAACCAGGCTCCGGCGACCTGATCTTGCGGGGTGATGACGTAGGTACCCTCCGCGGTCTGCTCGGTGAGCCGGTCAAAGTGTGCATCCTCGAACCAGGTGAACGCATGAACGGTGACCCGCCACGTCATGCCCGGCTCGAGCAATCCATCGATGGTGAGGTTCTCCACGCGACGGGCCAGGCCTTCGCCTTCGATGTCGAGCCCGCCTTCGAACGGGATCGTGACCCCGTCCTTCATCGCACGGCCTCGGACCCAGAGCTGATGTCCACGAAGCGTCTCTGAGTTCTGCGCCACGGGCGGGTCCAGGGTGACGCTGGCACTCTCCACCGCGCCGGTCTCCGCATCGACCGTGCCGAGGGATCGGGTTCTCGTTCCGATGACGTCGAAGGCGACCTGCGTCAGCCACTCCGCCCGCACCCGTCGGCCGTTGAGCGGGTCGGTCCCCCCATGCGCTCGAGCGACCGAGGGGCCGACGAGCTGCTCGAGGACCGCCATCGCGGAGGGCTCCTCCGCCGGCGAGTAGAGGTGAATCGGACCGATCGCGGCATACGCCTCGTCCAGCTCGACCTCCCATCCGATGTTCGTCGTAAACTGCCGGTCCGGCGTTGGCTCGAGCACCACGTCGAGCGGCACGATTTGCCCTTCGGTGGCCGCGCAGCCGCCGACCAGCAGCGCCGCGGTCGCAGCGAATCGCAGAGTGGGGGTCATCCTCAGTGTCCTCATGGCTCTCGGTAAGGTGTACGGCTCACGCGGACAAGCGGATCGACAAACGACCGTTCCAGCACGCGCGGGATCCTAGCAATCCACCGCGTCCGCAACAACGCGGGCGCAATTATTGCGCCGCGAATACGCCCTGCGTATCCAGGTGGAAGGAGATGGTGAAGAGCACGGTTCTCGGCGGACCGGCCGCAAAGTGCCGTTCCCGCTGAAGGGATCCCGCGGGGCCGAAACTCGACACGTAGTTGAACTCTGCCGCGCGATTTCGCACGTCGAACAGATTTTCGATTTCGAACGCGACGTCGATGAATCGCCACCCCGCGCGGAGTGCCGTGTCGAACGCGAATATCGGTTCACTCTCGGTTCCGAGCGGAAGCGGTTTTTCGCTGATGTAGGTCGTCCCGACCGAGGCCCCGAGCCGAAGACCTTCGCCATAGATCGGGACCTCGTGTCGGACGGCCGCGTCGAGCCGAACGACAAAGCGCGGGACGAACGCTAGGCGGGGGCCGGAGAAGTCCAGGACGTCTCCCCCTTCATAGGCTTCCGACCACGTCACGCTCGCGAGCGCATCGAGCCAGGAACCTCGGATTCGACCGAATGCGCTCGCCCCGACGCGCTGGCTTGGTCCGATCGGAACATTGCGGCCGCGCTCTTCGTCGAACAGGAGGTCGTTATCGACCCGGGTGTAGAAGCCGAACGCCCGGGCTTCGATTCCCCAGTCGGCGAGAGAATCTGCGAACGTGAGACCAAGCTCTCCGGCGAGCACTTCCGCAAAGGGTGCGTCTTCGCCCTCGGAGAGCGCCTGGGCGTCGGTCGAGCGCGCACCAAGGCCAACGCTCGTCACGATCGCGAGGCCGTCGGTGAGATGAAACCGCACGGTGCCTCGGGGCTGGACGGCCAGTCCAAACGCATCGACGGGCTCGGTCGGGAGCCGGTCGCCATCGCGATCCATGGTGGGACGATCTCGGTCGATGAGCTGATAGGCGAAGGCATCGACCCGCGCGCCGACGCTGGCGCTCAGCCACGGCAGCGGGTGGGTCTCGCCGAGGATGTAGGCACCCACGTTGGTCACCTGGAGGTCGGTGTCGAACACAACCTGGTAAGGGGCGCCTCCGTCTTGGCGGAGCCGGAAGAGCCGGGTCTCCCCAAGGTCGTGGCGGGCGACGTACCCCACCTCCAACGCGTGCTCGCGACCAAGCCACTCTTGCTCGATGCGGTACCGCCCGCGGCCCCCTACCGTCGTGGTGTCGGTGAGCTGATCGAGACCGTCGCCGATGGGATCGAGTAGCGCGCCGGTGAAGTTCTCCCGGATGCGGTGCTTTCGAATGGACGCGAAGAGCTGTTGGCTCAGCTCACTCGATGCCCCTCGATGCTCGAGGCGCGCGTTGATGAGATGTCGCGACCCTGAGCCCCCCTGGTTGGGATCGTGAAGACAAAAGAACTGTTCGTCCTCGTCGGTCGCGCAGGGAAGGGACCTCGACTCGAAGGCATCTTCGCGGATAACACCCGCCGAGTCGAACTCGAGGGCGCTCGACGCGAGCATCACCGACCAGCGCAGCGGCCCGCCCTGGGATGCATACTGACCGATCGCAGAGAACGAGCGGTGGGCCCGGTTCGGACCAAACCCGTCGCCCCCGCGCACGTCGACCCCGACGAAGGTCTCGTCTGCCGCGTTGGCCGGCGCCCAGAGAAGGAGTGCGCGCGCTTCGCGAAACGAGCCGTAGCTCCCTCCGAGAGTGATCCCTCGGCGCGCAGCCGCAAGTCGATACTCCGCGCTCCCGGCCACCGCAAAGTCTCCCTGGCGCGGATCGAACGGGCCTTCGAGCACCCGAATCGACGACACGAGTTCGGGGATCAGAAAATGCGAGTCGGCGTAGCCGTGACCATGCGCATTGGACGGCTCGTTGAGCGGAACGCCATCCACGAGGAGCTCGATGTCTTGGCCTTCGCCAGCGTCGAAACCGCGGAGAAAAACCGTCGGCGCATGGCCTTCGCCGGAGTGGTTCTGCAGGACCACACCGGGCGCAAGCGTGAGCATGTCCGCAGCGGTCCGACGCGGCACATCTCGCAGCGCCCCGAGCTCGAGCTCAAAGTCCGACGCGGCCACCGCGTTCGGGCCGCGAACCCCCGCCTGAACTTCGGCTGTCGCCCCGAACGCGCCCCCAAGATCCGGTTCGGGAGCGGGTGGCTCGGGGTCGTGCGTGTGCGGTTCGCGGTCCTCGTGGTCCTCATGACGGTGCTCATCGTGCGTGTGCTCGTCGTGTTCGTGCGCGGCCGGCGCATGCTCGTGCTGGTGCGGTGGCGGCTCCTGCGGCTCGAAGAACACCTCGAAGCGAATCTGCGATCGGACCGGCACCCCATCACGCTCCGCGGGTCGAAACGTGAGGGTTCGGACGTAGGCAACGGCTGCCGTCTCGAAGAGTCCGGCGTCGCTTCCCGTGCGATCGCTCTCGACCACGGTCGCGTCGGTCACCGCTCCCGCTTCGTCGATCGTGATCTCGACGGTGACCCGCGCGGCCGCTCCATCCGCCTCGGACGGGTAGTCTGGGTGACCGTGAGGCTCCGCGGCAAGCTGTGGAGGAACGAGCGCGGGAGCCTGCCCCTCTTGAGCGCGGGCGGTGCTCGACAGCAACAGCCCGAAGAGTACGAGCGAAAGGGCAGAACGGAGCCCTGCAAGAAGGCCAGCGGGCGATGAAAGCTTCACGTCGATCCGGGAAGGGTACGGGAGAAGACGACGCTTCGGATCACCTCGACCCGTGGAGCGATTTCCGGGTTCCCCACACCGTGCCTTCCAACGGCCAGACTCTTCCCTCGGCGTAACGAAGTCGCGGGCTCGGCTCGCCATCGAGAAAGCAGGCACCGTCGAGATCGACCCAATCCGCGAGACCACCCAAGAGAATCGCTGGCGCTACCGAGAGCGAAGACCCCACCATGCAGCCGAGCATCGTGCGAAGACCGAGCTCGGTCGCCGCCTCCATCTGAGCGAGCGCCTCCCGGACTCCGCCCGCTTTCTCGAGTTTGATATTTACCGCGTCGTAGCGATCAGCCAGGTCGTCCGGCGTCACGGCGCCGACGAGCGATTCATCGGCGCAGATCGGAATCGGCCGAGGAAGATCGCGGAGCGCCTCATCGCGGTCGGAAGGGAACGGCTGCTCGATCAGAGCCACGCCGAGTTCCACGAGCTCCGGCAGCAAAGAGCGATAGAGCGATAGATCCCACCCTTCGTTCGCGTCGATCAGTATCGTCGCATCCGGCGACGCTTCGCGGACCGCACGGACGCGCTCGAGATCCTTCGCGTCGCCCCCCACCTTGAGCTTGAGGGTGGTGGAGGTCGCTCGGGCCGCATCCTCGGCCATCGCCTTCGGCGGCGCCACCGTGATGGTGGAAGCGATAGGCAGAGGCTCCGGGGGAGGAACGCCAAGGACTTCGTAAGCCCTTCGGCTGTCCCGCTTCGCCTCGAGCGCGAGGAGCGCACTGCCGAGCGCGCTCCGGAGTGCGCCCCGAGAGAGCCCCTCGATCGTTTGGGCCGGCGCCGCGAACGAGAGTGTATCGAGCAACCGAAGACACCCTGCCGCATTCTCCCCATATCGAGGGTAGGGCACGCTGTGGCCCGAGCCCACGAACTGACCGTCATCGAGCTCCACCACGAGCACGACCGCCTCGGTCTTGGCGCCCCGTGAGATCGCAAAAGGACGGCGCAACGGAAAACGTTCGATCCGACCCCGAACCCGAACGGTCATCCGAGGCTGCTCACTGCCCGAATCACCAGTGCGATCGCAGAGAGCCCCGCCACCACGAGGATTCCCACCCGAAGCGGCTTGCCCTCGGCGATCCCGGTGAGGTGACGGCTGATGTAGAAGCCAAGAAACATCCCAGGAATGAGGATCGCACCGATGATCAGATCGCTCACCGCCATTTCCCGTGCCACCGCCCGCGTCGTGATGGTGATGGTGAGGCCGACGCAGAAGATCACCGCGAGGCTCGATCGAATCGTGGCTCCCTTGGCCTCTCGGTAGAGAAGCGCGATCGGCGGGCCCCCGATCGAGCTCACCATGGCGAACGCGCCCGACAGCACTCCGGCACCGAGCTCTGTGCCCTTGTTTCGCCGGATCGAAGCACCGCTCGCGATGATCACCACCGCGACCATCACCATGCCGGCAATGAGGAAATCGAGGATCACCGGACTCGCGAGCTTTAGGAGGAGGAGACCGATCGCCGCGCCGGGGATCCGGCCGACGAGCACCCAGCCGATGCCCTTCAGATCGACGTCTTTCCGTTCCCGGTAGAGCACCACGAGACTGAGCGGAAGCACCACCAGGAGCTGCGGAACCGGTGCGAGGTGGGGGTCCACGAGAGACAGGATGGGCACCGATGCGATCGCGAAGCCGAAGCCGATCGTTCCCTGGATCGCGGATGCGATGACCGTCACCGCAAAGGCGATCGCCAGGGCGTGAGGTGCGACAGGAAGAAGTTCGGTCACTCTTCCTTGGAGACCAGCGGAATGGCCTCGTCCGCCCCCGTGGCGTCGGCGGCCATTCGATCGTCGACCAAGGTCGCATCCGCAGGCTGGTCGGCGAGCTGGATGAACTCATCTTGGGGCGGCGGACGCTCGGGGATCGGCGCAGGCTTTCGCTGGTCCAGCGTGGGAGCGGCCTCGACCGGGGCCGGCTTGTCGGCGACCTCTTGGGGAGGCGGGGAGCTCGCAGACGGGGGGCTCGCAGGCGGGGAGCTCGCAGGCGGGGAGCTCGCAGGTGAGGAGCCCGGCGGGCGGGATTGGCCTTCGGCCGAGGCGAGGCTGTCCATCGACAGCGACGCAGGCGAGTTTTCGACGATGGGAACGAGCGAATCGGGATCGTGCTTCTTGAGCTGGGCCTTGAGCACCGGAAAGCCGACGGCGAAGATCAGAATCGTCGTAAAGACGCTCGCAAACACGACCACCGGAAGATCTTCGGTGCCGCTCATTCCCGCCTGCGCGGGCATGATCGCGAGAACGCCAGCCGCCATGCCACGGGGCATGCTCACCGCGACGAGCCCTTTCGCCGGATTGCTTAGGCCGCTCCGGAAGGTGCCGATCGCGACCGCGGGGAGGCGTGCGAAAAGAAGCAGCACGCCGAGCAACACGCCAAAGAACAGCATGACCCACGGAGGGCCAAGCATCTCGCCGATGAAACAGAAGAAAAACGACTTGATGATGAAGACGATCTGGTCGTGGGTGGTGGTGACGCCGCTTCCAAGCCGCGCCGTCTTCTCAAGGCCCATTGCCTTGGACAGGGTGGGCGCATTTCCCACCATGATCGCGGTCGCGAGAATCCCGAGCGCCGCGCTGCCTCCGAGCTCGTCGATAAGCACATAGATCACCAGGAGCGCGCCGAGCGTCAGCGGATATGCATAGGCGCTCTTTCGGAGCCGCCGGAGCACCAAGATCGAAAGGAGGCCCGCTACCGCGCCGATCCCGAGGCCGATCCCAAACGACTTCACGAGCGTGAGGCCCGCCCCGCCGATGTCGGTCTGCCCGCTGACGTAGATGTTGATGCAGACGACGGTGGACACCACGCACAGCACGTCGGTGAGCGCCGACTCGAGATTGACGAGGTTCGAAATATGGGGCGCGAGGCCGGCCTTGCGGAGCGCCGGCATGATGACCACCGAACTCGAACCACCGAGGATGGAGCCCAGCACCAGCGCATGAAGCCAGGTCCAAGACGGAGGAAGGATCCCGGCCCAGGACGCTGCCATCGACGCCACCGCGAGCACCGCCACCGATAGAGCAAAGCTCAGGAGCGCCATCACCGTGCATCGGGCCGCGGCGTGCCGAAGCTCGCTGAGGTTCAGCTTGCTTCCGCCGTCGAACAACACGACGACGAGGGTGAGGGCGCCGAAGTAGGGCGCGATCACCGCAAGCTGCTCGCGCTCCACAAAGCCGGTCACCGGCCCGAGGATGATGCCCACGACGATCAACCAAACGACGTCGGGAACCCCGGTGCGTTCGAAGACGAGCTCGCCGACGATGCCGATGAGAAAGATCGCTGCGATCGCCAGTAGAAATAAGGAAACGAGCCCCATGCTGGGCGTACTGTATCCCGAGGGCTACGCCTCAGGCCAGGGAACAGCACAGCGGGGACCTGCGACAAGCCGAACCGACCGCCGCATGGGCCCCTGAACACGTCGGTTCCCGGAGTGGTTTACCGGGCACACAGAATCGCTAGCGGGAACGCAGATTGTTGAGGAGCCGACTCTGGAGAAGCTTCGATGTGACCTCTCCGAAGCGATTCGGAATGGCTCGCTTGATCCGCCAAAGCGAGCGACCGTCGACCATCGGCACACAATAGAGCCGACCGGCGGCAACCGCATCGAGGCCCGCCGTCGCCACTTCGGGCGCCTGAATCTTGGATCGCGCCATGAGCTTTCGTGCGACCGCAGCTCCCTTGGGATCCATCGGACCGCGGGAGTTATCCATGATGCCGGTCTGAAAGAACGTCGGGCAGAGCACCGTCACATGAATCCCATCGTTCTTTGCCTCGGCCGCCAGCGTTTCGGAAAGCCCGACCACCGCCGCCTTGGTCACGTTGTAGGGGCCCATGTCGGGCGGATTGAGGAGCCCTGCCGCCGACGCGACATTGAGCACGTAGCCTTCTCCGCGCGATCGCATCGAGGGCACGAACACGTGGCAGCCATGGATCACGCCCCAAAGGTTGATGTCGACGACCCAACGCCAATCCTCGATGGACACCGTTCCGATGGGCCCCGCCACCGCCACGCCCGCGTTGTTGATCAGGAGGTCGGTGTCGCCAAACCACCCGCGGGCAGCCTCTTCGAGGGCCGCGACCTCGTCCACATCCCGCACATCGCAGCGCACCACCTGCGCCTCGCCGCCGGAGCGGCGAACCATCGCGGCCGTGTCCTCCGCGGCGGGCATGTCGATGTCCGACACCACGATCCGAGCGCCTTCCTCGGCCAACTTCTGACAAAAGGCGCGTCCGAGGCCGTTTCCGCCCCCCGTGACGACCGCTCGCGTATGCGAAAAGCTCATCCGTTCGTCCTCTCCTGAGTGGCGACACACGGCCCGAGAGGCTGCTCGGCGCGTGGAAACGCAGAACGGGGTGCCACCATCGCCGACCTTTGACGGTAGCGCCTCGAGCTCCAAATTTCGAGCCTTGCCCCGGCCGCCACCGATGGCCCGGATTTCCGTGACCGAGAGGTCCCGGCGTGGTCCCCGGAAACCGCCACGGTGCGGGGCCGCACAGGACTGCGCCAACCGAACACCGTTCATGAAGCAATCAGGAAAAACCCATCTATAGTCGTGGGATGCGGTTGGTGGTGTTTGCCCTTTCGGGCCTATGGTTGATTGCTTGTTCGGACGATGACCCGGTGGCTCCGGAAAACCCAGATGCGTCGGTGATGGATGCGGAGCCCGACGCCCGAAGCTTCGTCTGCCCCACGCCGGACCTTCGGTTCTCCCAGCCGGGAATCGGAATTCTCGAGGGGGCCGCGCGAGAAGTCGAGCTGCAGCTCAAGAACACCGACTACTGCACGGACCTCGCGATCTCGCTTTCGTCCATGGACGAAGGGATCGCGACCATCGCCAGTGAAGTGGTGATGCCGCAGGGCCTCAGTCGGGTCACCACCACGGTCACCGCTGGCGCGCTGGGAACCACGACGATCACCGCGACGTTCACCACTCCGGACAACATGACCCGGACCGCGACACTCGAGGTAGGGGTGACCGACGCCACCGTGCCCACGTGCAGCGGAGACGCCAACGGGATGGTGAATCCCGGTGGTTCGGTCGAAGTGACCACCGGCTCGCTCGCCGGCACGACGGTACGGCTCCAGGAGGGCGCGGCGACCACCGCGAACTACCTGGTCGATCCGTTCATGGTCGAGATCGGCTGCGCCGCCGATCAGGTGCCCGAGGGCTTTCGCGCACTCGGGCCTGCGGTGAGCTTTGGCCCCGCGGCGCTTCGGTTCTCGCGCGACATTCCGTTTGCGATTCCCCTTCGACTCTCGCTCATGCCGGCGACCGCGCATCGGGGCCACATCGAGGTGAGCTACACCGGCCCGGGCGCCGCGACCCCGCGGACTATTCCAGTGGCCGTCGGCAACGTCACGGGAAGCGGAGACGCGCTCCTTCACTTCGAGGCGCCGCGGCTCGGCACGTATCAGGCAGTGGTCCGGGAGACCGCAGGCCAGCCGCGGGAACGGACCTTTGCGTACAACGGCATCGTCGGCGTCTCGATGGGCGGACTCGGGGCCGGTGCGGTCGGTTTTCAGAATCCCGAGCGCTTCGACTTCGTTGCTCCGCTCGGTGCGGCCTGGGACTGGGGTTATCTCCTCGACTACATCTACACCTATCACCTGGGAGGCTTCTGCACCGAGGCTGAACGGCAGGCCAATCCGGCGGCCTGCGGCGCCGCATCGATCGACCGGGTGCCGCCGGCACGCTTCGCGCACGAGCACGTGCAGGACTTCGAGCATTGGTGGTACGACGACGATCAGCGCGGCCACGGAGGCACATTCGACCGCGCGGAGTACATCCGGATCTTTCAGGACCTCGCGCGGATGTTCGGCAACCTCAATACCGACGCGGCCGAGACCG
Source organism: Myxococcota bacterium (assembly GCA_039187775.1). Lineage (GTDB taxonomy): Bacteria > Myxococcota_A > Polyangia > Polyangiales > JBCCZL01 > JBCCZL01. The sequence continues at coordinate 10,476 of JBCCZL010000325.1, forward strand.
AGGACATGCCGAACATCACGCCGCCCGGCGTTCCCGACAGCGACCGCACGCGCTCCAACGCCGAACGCTGCGCCGAGCCGGTGGTGATCCCTCCGTTTAATGCAGAAGCACCCGCGGGCACCGGCTTCTTCGACGATGAGTTCAATCCCGAGGGCACCTACAGTGCGATCACCTTCTGCGACGGAAGCGACGCCCGGCCGAACGGCGTCCGAGACGTTGGCGTGTGGGATCCCATGGGGGACAACCGAAACCCGATCGAGGCCGTGGTCGCGGTGGACATCAATGACAACGGGATTCGCGATCCCGGTGAGCCGGTCATTCGAAACATGCGGGAGCCATTTGAAGACTGTGGTCTCGACCGGCTGTGCAACGAGGACGAGCCCGGCTTTGACGCGGTCACCAATCCCGACCCGGCGGGCGATGACTACGACTATCAGTACAACCCGACAGGCCTCGAGGGGAACTTCCTGCGTGATGGCGACCGGTGCGATGTCGCGGGCGGCGAAGTGTTCACCGACTCGGGCATGGACGGCGTGATGGGAACCGCGCAGCTTTCCGAGGGCGGCTTCGATCGAGGCGAA